>NZ_JBXASN010000007.1:0-289967 GCF_058809335.1 Ancylobacter sp. GW821-FHT10E12 | reverse complement strand
GGCTGTCCTATGGGGCGCGGGCGATCACCGAGGGCGGCTATCAGTCGGTGCCGCGCACCGTGTTCCCCGGCGGGGCGCTGATCGGTTGCGCCGCCGGCTTCGTCAACGTGCCGCGCATCAAGGGCAGCCACAATGCGGTGCTCTCCGGCATGCTCGCCGCCGAGGAGGCGGCCGCGGCGATTGCCGCCGGGCGGGCGCAGGACGTGCTGGAGGGCTACGAGCAGGGCTGGCGAACCGGGGCCATCGGCGCCGATCTGTGGAAGGTGCGCAACGTCAAGCCGCTGTGGTCGAAGCTCGGCACCTATGCCGGCATCGCGCTGGGCGGGCTCGACATGTGGGCGAACACGCTGCTGGGGGTCTCGCCGTTCGGCACGCTGAAGCATGGCAAGCCGGACTCCGCGACGCTGAAGCCGGCGGCGCAATCGAGGAAGATCGCCTATCCCAAGCCGGACGGCGTGGTGTCGTTCGACCGGCTGTCCTCGGTGTTCCTGTCCAACACCAATCATGAGGAGGACCAGCCGGTCCATCTCAGGGTGGCCGACATGGCGCTGCAGAAGCGTTCCGAGCACGACGTCTATGCCGGCCCGTCCAATCGCTACTGCCCGGCGGGGGTGTATGAATGGGTGGAGAAGGACGGCGAGGAGGTCTTCGTGATCAACGCGCAGAACTGCGTGCACTGCAAGACCTGCGACATCAAGGACCCCAACCGGAACATCACCTGGGTCACCCCCGAAGGCGGCGGCGGGCCGAATTATCCCAATATGTGAGGGGAAGCCGATGCGGCGGGCGATGATCGCGGCGGCGCTGCTGCTGGCGGCCGGAGCGGCGCAGGCCGCCGACGCGCCAGACTATGCGCCGTTCCGCGAGGGGCTTTTCCTGCGCTACCTCAACGCCCGGCCGGGTGGCGTCATCGAGGCGGTGCCGCGCATCGGGCTGGCCTTTCCCGGCGGCGAGCCGTTGCGGGCCGAGCTCGATTCCGGCTCCACCGGCATCGTGGTGGCGGCGGCCTATATTCCCGGCTTCGACCAGCTGCCGAGCCAGGGGCCGGGCCAGCTGACCTATTCGAGCTCCGGCCGGCAGATGGTCGGGCAATGGGTGGTGACGCCGGTGACGCTGTCCGGCAAGGAGGGCGCCTCCGAGGGCGCCTCCGTCACCACCGAGCCGATGCCGGTGCTGGCGGTAACCGAGCTGCGCTGCCTCGACTATGCAAGCGACTGCACGCCCCGGCAGATGCCCGAGCACATCGCCATGGTCGGAATCGGCTTCGCCCGCGAGGCCGACATGCAGAGCCAGAGCACGCCGGACAGGAATCCGCTGCTGCGGGTGACCGGCGGCGCCGGCGCGCGGCGCAACGGCTACATCCTGTCGCCGGAGGGCGTGCATGTCGGGCTGACGGCCGAGAACACGCGCGGCGGTTTCCGCTTCCTGAAGCTCGATCGCCAGGCCGATCGCTCCGACTGGGCGGCGACGCCGGCCTGCATCGCGCTGAACGACGCCATCCCGCCGGCCTGCGGGACGCTGCTGGTCGATACCGGCGTGTCGGTGATGTACATGACCGTCCCCGCCGCGCAGGCGGCCGGCGCGACGGGCTCGCTGCCGCCGGGCACGCAGGTGGCGGTGAGCGTCGGGACGGGGGAGGCGGCGTTCGAGCTCTACCGCTTCGCGGTGGGCGGGGGTTCGCCGCTGGCACCGGAGGCCATCCATCTGCGCGTCGCCGACCGGCCCTTCGTCAATACCGGCTTCCACCTGCTGAACGGCTATGACGTCCTCTACGATGCCGATGGCGGCTATGTCGGGTTCCGGCGGCGCTGACGGCCGGTCCGCGCGATGGCGCGGCCCGTTTCAGAACTGGGCGATGACGAAGGCGGCGAACAGGATGAAGGCGGCGAACAGGTCGCTGATCATGGCCATGTTCTCGCGGAAGGTGCGGTGCGGCCGGCGCAGATGGTTCAGGCCGGCGAGGCCGAGAAACGCGCCGCCGACATAGGCGACCGGAAACACCCAGCTGGAGATCAGCAGCGACAGCAGGCCGGCGGTGCCGATGGCGAGATTGGCGAAGCCGAGCTCCTGCACCAGCACATGCGCGCGGGTGTCGTCGACCCCGAGGATGGAGGCGGCGGTGAAGCCCGGCTTGAACAGCTGCGTCAGGCCGGCGAGCAGCAGCCGCACCCCCACCGCCCAGAACACGAACCACTTGCTGGCGATGATGAAAAAGCCGGCCACCGATCCCGCGCTCGCCAGTTCCGAGGCGATGGAGACGACGGGCAGGATGACCATGGTGAGCAGCAGCGTGGCGAGATAGAGCATGGCGGGAGCACAGCCGATCGATGCGGGGGGAGGGGGGAGCGGGACACATGACGTTGAGGAATGTCATACAAGTGTAACGCACCATTCATCCCGACGTCATCTGCCGCCGCTACGCCCTCGTCGACCCCGATGGGCGAAGAGGGACACCGAATGGCGGCGGCGCTCGAAATCGACCATGTCAGCAAGACCTGGGGCTCCATGCGGGCCGTCGACGACGTGTCGCTCCGTATCCAGCCGGGCGAGCGCGTGGCGCTGATCGGTGCCTCCGGCTCCGGCAAGTCGACGCTGATCCGCATCGCCTCGGGGCTGGCACTGGCCGATGCCGGCAGCGGGGCGGTCCGTTCGTTCGGCGTCAGCGTGCAGGACAAGGGCCGGCTCGCGTCCGATGTGCGGAGCGCCCGCCGGCAGATCGGCCTCGTCTTCCAGCAATTCGCCCTGGTCGGCCGACTCACGGTGATGACCAATGTGCTGGTCGGCGCGCTCGGCCGCATGAGCAGCCTGCGTGGCACGCTCGGCCTGTTCAACGCCGACGAGAAGCGCACCGCCCTGGCGGCGCTGGCCGAGGTCGGCATCGCTGCGCACGCCCACAAGAGGGCGCGCGAACTCTCCGGCGGCCAGCAGCAGCGCGTCGCCATCGCCCGCGCGCTGGTGCAGGGCGCCAAGCTGGTGCTCGCCGACGAGCCGATCGCCTCGCTCGACCCGAAATCGGCCAAGCGCGTCATGGACACGCTGGTGACCCTGAGCCGCGACCACGGCATCGCGCTGGTCGTGTCGCTGCACCAGGTGGACTACGCCACCGCTTATTTCGACAGGGTGATCGCCATGAATGCCGGCCGCGTCGTGTTCGACGGCCCGGCCTCGCGCATCACCGGCCCGTTCCTTACCGAGCTCTACGGCGCCAGCGCCGAGGAACTCATCCTGCCGAGCCAATTCGCGGTGCCGACCTCCGGGGCGGCGCTCGAAGCCCATTCGTCCGAAACCGTATCCTGACAGGAGCGACCCCCATGAAGCGTCTCATTGCCGCCGGCCTCGCGCTGGCCGCCCTCGCGAGCGCGCCCGCCCGCGCCGCCGACGAGATCAAGGAGCTCAATTTCGGCTTCATCTCCACCGAGTCCTCCGCCAATCTCGCCAAGAGCTTCGAGCCGCTGCTCGTCGCCATGGAAAAGGCCATCGGCATGCCGGTGAAGCCGTTCTTCGTCGGCGACTATGCCGGCGTGATCGAGGGCATGCGCTTCAAGAAGGTCGACGTGGCGTGGTACGGCAACAAGTCGGCGATGGAAGCGGTGGACCGCGCCAACGGCGAAGTGTTCGTGAAGACGGCCAAGCCGGACGGCTCCAGCGGCTATTATTCGCTGATCGTCACCAATGCCGACCGCAGCGACATCAACGGCCTCAAGGACATCCTCGACTGTTCGAAGGGCTATAATTTCGGCAATGGCGACCCGAACTCCACCTCGGGCTTCCTGGTGCCGAGCTACTACGTGTTCGCCCTCAACAATGTCGACCCGACCAAGTGCTACAAGCGCGTCGTGACCGGCAACCACGAGGCCAACCTGCTCTCCGTCGCCAACAAGCAGGTCGACTTCGCCACCAACAATACCGAGAACATGACGCGCCTGCAGATGACGCGCCCGGAAGAAGCCAAGAAGATCAAGGAAGTGTGGCGCTCGCCGATGATCGCCGGCGACCCGATCGTGTGGCGCAAGGACCTGCCGGCCGACCTGAAGGCCAAGATCTACACCTTCTTCATGACCTATGGCCGCCTCGGCACCCCGGAAGAAGTGGCGGCCGCGCGTGAAGTGCTCGCCAAGACCTCGGATGGCTGGGGTCCGTTCCTCGCCTCCTCCGACGCGCAGCTGATCCCGATCCGCCAGCTCGAACTGTTCAAGGCCCGCGTCAAGGCCGAGAAGAGCGACAAGCTCTCGGCGGACGAAAAGACCGCCGAGCTGAAGAAGATCGACGCCCAGCTCGCCCAGCTCGACGCGCAGCTGAAGAAGCTGCCCGCCATGTGAGGTCGGGTTTCCCGGCCATGTCATCCCGGACGCCGCGCCCGCGGCGATCCGGGATCGGCTCCCCGTTCTGCACGCGATCCCGGATACGGCGGACGGCCGTTCCGGGATGACGTCTATCTGGTGATCCCGGCTGAGCCCCGAGCCATCCGGGACGACGATCTTCTGGAGAGACTCCGATGTTCGCCGCCGACGACGCCCACCGCGCCACCATCGCCGCGCTTCCCCTGCCGCCGGTAACCCCGCTCGCCACCCGGCTGACACGCCTCGCGCTTGCCGCGCTCGCGGTGGTGGTGCTGGTGTTCTGCTGGCACGAGGCGGAGATGAACCCGGCGCAGCTGTGGCGCGACGCCGGCAACATGGCGATCCTCGGCGCCGATTTCCTGCGGCCCGACTTCACCGATTGGGACGTCTACACCAATGCGATGCTGGAGACGCTCGCCATTGCCGTCTGGGGCACGCTGCTGGCGGTGATCGCCGGCATCCCCTTCGGCATCCTGTGCGCCGACAATGTGGTGCCGCGCTGGGTGGCGTTCCCGGTGCGCCGGCTGATGGACGCCTGCCGCGCCATCAACGAGCTGGTCTTCGCGCTGATCTTCATCGCCGCCGTCGGCCTCGGCCCCTTTGCCGGCGTGCTGGCGCTGTTCGTCCACACCACCGGCGTCGTCGCCAAGCTGTTCTCGGAAGCGGTGGAGCAGATCGACCCGGCGCCGGTCGAGGGCATTCGCGGCACCGGCGGCACCTGGCTGCAGGAAATCATCTATGGCGTGCTGCCGCAGGTTCTGCCGCTCTGGATCTCCTATGCGCTCTATCGCTTTGAATCCAATGTGCGCTCGGCCACCGTGCTCGGCATCGTCGGCGGCGGCGGCATCGGCATGACCTTCAACGAGACCATGCGCGGCTTCCTCTATTCGAACGCCGCGGCGATCCTGATCATCGTCATCGTCACCGTCTCGCTGCTGGACATGGTGAGCCAGAACATCCGCAAGCGCTTCATCTGAGCGCCTTTGCGTTCCATGCGAATTCGCAAGATCAGGGATGCGTGAGCTTCCCTTACGATTGGATCGCTAGCGACATAAATAGTTCTCCGAAAGCACGCACCGTCGTCCCGCGACGCTGTCGTTTTAAGGAGAGACTCATGTTTCGCATTCTTCTCGCCACCGCCCTCATTGCCACGTTCGGCATCACCGCAGCTTCGGCCGCCGGACGCAGCAAGGAAGAGCGCGCGGCCTTCTGGCAGACGCTGCATCAGTCCAAGCAGCCCTGGCAGGGGATGAAGCACAATGCGCCGGCCGCCGCCGGCACATCCGCCGCTCCGGCGGCCGCAGCCAAGGCCCCGGCCGGCGCACCGGCGGCCGCCAAGCCGGCCCAGTGACGGCCGACGACATTCCACGAAACGGGAAGGGCGGCGTCCGCACGGACGCCGCCCTTCTCGCATCGACCGCCCGGCAGGCTGCCGCCGCGCCTGCCGGGCGGCTCCGGCACCTGACCAAACTTTAATCTCGCGGCCATTCTCCCGCCCGCATTACCTCGGCTAGTCTCGCAGCATGCGCCTTGCCCGGCGCTGCCCATGCGCTGCCCCATGCCTTTCCGGCCGGAGATTCCCCGTGCGTGCCATTCTCAGCCTACTGTCCGACGTCTGGCGGTTGTCGACCCCCTATTTCCGCGGCGAGGACAAATGGCGGGGCGGCCTGTTGCTCGGCGCCGTGGTCGCGCTGGAGGTGGGCTGGGTCTACGCCACCGTGCTGCTCAACCAGTGGAACAATGCCTTCTACAATGCCATCCAGGAGAAGGATTACCCCGCCTTCGTCCACCAGTTCTGGCTGTTCGGCCTCTATGCGGCCGGGGCGATCATCATCGCCGTCTACCAGATCTATCTGCGCCAATGGCTGGAGATCCGCTGGCGCACCTGGATGACCGAGAAGTACCTCTCGGCCTGGCTCGACCACCAGACGCATTACCGGCTGCGCCTGAAGGGCGACACGGCGGACAACCCCGACCAGCGTATCGCCGAGGACATCCGCGCCTATATCGCCCAGACCATTGGCATCTTCATCGGCCTGCTCAACGCGGTGATGACGCTCGCCTCCTTCGCGGTGATCCTGTGGGGCCTATCCGGCGACTTCCACTTCACCCTGTTCGGCCGCGAGTGGGACATTCCGGGCTATCTGGTCTGGGCGGCCTTCGCCTATGCCGCGGTCGGCACCTGGCTCACCCATCTCATTGGCCGGGTGCTGGTGAAGCTGAACTTCGACCAGCAGCGCTTCGAGGCCGATTACCGCGTCGACCTGGTGCGCGTGCGCGAGAACGGCGAGCAGATCGCGCTGATGGAGGGCGAAAAGGTGGAGCGGGCGCGGCTGCTCGAGCGCTTCTCCCACATCATCGGCAATTACTGGGGCATCATGATCGCCCAGAAGCGGCTGACCTGGTTCACCGCCGGCTACGGGCAGTTCTCGAACGTGTTCCCCTTCATCGTGGTGGCGCCGGCCTATTTCGCCGGCACCATCCAGCTCGGGCAATTGATGCAGACCTCCTCCGCCTTCGGCCAGGTGCAGGGCTCGTTCTCCTTCTTCATCAACGCCTATTCGACGCTGGCCGAGTGGAAGGCGGTGGTGGATCGTCTCATCGGCTTCGAGAACAACATCGCCACCGCGCGTGCCGAGACCGCCGCCGACGCCTGGCGCCACCAGCCGGCGACCGGCGGGGCGATGCTGGCGCTCGACGATGTCGAGTTGCGGCTGCCGGACGGGCGGGCGCTGCTCACCGCCGACGGGATCGCCATCGGCCGTGGCGAGAGCGTGCTGCTGACCGGGCCGTCGGGCTCGGGCAAGAGCACGCTGCTGCGCGCCATTGCCGGCATCTGGCCCTATGGCTCCGGCGCGGTGGCGCTGGCGCCGGAAGCGCGGCTGCTGGTGCTGCCGCAGCGGCCCTATCTGCCGGTTGGGTCCTTGCGCGGTGCGCTCGCCTATCCCGACGCCATGGCCGAGCACGACGACGCCGCGCTGCGCGAGGTGCTGGAGGCGGTGGGGCTCGACGCCTTCGCCGCGCGGCTCGACGAGCGGGCGCTGTGGCCCTCGGTGATGTCCGGCGGCGAGCAGCAGCGGCTCGCGGTCGCCCGCGCGCTGCTGATCAAGCCGGACGTGCTGCTGCTCGACGAGGCCACCTCGGCGCTCGACGAGCCGGGCGAGGCGGCGCTCTACCAGATGCTGCGCCGGCGGCTGCCGGGCGCGGCGATCCTCTCCATCGGCCACCGGGCGACGCTGCGCGCGTTGCATGGACGGCATCTCGCGCTGGAGGCGACGCCCGGCGGCCCGGCGCAGCTCAATGCGGTGCCGGCGGCGGCGTAGCCCGGCCTTACTTGTCCTGGTCGGCGGCGGCCATTCCGCTCATGTCGCGGGACCGCCGGCGAAGCCGGAACCGCCGGCCGGGCGCCGGCTGGCCATTCGCTTCGATGGCCAGGGTGCGCTCCAGCAGGATCTCGTAGATCGGGCGGCCGCCGAGCCGCTGCGCGACCATGTTGGCGACGATCGTCGTCAGCATCACCGGGACGAGAAGGCCGTAGGCGCCGGTGAGCTCCATCACCAGCACCATGCCGACCAGCGGCGCGCCGATGGTGGCCGCGAACAATCCTCCCATGGCGGCGACGGCAAGCCCGACATGGGTGTTTTCCGGCAGCGGCAACAGCATCTCCAGGCCGGTGCCGAAGCACAGGCCGACGGTGGTGGCGAGCGCGAGGATGGGCGCGAAAATGCCGCCGGCGACGCCGGTGGAATAGCTCGCCATGGTCATGACGAAGCGCAGCAGCACGATCACGGCGAGCACGCCCAGCGGCCGGGCCTCCTTGGCAAGCTGCACCGCCAGCACTTCGCCGCCCTGCGTCGCCTCGGGCAGCACGAACATCAGCACGCCGACGACGAGGCCGACGGCGAGCGGGAATATATAGAACGACGTCCGCAGTCCGAGACGGCGGACCTGATCGAGCGACCAGACCAGCGTGCGGTTGAATCCGACGCCGACGGCGCCGAGCAGGGCGCCGAGCACGATGAAGGCCGGCAGCGCGCCGAGGGGCATCTGCGACACGTCGAGCAGCATATAGGGTACGCTGCCGGTGAGCTGCTCGGTGACGACGGCGCTGGCGAGGGACGCCAGAACGACGGCGATATAGGTGCGCGAACTATAGGGAAATTGCCGCCGCGTCTCCTCGATCACGAACAGCACCGCCGCCAGCGGCGCGTTGAAGGCCGCGGCAAGGCCCGCCGCGCCGCCGGCCGCCAGCAGGCCGCGCATGTCCTCGGCCTGCAGCTTCGTCAGGTCGGCGGCGGCCTTGGCGATGGAGGCGCCGAGATGGATGGTCGGGCCCTCGCGGCCGAGCACCATGCCGGAGCCGAGCGACAAGAGGCCGCCGACGAATTTCACCGGCAGCACGCGATGCCACCGCACCTCGCGCAGGCCCTCCATCGCTCCCTCGATCTCCGGCACGCCCGACCCGCCGGCCTCGGGAGCGAAGCGGCGCACCAGCCAGAGCGAGACGACGGCCATGATCGCGGCGACCGCACCGCCGGCGGCATGGAGCGCGGTGCCCGACAGGCCGAGCGTATCGCGCAGCAGCGACGGCCAGGCGGCGATCAGCCCATCGACGCCGAGATGGAAGGCGACGCCGGCGAGACCGACCGCCACGCCGACGACAACCGCTACCGCGTGATAACCGCCATTGCCCATGTCGTTTCCCCCGCGCCCGCGCTATCGGCCCTTTGGGACGGGTAGCACCGCAAGGCACGGGCCGGAAGAACGAAATCGGCAAATTCGCAGGTTCGGCAAGGTACTTGCGGCTTTGCAGCAAGGAGGCCGCGCGCCATCGGAACGCGCGGCCTCCCGCCTCAGGGCAGGACGGGCGCGTAGGTCGCGACCGGCTCGACCGTGTCGATGAGCCCGTGCTTCTTCATGAATTCGCCGAAGCGCGCATAGCGCTCGGTGTCGAGCGCCGCCGGGGCATGGGCGAAGCGGCGCAGCGTATCGGCCCATGCGGTGCGGTTGAGTTCGTCGTCGAGCTTCGGATTGGCCTTCACGAACACGCCCCACGCCTCGTCCGGGTGGTTGAGGATGTAGATGGTGGCGTCCTCGACGGCGGCGAGGAAAGGCTTGAGGCGCTTGTCGCCGATCAGGTCCCTGCGGGTGACGTAGACCAGTTCGTCGAACACCGGCACCCCGTGCTCCTCGGGAAAGAAGGCGATGCCTTCCTTGCCTTCGAGCCTGATCTGGGTGAGTTCGAAATTGCGGTAGGCGCCGATCACCGCGTCGACCTTGCCGGCGACCAGCGCCGGGGAGAGCGCGAAATTGACGTTCACCATGGTGACGTCGGTCGGCTTGAGGCCGGCATCGGCGAGCATGGTGCCGAGCAGCGCGTCCTCCAGCCCGGCGACCGAGAAGCCGACCGTCTTGCCCTTGAGATCGGCGATCGACTTGATGGGGCCGTCCTTCAGCGCCACCAGCGCGGTAAGCGGGGTGGAGACCAGGGTGCCGAAGCGCACCAGCGGCAGGCCCTCCTTCACCGAGAGATAGAGGTTCGGCTGGTAGCTGACCGCGACTTCCGCCTGGCCGGCGGCGACGAGGCGCGGCGGCGCCGACGGGTCGGCCGGCGCCACCAGCTCGACATCGAGGCCGTGGGCGGCGAAGAAACCCTTCTCCCTGGCGAGGATCAGCGGCGCGTGGTCTGGATTCACATACCAGTCGAGCAGCACGGTGAGCTTGTCCGCGGCGGCGGCGGGAGCAAGCGAAAGCGCCAGGGCGATCCCGGCGGCGGCGATGGTCTTGATGAACATATGGATCTCCTCCCGTTGTGGAGATCCGGCACATGAGCTTTCGGGGGAAATCCGGCGCGGGCATGCTCCCTGTGTGGAGGCGACCCCGCCGTCGTTCCGTCCCTTCGCCGGCATGACCCGGATCAGGTTCAAAGGGTCTGGCTTGCGCCATCTCAGCCCCTTGGACCCTTGCGGGCCGGCGGGACACCCCTCGGACAGCCGAAGACTAGCAGAGCGGGTATGCCACGGCAATCGGCGCGAAGCCGGCTATGCGCCGCGCCAGCCGTCGAGATAGGCCACCCGTTCGACCCCGGCGAAGCGGGCCATGCGCGCGAGTTCGGCGTCGAGGCGCTCCAGCCGGCCGGAGGAGGCGCGCACCCCCGGCTCCAGCCACAGGCGGCGCACGTCGAGGCTGCCGGCCTTGCGGTCGGCCTTCATGTCGATGCGCCCGATCAGCCGGTCGTCCTCGATCAGCGGGAAGACATAATAGCCATAGACCCGCTTGGGCGCCGGCACGAATACCTCGATGCGGTAGAAGAAGCCGAACAGGCGCTCGGTGCGCGCCCGGTCGCGCAGCAGCGGGTCGAACGGGCTGAGCACCCGCAGCCGCGCCGGCGGGGCGGGCAGGGCGTCGAAGGCCGGGCCGCTGCCGGCGAAGGCGAAGGAGGCACGCGGCTTGCCGTCGGCGGCGATCACCACGACATCGTCCAGCTTCTCGCGATTGGCCAGTACCCAGGCGCGTGCCTCCTCCGGCGAGACGAGGTCCCAGAAGGCGGCGATCTCGCCTTGGGTGGCGAAGCCCAGCCGCTCCAGCGCCGAGGAGCAGGCCCAGTCGACGAAAGCCTCGCGCGAGATTTCGGGCTCGAAATGGCGGACGGGGATGACGCGTTCGGCGAGGTCGTAGATCTTCTGGAAACCCTCGCGGCCGGCAATGGCGAGCCGGCCGGTACGCCAGTGATATTCGAGCGCCGTCTTGGCCGGATGCCAGTTCCACCAGCCGCCGGGCTGGCGCTGCTCGGCCTCGAAATGCCGCGCCATCAGCCGGCCCTCGGCGGTGACGCGGTCGAGCACATGCTCCATCGACTGCTCGAAGCCGTTCTCGTGCCAGGTGCGCCAGCGCTCGGCGAGATTGGCCTGCGCATGCGCGAAGCGGTGCTTCCAGTAGCGATAGAAGGCGCTGGGAATGATGGCGGCGTCGTGCGTCCAGTGCTCGAACAGCTCGCCGTCGCGCTCCAGCAGCGCGGTCAGGTGCTCGCGCCGATAGGTCTGGGCGCGGGCGAACAGGATGTGGTGATGCGCCCGCTCGACCGTGGCGATGCTGTCGACCTGCACGAAGCCGAGTTCGTGGACGAGATCGAGCAGGCCGGACTTGGACAGCGCCCGTCCGGGTTGCCGGGACAGACCCTGCTTCGCCAGGAAGATGCGCCGCGCGTCGTCATTCGAGAGGTGCAGGCTCATGCACCGTCGATCCATCTGAGATCGACCTCGATGGTCCGGCCGGTGGCCTTGGCGGCATACATCAGGGTGTCGGCGTGGCGGAGCAGCGCGTCGGCGTCGATGGCTTCGACGGTGACGGCGACGCCGAGGGCCGCGCCGATATTGAGCTGGTGGCCGTCGACATCGATCGCCGTGCAGATGGTTTCGGCGAGCGCGTGCAGCGCGTCGGCGGTCGGCGCCTCGTCCGGCTGAAAGGTGAAAAGCAGCACGAATTCGTCGCCGCCGATCCGTGCCACGAAGTGCTCGGGATTCACGCGGGTACGCAGTCTCTCGGCCAGATGCCGCAGCATCCGATCGCCGGTCGCGTGGCCATGGCGGTCGTTGATCGACTTGAAGCCGTTGAGGTCGATATAGGCGAGGCTGATGCCTTCGCCGGGCCGGCGCTGCGCCAGCATAGCGTGCAGCTTCCGATCGAAGGCGGCACGGTTCGGCAGCCCGGTGACGACATCGGTATAGGCCGCCTCCAGAATGCCGCGCTCGAACGCCTTGCGTTCGGAATTGTCGATGATGATCTCGATGTCGAGGCGCTGGCCGTTGATGGTGCGGCGTTGCGTCGAGATGAGCGTGGGAATGATGCGCCCGGAAGAGTGCCGCAGATCGACCTCTTCGAGCTCGTACAGGCCGACCGTTTCCAGCTGGTGGATGCGGCGCAGCCGCTGCGGGTCGTCGAGGGGCCTGGCGGTGTCCAGAAACATCGGCTGACCGGCGATCTCCTCCCAGCTGCGGCCGATCATTTTCAGATAGGCCGGATTTGCCACGATGTACCGGGACACATATTCGGCCGTCGAAATGCAAATGGCGACGGGCGAGAGCTCGAACACGTCCACCAGTGCTTCATAGAGAACCTGGCGCGAAATCATGGATCCTCACAGGACCGGCGGAAAGCCTACGTTCTCCCGTGGAGGTTAACACATCATAAGTATACCGCTCGGCCTGGGTTCACTCATGCACAGCAAGCGTCTCGGGCGCCCAGGGCACCAGACGGGCCAGCGCCCGGTCGACCAGCGCGAACAGGATCAGCGCCACCGCGAGCAGGATGGTCAGCGCCGCGAACACCATGTCGGTCTGCATGCGGGCATTGGAGTAGATCATCAGGTAGCCGAGCCCGGCCGAGGCGCCGACCCATTCCCCCACCACCGCGCCGATCGGCGCCACCGCGGTGGCGACGCGCAGCCCCGAGGCGAGCGCCGGCAGCGCCGCGGGCACCCGGATGAAGCGCAGCAAGGCGAGATCGCCGGCGCCGTGCAGCCGGGCGAGATCGATCAGCCCCTGGTCGGCACGGGCGAGCCCGTCGTGAAAGGCGGAGGCGACGGGAAAGAAAATGATCAGGCTCGCCATCACGATCTTGGAGGCGAGGCCGAAGCCGAACCAGATGACCAGCAGCGGCGCGATGGCGAACACCGGCAGGGCCTGCGCCACCAGCAGCACCGGCCGCATGGCGCGGCGGATCGCCGGCGACGTCGCCATGGCAAGGGCGCAGGCTATGCCGAGCGCGGCGCCGCAGGCGAGGCCGAGCAGCATTTCCCCGAGCGTGATCAGCGCGTTGTCGAACAGGATCGCCCGGTTGCTCCACAGCGCGACGCCGATGCGCGAGGGGGCCGGCAGGATATAGGCCGGCACGCCGGCAAGGCGGACGGCGAGCTCCCACGCTCCGAGGAGGAGGGCGCCGACAAGAACGGCACGCGCGAACCCGGCCATCACTATTCTCCGGTGAAGGGCGCGCGAAAGCCGCGTCGCCGGAATGACGTAGGGGAATGGCCGGACTTGACGCCGGTCAATACGACGCCACCTTGTGGGAGGTAAGAATGAACAAACCTGGAGAGCGGAGGAAGGCCATGATCAAGGACATTCTCGTCAGCCTGCGAGTCGGCGAGGGTACCGATGCGACCACCGACTATGCCGTTTCCGCGGCGGCGGCGCTGGATGCGCACCTGACCGCCGTGGCGGTAAGCTACGATATCGACATTCCGCCGGTCTATACCGAGGCGTTTTCCACCGATTTCCTTGAGGCGCAGCGCGCCGAAGGCCAGCGGCTCGCCCGCGTGGCGGTCGATCGTTTCGGCGAGGCGGCCCGCTCCGTCGGCATCAGCGCCGCGGTGCGCAGCATCGACGGCACTCCGGGCGGCGCGGCCGAGCAGATCGGCACCATGGCGCGGCTGTTCGACCTCACCATTGTCGGCCAGTCCGACCCGGACAGGATGGGGGCGGAAGAGGTGATCGCCGAATCGGTGTTGTTCGATTCCGGCCGCTCGGTGTTGCTGGTGCCGCTGAAGCAGGCCAAGCCGTTTTCCGCCCGCCGCATCATGGTGGCCTGGGATGGCGGGCGTGCCTCCGCCCGCGCGGTCTCCGAGGCGCGCTCGCTGGTGGAGAAGGCGGATTTCGTCGAGGTGACGGTCGTCGAGACCGGCAAGGCCAGGCCGGGCCGCCTGCCCGGAGCCGACCTCGCCGAGCATCTGTCGCGCCATGACAAGAATGTCGAACTGCGCCGGCTGGTGCCGGCCAGCGACGAGGGCATCGTCGACGTGCTGTTGAAGGAAGTGGCGGAACGCAACATCGACCTCGTGGTCATGGGCGGCTACGGCCATTCGCGGCTGCGCGAATTCGTGCTGGGCGGCGTCACCCGCGACATGCTGGAGCGCATGACGGTGCCGCTGCTGCTGGCGCACTGAGCGCGGGGCACTCAGGCTTCGGAACAGGGTAAGGCGGCGCTTGCGCCGCCTTTTTCATTGGCTGCCTTCCGGGAACCCTGCCTTGTCGGCGCACTGACGCAGAGTTGCATCGATGATTCCCTAACGTCGGAAAACGGGCGACGCTGCTGTCCATCGCGAGGCTCGTGCCGGGTGGTTTGTCGGGCGGCCTGCCTGACCCAAGAGCGTGCAAGCAGGACGATCGTGTAAATCGAATCGAGTGGGGATGTTCGATTCCGAGGGCAAATGATGTTGCCATCGTAGTGTCTCGGTGCGACGCTGCGTATGGCGGTTTTGTTTTGTATGGCGCCATTTTGTATCGATTTTATCGTTATATCGATCCTAGTTTTCGATTGGCACCGCAAGGTCGGGGGAAAACATGTATATGTTTTGTGGCTCGTCGAGTACGCGTCAGTTCAAGTTCGACGTTCATGGAAATTTTTCGGTGAATGTATTTTCTGCGTCGACCATGAAGGGATTGGTGAACAATAAGTCTGCCGTTGGGCATGGAGTTGTTGTTCGGAATCTGGCGTTGATACCAACTCAGAAAGATTTGCTTCTTCATTTTGGGGAAGTGGATGTAGAATTCAGCTATTATCGCAAATTTTGCGAATCGATGAAGATACACGAGGAGTCGTTCTTCCAGGAAAGGATCGATTCCCTCAATAATTTCATAGGGGAGATTCTCGAGGCCAGCCAGGTGTCGAAGAGCATCAGGAGCATCTGCATTCTGGCGCCTCAACCCTGCCCGCTGCGCGATAGCGCATTCGTTTCGGTTACTTCCCGCCTTGCGAGCTTTCCCCCCGAGAGAATGCAGGAGGCCGCCGACTATATCGATATCAGGCATGCAGCTCGAAACCGCCGCTGCGTCGATTTCAACAATCAGCTGGCGCAGGGGCTATTGAAGAACAGCAAGGTCAAGTTCTTCCGCATCGACGAAGAGATGCTGGATAGCAATTATGAATACAAGCCGGAGTACTTGCCGCGGTTGGATACGGACCATCATGCCGACCCGCGGACAACCTTCGTTTTGTGGCAGGACCAGCTCCAGAACGAGGTCAAGCCCTACCGCCTGCTGGTCCAGCGGCGAGCTCGGAAGCTCGCGGAACAGATGGCTTCCCAGCAGCCGGTCGTGAACGAAAACGCCGTGGCGATGTGATCGCTGCCGGGCCGGGAGCGCATGCGCTGGGCGCAGGCGTCCTCGGGCGAGAGGAAAGCCGCCCTTGTTCGTATCCTGCCGGTCGCGAGCGTTCGCCGCTCAGCGATCCCGTTCCAGGCGCTCGCGGCAGCGATAGCCGACGAAGCACTGCCTCTGGTCGGTCGTCTGGATCCAGGCCGGGACGGTCGTCTGGTCCAGTTCGCAATAGCTCTGGTTGGCCACGTAGCGGTCGTACACATTGGGACCGGTGCCGATGACCACTCCGCCCCGCTGGCGGACGAGCGTGCTGGCGGATGCGCAGGTCATGCTCAGCGAATTCGGCTGTACCTGGGCAAAGGCCGGCGGAGCCAGGAGGATGAAGGGGACGCACAGAAGAGCGGTTCGCATCGTTTCGCCTCGCAACGGCCTGCCACCAATTCTAGCCGCCGTTCGCGCCCTGCCTAATCAATACGACGTGCGTGCCGCGGCATGGTTCGGCGGATTGGATGGCCGTTGACGGGCGACGGCTGGCCATCCGCGAAGGAAGCGCACGCGTCGCGCTGACCGACCGTACGCCCCGGCCTATCCATAGCGCAGGAGTTGCGTTTCCAAATGGCCGTTCTTGGTGCATTCTACCTGCGCTCGGCGACCGTTTCGCACCCAATGAAAAAGTAGCGCGAAACGGCCCCCGGTGGGATCCGGCGTGTTGGGCATTTCTGGAGCGGTATCCTCGCGAGATCCCGCATATTCGCCCACGAAACATGTTCGCTTGCCGTGCTGTGGCCTGCCAGTGCATCGCCTTCCAACCCGTGGAGGTCTTCACATGCGCAAATCTTCGATATTGCGGGGCGGCCGGATCGCCGGCCTGTGCCTCGCTTTCCTGCTGGCAGGCTTGGCCGTCGCCGCCGCCGACTGCACCTGCCGGGCGCGGGGCAAGGACTACCAGCACGATCAGCGCGTCTGCCTGACCGGTCCCAATGGTCCCCGGCTCGCCATTTGTGGCATGAACCTCAACGTGGCCAGCTGGCTTCCCACCGACGAGCCCTGCTCGGTGTCGAGTCTGGAGACGCCGGGCAGGCTTGCCACCTATTATGCGCGGGCGAGCATCGAGCCCTTGCCGATCGAGCAGGCCGCGAGGTGATCCGACCCTGGTGATTCACCTGCGGCGGTGAGGCCTGGAGAACCCTGTCCGGGGGCGTTCCGCCCTTTCGAACCGAAGGACGGGCGCGTCAGCGATTGAGCTCGCCGGCGGCGGCGATGACTTCCGAGACGATCGCCCGCACATCGTCTTCCGTCGCCCGGTGATTGACGAAGCAGGCACGCAGCGCGAACTGGTCGTGGATCGTCGCGTTCGACAGATACACGCGGCCGCGCGCGATCACGCGCTGCAGAATGGCCGCGTTGTCCTTCGTGCGATGGCGGAAGCAGACCGCGCTGAGAGGCACCGGCGCAAGCAGTTCCAGTTCGGGCTGCGCCTCGACCATATCGGCCAGCAGCCGGGCATGCGCGAGGTCGCGGTTGATCGCCTCGCGGAAGGCGGCGCGTCCGTGATATTGCAGCGACATCCAGAGCTTCAGCGCCCGGAAGCGGCGCGACAGCTCCATCGACTCCTCGAAGAAGGCGAAGGTTTCCTCGGGGACTTCAGAAAATATCCTGACATAGTCGCCGCTATGCGAGAAGGTTTGGCGCGCGATCTGCGGATCGCGGTAGAGGAGGCAGCCGCATTCGAGGGGCTGATACAGCCATTTATGCGCGTCGAGCGACATCGAGTCCGCCCGGTCCAGCCCCCGGAATTTTTCCGGCGCCGCAAGGGCCGCCAGGCCTCCATAGGCGCCGTCGACATGCAGCCATATCGCCTCGCGCTCTGCTATGTCGGCGATCTCCGGCAGCGGATCGATGGCGCCCATATTGACCGTGCCGGCCGTCGCCACGATTGCGATCGGTGTTTTGCCGGCCTGCCGGTCGGCGGCGATGGCCGCCTCGAGCGCATCCGTCCGCATCCGCATGCCCTCGTCCACCGGGATCAGGCGCAGGTTGCTCCGGCCTATGCCCAGCATAGCAACGGCCTTTGCCATGGACATGTGCGCCTGTTCGGACGTGTAGACCGTTCCCGGCCGCGCGCCCTCTTCATTGGCGGGCAGCTTTGCTTCACGCGCCATGGCGAGCGCCATCAGGTTTGCCGCCGACCCGCCGCCGCACAGGCTGCCCCTGAAGCCGCCGCAGCCGACCGCCTCCGCCAGCCAGCCGACGACCACCTGCTCGATCGCCGTTGCGGCGGGGGCGGATCGCCAGGCGGTGACATTCTGGTTGAGCACCGCCGCAAGCAGGTCCCCGAGCGCGCCGACGGGCTCGCCGGATCCGACGACATAGCCGAAAAACCTGCCGCCCGAAGGACGTACGTGTTCCGCGATGACCTTGAAGTCATCGAGGACCACTCCCCCGAGGCCTTGTTCGGGCCAGGGCCGGGCAAAGAGGCGGGAAGTCTGATCGCCGCGTGTCGCGGGATAGGCCGGCAGGTCGTTCACGGACGCCCAATAGTTCAGGGCGAGCGCCAGAGCCTGCTCGGTCAGGCGCGACAATTCCTCGTCGGAGATGTTCAAGCTGTGCATGGCCACGGGACTTCTCGGCGACCACGGCACGATAGCATGTCTTTCCCTTACGCCCAGCCTTCTCCAGGCTCGGCGGCGTCACGCGCAAAAGGAAGGCCGCCAGCGGCCTCGCGACGCGTCACAGAAGGCCGCCCGCTTGGCGCCAAGCTCTCGTAAAGAGCCGAAAATGCTGTGGTTTTTCTGGTACAGCTGGGTGGGCTCGAACCACCGACCTCCGGTTCCACAGACCGGCGCTCTAACCAACTGAGCTACAGCTGCATGCCAGAATGGCGCGGAACCTACTGGGGCGAAGGTCACTTTGCAAGACCGCCGAACCGCGAGGCGTAAAATCCTTGGGATAGAAGGGGCTGCCCGCCTCGCCGCGCCCGATCCGGCGTGGCACGCTTCCTGAATAAAGGCACGAGAGCATGGCAGTGGAGGCGGATGTGACGGATGAACGGGCGGGCGGCGGCAAGGGCGGCGGCGAGCGATCCGGCGATCTCGGCTCCTATCTCGATGCGGCGCTGGCGCTGGCCGGCCTGCCGCTGGAGCCGGAGCTGCGTCCGCGCGTGCTGATGCACCTGGAAACCGCGCTCGGCATGGGCGCGCTGGTGCTCGACTTCGCGCTCCCCGACGAGGCGGAGCCCGCGCCGGTGTACCGGCCATGAGCGCTACCGATTTCTCGACCATCGCCGACCTCGCGGCCGGTCCGGCGCTCGCCATCGCCGACGCGGTGCGCAGCGGCCGGGTCAGCGCCCGCGCCATTTGCGAGGCGGCGCTCGCACGCATCGAGGCGGTCGACCCGAGGCTCAACGCCTTCACCCATGTCACGGCGGTGCGGGCGCTGGCCGAGGCGGAAGCGGTCGATACGGCGCGGGCGGCGGGCAAGGCCCTCGGCCCGCTCGCCGGCGTGCCCTATGCGGTGAAGAACCTGTTCGATCTCAAGGGCCTGGCGACGCTTGCCGGCTCGAAGATCAACAGGGACCGGGACCCGGCGCCGCGCGACGCCACGCTGGTCGAGCGCATGAGCGCGGCGGGAGCGGTCTGCGTCGGCGCGCTGAACATGGGCGAATATGCCTATGATTTCACCGGCGAGAACATCCATGCCGGCAATTCCCGCAACCCGCACGATCTCGGCCACATGTCCGGCGGTTCCTCCGGCGGCTCGGGGTCTGCGGTCGGCGGCAAGCTGGTGCCGCTCTCGCTCGGCTCCGACACCAACGGCTCGATCCGCGTGCCGTCCTCCTTCTGCGGCATTTTCGGGCTGAAGCCGACCTATGGACGGCTGTCGCGGGCGCGCACCTTTCCCTTCGTGGCGAGCCTCGACCATCTCGGCCCCTTCGCCCGCAACGTCGCCGACCTCGCCGCCACCTATGACGCGCTTACCGGCCCGGACGCCGAAGATCCCGGCCTCGCCGACATGCCGGCGTCGCCGACGTTGCCGGAACTGATGCGCGGCGCCGAGGGCTTGCGCGTCGCCGTGCTCGGCGGCTGGTTCGCCCGCCAGGGCACGGAGCAGGCCTATGACGCGGTCCTCCGCGCCGCCGCCGCGCTCGGTGCCACGCGGACGGTGGAGCTGCCGGAGGTCGAGCGGGCGCGGGCCAGCGCCTATCTCATCACCATGGCGGAAGGGGCGGCGCTGCATCGCGAGCGGCTGCGCGACCGGCCGCACGATTTCGACCCGGCGGTGCGCGAGCGGCTGCTTGCCGGCGCGGCGCTGCCGGCCGGGCTGGTGGTGAAGGCGCAGAATTTCCGCCGCTGGTTCCATGATCGGGCCCTGGAACTGTTCGCCGCGTTCGATGTGCTGATCGCGCCGGCGACCCCGGTGCCGGCACCGCGCAGCGGGCAGGCGACCTTCGTGCTCGACGGCAGGGAGATGCTGGTGCGCCCGAATATCGGCATCTACACCCAGCCGATCTCCTTCATCGGCCTGCCGGTGGCCGCAGCACCGATTCCCGGCGGCGGGCCGCTGCCGATCGCGGTGCAGCTGATCGCGGCGCCGTGGCGCGAGGATCTGGCATTGCGCGCGGCGCGGGTGCTGGAAGCGGCCGGTGTCGCCTATGCACCCGAGCCGGCGGTGTAAGGGCGGGGGCGACGGCCGGATGTGGCCGGCGCGGGCTCCGCGTCTCAATCCCGCCGGAACACCAGATTGGCGATGAAGCCGACGGCCAGCGCGCCGAGCATGGTGACGAGGCCATAAAGCAGCGCGTGTTCCTGCGCGGCGGTGGCGACCGTCTGTTCGAAATCGACCTTCGTCACCTCCAGCGGCAGCTGGCCGCGGGCGACGAGCTCGCCGTTCTGGAACAGCTTCACCTGCACCTCGTAGGCGCCGATCGGCGCGATGCCGGGGATCGGGATCACGGTGCGAAAGACATGCGGGGCGATGAATTCGACCGCCGCGATGCGCTCGAAATACAGGCCCTGCGCCTGCTTCACCCGCAGGAAGGCCTGCCGGAACGGATCGTCCGGCACCACGTCGGCATAGTCCGAGCCGACGCGCTGCAGCAGGCGGTTATTGGTGAAGCCCGCCTGTTCCTGCCGCAGCGTATCGGCGTCGGCCATCAGCGCCGGCTCGCGGCTGCTCAGCACCGCGAGATAGGAGGGGGCGGCGAGGAAGGAGCGGCTCTCGACATTGGTCCACAGGCCGAAGCGGCGCGCCTTGCGCCAGGTGACGAAGCTCTCGTTCGGCCCGCGCACGGTGACGACGACGTCCTGCGGCGCACTGCCGTCGGTATTGGCCGGCGCTACGCCGAACAGTACCAGGCTGTCGCCGGAAAAGCTGGAGGCGATGGTCACCCGCGCCTTGGAGAGCGACAGGACCAGTCCTTGCCCAAGCGCCGGGATTGGCCCAAGCGCCGGGGTGTGCCCAAGCTCCGCGGCTGGTCCTTGCGCCGCCGCCTGCCCCTGCGCCGCGACTTGTTCCTGCGCACTGCCCGGCGCGGCGCCGAGGGCCAGCGCCGCGAGGCCGAAGAACAGCAGGGCGAGCCTGTGTCTCACCGCCGCGCCTCGTCGATGGTGACGGCATAGAGGTCGGCCGGTTGCCTGATCTGGTCGACGGCGACGCGCAGCCCGACGCCCAGCACCAGCAGGCCGAGCAGCAGCCGCAGATTCTCCGCCTTCATGGTCTGGCCGGCACGGGCGCCGAACTGGGCGCCGATGGTGCCGCCGACCATCAGCACCAGCCCCAGCACCGCATCCACCGTCTGGTTGAGCGCGGCGTGCATCACGATGGCCGCCGCCATGGTGACGAGGGTGAGCATGAGCGAGGTGGCGACCGAGGTCAGGGTGGGCACGCGCAGCAGATAGATCAGTGCCGGCACCAGCAGGAAGCCGCCGCCGATACCCATCAGGGCGCCGAGCAGGCCGATGCAAAAGCCGATGACCACCACCGGGATCACCGAGACATAGATGCGCGACTGGCGGAAGCGCATCTTGAACGGCATGCGCAGGAACCACGGATGCGCGCCCGGCCGGCGCACCTGCGCCTTGCCGCCGCGCCAGTTGCGGATGAGCGCGCGCAGGCTCTCGATCACCATCAGCGTGCCGATGGTGCCGAGCAGCACGATGTAGGAAACCGCGATGAACAGATCGAGCTGGCCGAAGCGCCGCATCAGCATGAACAGAAGCACGCCGGTGAGCGTGCCGGTGAGGCCGCCGGCCAGCAGCACCATCCCGAGCTGCACGTCGACCAGCTTTCGCCGCATGTAGTTGAGCGTGCCGGACAGCGAGGAGGCGGCCATATGGGTCGACACGCTCGCCACCGCCACGGCCGGCGCGACGCCGAGGAAGATGAGCAGCGGCGTCATCAGGAAGCCGCCGCCAACCCCGAACATGCCGGAGATGAAGCCCACCGCGATCCCCATGGCGAGGAGGGTGAAGATGTTCACCGGCAATTCGGCGATTGGCAGATAGATGGTCACGCGCGTCGGTTCCCGCATCGGGGGGAGGGGCCGTGCCCTCCGCTTAGCAGAATTCCGCTAACAGGTGATGAGCGCGGATGCGGGGCGGCAATGGGGAGAGACGGCGGCGCGCGCTCGCGCGGCGGTGCCGACCCTCGGTGCGGCGGTTGCGAAGCCGGCGACGGGGTGCGGATCCTGCCGAGCGTCCAATAAGTCGATATTGTTTCGATCCAAGTAATATTTTGCACTGCAATGTATTATATATTATTTCACGGAATTTATTGGCTTCGTGACGCTTTAATTTCGCAAGGTAATGGTAATACTAATTGGCGGAACGGGCCCGGACGTGGCCCGAATGCCTGGGAGGATGTTCCATGACCACAAGACGGACCCGCGGACGCCGTATGTCGGCGCTGCTGACCTCGACCATGCTTGCCGGCGCGTTGCTTCTCGCAGCTCCCCCCGGGGCGGCGCTGGCGCAAGCGACCGACAATCTGGAGAAGCTGTCGAACTTCCAGGCGACCGGCACGCCGCTGGAAATGGTGACGGTGCCGCAGGACGGCCCGCGTGTCGCCGCCTTCAACAAGACGCTGGCGGGCATCAAGCTGCCGGACGGCTTCAAGATCGCCCTCTACGCCATCGTGCCGGATGCGCGCGAGATGGCGGTGGGGCCGACCACCGGCGTCGTCTTCGTCGGCACCCGCAAGACCAAGGTCTGGGCGGTGACCGACCGCGACAAGGATCGCGTCGCCGACGAGGTGAAACCCTTCGCGCCGTCGATCCAGATGAAGGTGCCGCACGGCGTGTGCTTCAGCAAGGACGGCTTCCTGTTCGTCGCCGAGCAGAACCGGGTGCTGCTGTTCCCCGCGGCCGAATATTTCTACGAAGGGCCGGACGTCGCCGCCTTCGTGGTGGTGAAGCAGGGCGAGCTGATTCCGAAGGAGGAGGAATCCTACAATCACACCGCCCGCGTCTGCCGGATCGGGCCGGACGACAAGCTCTACATAACGCTTGGCCAGCCCTTCAACGTGTTCGCGCCGGAAAAATACGACCTCTACCAGAAGATCGGCATCGGCGGCATCGTGCGCTTGGACCGCGACGGCAAGAATCGCGAGGTTTACGCTTGGGGCATCCGCAATTCCGTCGGCATGGATTTCAACCCGCGCGACAAGCTGCTCTGGTTCACCGACAACCAGGTGGACGGCATGGGCGACGACATTCCGCCCGGCGAAATCAACCGTGCCGAGAGGGCCGGGCAGACCTTCGGCTTCCCCTATTATGGCGGCGGATCGGTACGGACCGCCGAATACAAGGACAAGACGCCGCCGGCGGATTCGGTGAAGCCGCAGGTCGAGACGGTGGCGCACGCCGCCGATCTCGGCATGACCTTCTACACCGGCTCGCAATTCCCGGCGAAATATCGCGGCGGCATCTTCTCGGTGCAGCACGGCTCGTGGAACCGCACCGTGCCGGTGGGCGCGCGGGTGCTGTTCACCGAGCTGAAGGAGGACGGCACCGCCGGCAGGAGCGAGCCCTTCGCCGAAGGCTGGCTGACGCCGAACGGCGAGTATCTCGGCCGGCCGGCATCGGTGGCGCAGCTCAATGACGGCTCCCTGCTGGTATCGGACGATACATCGGGGGCGATCTACCGCATCTCCTACGGTCAGTGAGTTCCGATCCTTCCGGCCGCGGCGGCATCGACCCGTCGCGGCCTTCTCCCGAAATCACGCATGGATGAGTTGATGAAGCGGACGTGGAGCCTGCCGCTGGCGGCGGTGGCGAGTCTTGCGGCTACCTGCCTCGCCGGCGCACCGGCGCGTGCCGGCGACGCGGCGGCGGGACGCGCCAAGGCGGCGCAGCAATGCGCCGTCTGCCATGGGGCGAACGGAATGTCCCAGCACCCGGAGGCGCCCAACCTCGCCGGTCAGGTGGAGATGTATCTTGCCAAGGGGCTGGAGGAGTTTCGTTCCGGCAAGCGGGTGAACGAGATGATGACCGTCGTCAGCAAGGAGCTGAGCGACGACGACATCGCCAATTTCGCCGCCTGGTACAACTCGATCGAGGTCAGCGTGCAGCCGCCGCCCTGAGCCGGTACTGGGCCAGCAGCGCCACCAGCAGGGCGGCGAGCCCGCGCAGCATGCGGGCGGGGGCAAGCGGGCCGCCACGGCGTGGACGCGGGACATGCACGAAGACGGCAAGGCGCTGGCGAGCCTCGCGTCGTGCCCAGCCATAGGCGCGCCAGCTCAAGGCGTTGCACACGTAGCCGCCGGCATCGCGCGACAGCCGGGCGGGCAGGCCGGCGGATTTCAGCGCGTGCAGCAGCGGCAGGGGGTCGACCGGGCAACCCCGCAAGGCCGCCGCGCCGGGCTCGAAGCGCGGCGCCGGCGGTCGGCGGCGGGCCGCATCGGGATGCAGCCGGGTGCGGTTGCGGCCGACGATCTCGACGCACAGCTCCCGGCGGCGGGCGGCGAGGCCGATCATCAGCACGATGTCGGGCGCCAGCGCGTCGAGCGCTGCCGGGAAGCCGGCCGCCTCCTCCCACAGCGTCGGCAGGATGCGCACGCTGCGCCGCGTGTCGGACAGCGCCGGCCGCCGCACCCGCCCCAGGGCGCGGGCGAGGCTGGCGGCGGGATTGGCCGGCGCGCCGGGGAACGGGCCGAAGCCGGTGATCAGGATATGCGGGGCGTCCGCCGCACTCATCCGCGCGGCACGCGCGACGCCAGCGCCGAGGCGAGCGCGTCCTCGAGCTGGGCGAGCTGGAACGGCTTCGACAGCAGCGGCCGGCTACGCCAGGGCTCGGAGATCGCCTCGTCGTCATAGCCGGTGGAGAACACCACCGGAATGCCCTGTCCGGCGGCCGCCTGGGCGACATCGTAGCTCGCGATGCCACCGAGATTGAGATCGAGCAGGGCGATGTCGATGTCTTCGTGGCGTTTGGCGACGAAATCGAGCGCGTCGGGCAGGTGCTTGGCACTGCCGATCACCACGGCGCCGAGCTCCTCGACCATCGCTTCGATCATCAGGGCGACCAGTGGCTCGTCCTCGACGATGAAGACGCTTCGTCCGGCGAGCATGCCCCGTTGTTCCATTTCCCCGCCCACTGCCTCGACCGGTCCATTCTTAAGCCCGGATCGCCTTCGCTTATACGCCGGAGTCGACATTTCGGATCGATTCCTCGATTGGAGTTTGCAATAGGGCTTTTTTGGAGGCCGGATCCTACAGGCCGAGCCGTGCCGCGATGCGCGCGGCCCCGAGGCCGGGGGCGAGCCGGCCGGCCGCGACCTCGCCGGAGATCGCCGGCACCTCGCTCCGCAGGCCGGGATCGGAGCGGATGGCGTCGCGGATGCGCTCATCAAGCAGCGCCCACATCCACTTCACCTGCTGGGCGCTGCGCCGCGCCGCGAGGGCACCGGCCTGACGCGACCGCTCGCGGTGCCGCTCCACCTGCGCCCACAATTCATCGAGCCCGGCGCCGGTGAGACCGGAATAGGCCAGCACCGGCGTCGACCAGTGCGGCTCGCGCGCACCCAGCACATGCAGCGCCGCGCGATATTCGGCGGCGGCGCCGCGGGCACGGTTCATGTTGTCGCCATCGGCCTTGTTCACCGCGACGATGTCGGCGAGCTCCAGGATGCCCTTCTTCAGCCCCTGCAATTCGTCGCCGGCGCCGGGCAGCATCAGCACCAGGAAGGTGTCGGTCATGTCGGCGACGGCGGTCTCGGACTGGCCGACGCCGACGGTCTCCACCAGCACCACGTCGTAGCCTGCCGCCTCGCACAGCAGCATGGTCTCGCGGGTGCGGGCGGCGACGCCGCCGAGCGTGCCGGCGGAAGGGGAGGGGCGCACGAAGGCGCGCTGGTCGATCGACAGCCGCGCCATGCGGGTCTTGTCGCCGAGGATCGAGCCGCCGGTGCGTGTCGAGGACGGATCCACCGCAAGCACCGCGACGCGATGGCCCTTCTCCAGCAACAGGGCGCCGAGCGAATCGATGGTGGTCGACTTGCCGACGCCGGGCACGCCGGTAATGCCGACCCGCATGGCGTCGCCGGTGAACGGCAGCAGCGCCTGGAGCAGGTCTTCGGCGAGCTGCCGGTGGGCGTGCTTGCGCGATTCGACCAGCGTTATCGCCCGCGCGAGCACCGCCCGGCGCCCGGCGCGCACGCCGTCGACCAGTTCGTCGAGCGAGGGGAGAAGGGCCGGAGCGTGGATCAAAACCGAAGCCTGCGCGTTGACGCCGCGATGCTAGCAGCCGGAACCGTGCCTGACGAGGCGCGGCATACCAGCGATCAAACGGAGATGAACGCCATGAACTGGGACCGTATCGAAGGTAACTGGAAGCAGATCAAGGGTCAGGTTCGCCAGCAATGGGGCAAGCTGACCGACGACGACCTCGACCGCATGCAGGGCAAGCGCCAGGAGCTCGAAGGCGTGCTGCAGGAGCGCTACGGCATCGCCAAGGACGAGGCCAAGCGCCAGGTCGACGAATGGAGCGGCCGTTTCCGCATGTGATCGGGCCTGCGGTCGCTCCCTCGCCTCGCGAGGGCGGACATCGCGTCATTACGGCCGGGCCTGTCCCGGCCGTTTCGCTTCGGCGGCCTGCGGATCAGCTATGGGCAAAGTCCCAGTAGAGTTCGCGCGCCCGGCGGAAAACCGGGCCCGGCTGCAATTCGCGATCCTCGATGCGGGTGATCGGCGACACCTTCGAGTAGTTGCCGGTGGTGAACAGCTCATCCGCGGCCTTGAAGTCCTCCCAGCGCAGCGTCGCCTCGGAGACCGGGAGACCGGCCTCGCGCATCAGGCCGATGGTGCGGGTGCGGGTGATGCCGGCGAGGAAGGTGCCGTTCGCGGCCGGGGTCAGCGCCACGCCGTCCTTCACCATGAAGATGTTGGCGGTGGCGAGCTCGGCGACGTTGCCGAGGAAATCGCACAGCACGGCATTATCGAACCCACGGGAATTGGCCTCCACCAGCGCCCGGCTGTTATTGGGATAGAGCGCGCCGGCCTTGGCGTCGGTGACCGCGCATTCGATGGTCGGGCGGCGGAACGGCGACAAAGTGATCGAGGTGCCGCGTCCGGGCTGCGGCATCGGCGCCTCGTAGATGCTGAGGCACCAGCGGGTCGATTCCGGGTCGGCATCCACCGTGCGCGGGCCGGGCAGCTCCGCCCAGTACATCGGGCGGATATAGAGCGCGGCATCCGGCGCGAAATGCCCGAGGCCTTCGGCGGTGAGCTCCATCCAGCGCTCGACCGACACTTTCGCCTTCAGCCCCATCGCGAGCGCCGAGCGGTTGACGCGGGCGCAGTGCAGGTCGAGGTCGGGCGTCACCCCCTCAAACGCGCGGGCGCCGTCGAACACCGAGGTGCCGAGCCAGGCGGCATGGGTGCGCACGCCCATGATTGGCACGTTGCCCTCGTGCCACGCGCCATCGAGGAAGGTCCAGGTCTGCGACCAGCTGCCGGTCATCTCACGCACTCCCGAAGATCAGACGAGGTCGCAACATAGCGAAAGACGGACGAGGCGGGCGGCAACACGCCTCGTCCTTTTGGCGGAAGACATGTGGCCAATGCTCACGCCGCCAGCGCGGCGAGGATGCGGACCCAGGAACGGATGCCCTTGTGGAACGAGGCGAGGTCGTATTTCTCGTTCGGCGAGTGGATGCGGTCGTCGTCGAGGGCGAAGCCGACCAGCAGCGTGTCCTGGCCGAGCGTCTTCTTGAAATGGCCGACGATGGGGATCGAGCCGCCGGCGCCGATGACGACGGCGGGCTTGCCCCATTCGTCGGCCAGCGCGGCGGTCGCCTTGGCGAGGTTCGGATTGTCGTGCGAGACGGCGACGGCGGGGGAGCCCTCGCCGCCGAGGAACGCCACCGAGCAGTCGGCCGGAATGAGGGAGCGCACGAAGGCGCGCACCACATCACGCACATGGATGGGATCCTGACCCGCCACGAGGCGGCAGGAGATCTTGGCGGTGGCGATGGAGGGGATCACCGTCTTGGTGCCGTCGCCGGTATAGCCGCCCCACAGGCCGTTGACCTCGAAGGTGGGGCGGGAGGTGGTCATCTCCACCAGCGAACGGCCCTTCTCGCCGATCGGCTGCGACAGGCCGATCGGGCCGAGGAAGCTCTCGGGCGTGAGGCCGAGCGCGTTCCATTGCGCCTTCACTTCGTCCGGCGGCTCGGCGACGCCGTCATAGAAGCCGGGAATGGCGATGTGCCCGTCCGGCCCGTGCACGCTCGCGATGATCTTCGACAGCACATGCAGCGGATTGGCCGCCGCGCCGCCATAATAGCCCGAGTGCAGGTCGCGATTGGCGCAGGTGACGACGATCTCGTCATGCATCAGCCCGCGCAGCGACACGGTGATCGCCGGCGTCTTCGCGTCCCACATGCTGGTGTCGCAGACGAGGGCGAGGTCGGCCTTCAACTCGTCCTTGTGGGCGGCGAGGAAGGGCGGCAGGTTGCCGGAGCCGTTCTCCTCCTCGCCCTCCACCATGACGGTGACGTCGACGGGCAGGGTGCCGGTGACCTTGAGATAGGCGCGGCACGCCTCGACGAAGGTCATGATCTGACCCTTGTCGTCCGACGAGCCGCGGGCGACGATCCGCTTCACGCCGCCGGCGCTCTCGACCACCTTCGGCTCGAAGGGCGGATTGTCCCACAGGTTCAGCGGGTCGACCGGCTGCACGTCGTAATGGCCGTAGAACAGCACGCGCTGCGCGGCTCCAAGGCTCGACGTCGCGGTGACGATGGGGTGGCCGGGCGTGTCGTTCAGCTTCGTCGCGAGGCCGAGGCCGGCGAGATCGTCGGCGAGCCACTGGCCGGCCTTGCGGCAGTCTTCGGCATAGGCGCGGTCGGTCGAGATCGAGGGGATGCGCAGGAAGGCGAACAGGCGATCGAGGCTGGCGTCGAGATCGGCATCCACCGCTGCGAGGACGCGGTCGAGATCACTCATGGTTCAATAACTCACTTGCGGCGGGGGGTGGGCTTGGCGCCCGTGAAGTCGTCGAAGATCTGCCCGAAAGCGTCGCCCGAGCTCGCGCTCCGCGACGAGGTGCTCGGCGAGGAGGTCGCGGAGACCGCGCGGGTGGCGCGCGAGCGGCCGCCGAGCACGTTGCGCAGGATCGCCTTGGTCACCTGATTGGTGACCTCGCGCGTGACCTGGCGGGCCACCTG
This sequence comes from Ancylobacter sp. GW821-FHT10E12, assembly GCF_058809335.1. NCBI lineage: Bacteria > Pseudomonadati > Pseudomonadota > Alphaproteobacteria > Hyphomicrobiales > Xanthobacteraceae > Ancylobacter > Ancylobacter sp. GW821-FHT10E12. The sequence continues at coordinate 260,872 of NZ_JBXASN010000007.1, read as the reverse complement.
CTCGCCGACGCTCATGCGTCCGCGCGACGGCGTGCCGAAAATGCCGCCGAGCACGTCGCTGAGCCAGCCGCCGCCCGACGCGGCGCCGGCCTCGGTGGGAGCGGGAGTCGGCGCGGCGGATTTTTCGGGGGCGGCTTCCGGCGTGGTCGCTTCCGCGCGCTTGGCCAGCATCTCGAAGGCGGATTCGCGGTCGAGCGTCTCGTCATAGGCGCCCTTGAGCGGGCTCTTGTCCATGAGGGCCCGGCGTTCCTCCGGCGTGATCGGCCCGACCCGGCTGACGGGCGGGCAGATGAGAGTACGCTCGACGATGGAGGGCGTGCCATTGCCCTCGAGCGTCGAGACCAGCGCCTCGCCCTTGCCGAGCTCGGTGATCACCTGGGCGGTGTTCAGCGCCGGATTCGGGCGGAATGTGTCGGCCGCCGCCTTCACCGCCTTCTGGTCGCGCGGGGTGAAGGCGCGCAGCGCGTGCTGCACCCGGTTGCCGAGCTGGGCGAGCACGGTCTCGGGCACGTCGAGCGGGTTCTGGGTGACGAAATAGACGCCCACCCCCTTGGAGCGGATCAGCCGCACCACCTGCTCGACCTTCTGCAGCAGCGCCCTCGGCGCTTCGTCGAACAGCAGATGCGCCTCGTCGAAGAAGAACACCACCTTCGGCTTGTCGGGATCGCCGACTTCGGGAAGCTCCTCGAACAGCTCCGAGAGTAGCCACAGCAGGAAGGAGGCGTAGAGCTGCGGCGCACCCATCAGCTTGTCGGCGGCGAGGATGTTGATGGTGCCGTAGCCGGAGCGGCGGTCGACGCGCATCAGGTCGGCGATAGCGAGCGCCGGTTCGCCGAAGAACTTGTCGGCGCCCTGGTTCTCCAGCACCAGCAGCGCGCGCTGGATGGCGCCGACGGTGGCCGGCGAGACATTGCCATAGGTGGTCGTCAGCTTGGCGGCGTTCTCGGCGACGAAGGCGAGCATCGCCCGCAGGTCCTTCAGGTCGAGCAGCAGCAGGCCGTTTTCGTCGGCGACGCGGAAGACGACGTTGAGCACGCCTTCCTGCACGTCGTTGAGGTTCATCAGCCGCGCCAGCAGCAGCGGCCCCATCTCGGTGACGGTGGCACGGATCGGGTGCCCCTGCTCGCCGAACAGGTCCCAGAACACCACCGGGAATTCATCCGCCGCGTAGTCGACGCCGATCTCGGCGCAGCGCTTGAGGATCCATTCCTGCCCCTCGCCCGGCATGGCGACGCCGGACAGGTCGCCCTTGATGTCGGCCGCGAAGACCGGCACGCCGGCGCGCGAAAAACCTTCGGCCAGCGTCTGCAGCGTCACCGTCTTGCCGGTGCCGGTGGCGCCGGTGGCGAGGCCGTGGCGGTTGGCGAGTTTCAGGGTGAGGTATTCGGGCTTGTCGGAGCGCCCGACAAAGATCTTGCCGTCGACATCCCCGGTCATGGTGTTCTCCCCGCGCGGATTCGTCGCCGCCTATAGAGCGCGGGGGCAGGCGGTTCGGCAAGCGGGGCCTGCACACATTGTCGGGCTCCGGCTCGGATGTCTTGCATTCGCCGGCCCGCCGCGCGATTTGATGATGGAATGCGAGTGCCGCCCATGTCCGCTCCAACGATGTCCGCACCAACGATGCCCGTTTCGCCCGACCATCCGCTGCCGCCTCCGGCCCGGACGTCCTTCGACGCCCGCGGCCGCCGGCTCGATTATGCCAGCCGCACGCTGATCATGGGCATCGTCAACGTCACGCCGGATTCCTTTTCCGACGGCGGCCGCAGCGCGGCGGCGGGGGATGCGGTGATCAATGCCCGCAAGCTGGTGGCGGATGGGGCCGATATCCTCGACATCGGCGGGGAATCGACGCGGCCCGGCCATACGCCGGTGACCGCCGAGGAGGAGTTGAACCGGGTGCTGCCGGCGCTGTCCGACATCGTCGATATCGGCGTGCCGGTATCCATCGACACCCAGAAGGCGCGGGTGGCGGACGCGGCGCTGAAGCGGGGCGTCGGCATCGTCAACGACATATGGGGCCTGATGGGCGACCCGGACATGGCGCGCGTCGCCGCCGCCTACGAGGCCGGCGTGGTGGTGATGCACAACCGCGCCAGCGTCGACCCGGCGATCGACATCATCGCCGACATGCTGGCCTTCTTCGACAAGGCGCTGGAGCGGGCGGCGCGCGCGGGCATCCGTTCCGACCGCATCTGCCTTGATCCGGGCATCGGCTTCGGCAAGAGCTTCGAGCAGAACCTCACCGCGCTGGCGCGGCTGAAGGAGATCGGCCGGCTCGGCTTCCCGCTGCTGCTCGGCACTTCGCGCAAGTCGCTGATCGGCAAGGTGGTCGCCGCGACCCCGGCCGAGCGTCTGCCGGGCACCATCGCTTCCAACGTGATCGGGATTCTGGCGGGCTGTGCCATGATCCGGGTGCATGACGTCGCCGAGCATGTGCAGGCGGCGCGGGTGACGGAGGCAATCAAGGGTGCCGCCTGAATTCTTCATCCGCCGGCCGCGCCGGGTCGAGAAACGCATCGCCTATCTCTGCCTCGGCTCCAATCTCGGCGACCGGGCGGAGACCATGGCGAAGGCGGTGGGGCTGATCGCCCGCACCGGGGGCGTGACGATCCTGAAGCGCTCCTCGCTCTACGAGACGCCGCCCTGGGGGCCGGTGCCGCAGGGACCCTATCTCAATCTCGTCGTCGCCATCGAGACCGAGCTGTCGGCGCGCGAGCTCCTGCACATGCTGCTCGGCGTCGAGCACGCCTTCGGGCGCGACCGCACGCGCGAGACGCGGTTCGGGCCGCGCACCATCGATATCGACATCCTGCTGTTCGGCGACTCGACGATCGACGAGCCGGACCTCGAAATCCCGCATCCGCGGATGATGGAGCGGGCTTTCGCGCTGCTGCCGCTCGCCGAGATCGCTCCCGATCTCGCGGTGGCGGGGGTGCCGATCCGCGACGCGTTGGCCGGGCTCGACGCAACCGGCATCGTGCAGGTCGCCGAGGCGGTGGCTTGAGACCGGAAAGGGCGACGGATCGCTCCGCCGCCCTCCCGGTGTCGTCCCGACATGCCGCGCAACGCGACTCAGCGGCAGACCTGGACGTCCTGGTAGTAGGGGCGGCCATGGCGCCCGTAGAAGGTCTGGGTCTCGATCCAGCAGCGCGGGCGACGGTGGCGATATTCCGGCTGGTAGCCCTGGGCATAGGCCGGCCGGTAGCCGCCGCCATAGCCCGGGCCAGGACCGTAGCCGGGGCCGGGACCGTAGCCATAGCCCGGGCCGGGGCGATAGGCCGGGGGCGGCGCATAATAGTCGCTGGCCGCGGAGGCGACGAGGCCGCCAACCACGAGGCCGCCGATGACGCCGGCGGCGACGGCGGCGCCATTGTTGTTGCCCGCCTGCGAGGGAGTGGGAAGAGCGCTGGCCAGAGCGACGCCCGCGAGGGCGACCGCGGCGATCTTGGTGCTGTGAGCGAAGCGGCTCATGACGTCCTCTTGTGTCTCGGTTTCGGCCGGGGATCGACCGTCTATGGAGAAGACACTAGGCCGGGACGTTCGAACCCAAACTGAACCCGCTGTTGCAAAAGGTTCATCAAACTGAACGCATTCCATCGGGTCCGTTCATTTAGCGTTCATGCCGGGCAGCAGGAGGCATAGGGGTGGCTGACTACGACAGCGAAGGATTGATCGCCGCCTGGGCCTTCGACGGGGCGGGCGGCGCGCGTCGGCTCGGCTGGGCGGATATTCGCGGCGGGTGCGAGCTCGGCCCGAGCGGCTTCATCTGGATCAATCTCCAGCTCCTGGAGCGCCGCCAGCTGCCCTGGCTGCAGAACGACGCCGGCATCGAGCCCGGCATCGCCGATTCGCTGACGGCCGAGGAAACCAGGCCGCGCTGCATGCTGTTCGACAGCGGCGCCTTCCTCAACCTGCGCGGCATCAACCTGATGCCCTATTCGCTGCCGGACGAGATGCACTCCATCCGCTTCTGGGTGGAGCCGAACCGCATCATCTCGGTGCGCACTCGCCCGCTCTCGGCGGTGGGCGATTTCGAGGACGCGCTGGCGCGCGGGCGGGTGCCGCGCACGCCGGGCGAGTTCATCGCCGACCTGTCGCTGCGCCTGGTCGATCGCATGGACACGGTGATCACCGCGCTTGCCGAGCAGGCCGACGAACTGGAGGAGACGGTGTGGAACCTGACCCTCGCGACGCTGAGCCCCAAAGTGTCGGAGGTGCGGCGCGTCGCCATCCTGCTGCGCCGCTACATCGCGCCGCAGCGCGAGGCGCTGAATCATTTTTCGATCGAGGACGCCGCCTGGCTGTCCGGGCGCGACCGCAACCGATTGCGCGAGGCGGCCGACCGGGTGACGCGATTCGCCGAGGAACTCGATTCGGTGCGCGATCGCGCCGCGGTGATCCACGACCAGATGGTGGAACGGCGGGCCGAGCAGATGAACCGCTCCATGCTGATCCTGGCGGTGGTGACGGTGGTGTTCGCGCCGCTCACCCTGATGACCGGCCTGATGGGGATGAATGTCGGCGGGATTCCGGGATCGGACGATCCGGGCGGGTTCTGGACCGTCACCGTGCTGGCAAGCCTGGCCGGCATCGCCATGGCCGTCGGCCTGTTCCGCTGGGCGCGCTGGATCTGACGGCGCGGTTCCATCCGCAAAAATTGAACCGCTGCCCCGCCTCGATGAATGTAGAATGGCGGTCGCGGGCATGCGGCCGGGGGCCGATCGGGAGGCGGAGATGCATGGCGGAGTGGTTCTGCTGGCGGGCGCGCTTGGCGTCGTTCTGGGGGCCGGCACCGCATCGGCCTATGAATTCACCGGCGCCTTTCCGGGCGGCAATTGTGCGGTGATGGTGCAGGCCATTCCGGCCTCGAGGCTCTGGTACGGTCATTTCACCGGCCAGCGCCAATGGGGAACCTTCGAGGAGAAAATCCAGACCCGCACCGTGGAGGGCTGCTTCAAGAGCAGTGCCGAGTGCGACAACTGGCTTTATCAGTGGCGCTCGACCTTCCAGTACAATTTCTGGAACGACTATTGCGTGCGGAGCAACCAGCCCAGGCCGCGCCGGCCCTATGCCGGCTGAAGCGGCAGGCGGGGGCGAGGTCACGAAAAAGGCGCCGGCCCGGCAGGCCGACGCCTTCGTCGCTGTCAGGCACGCAGGTGTCAGACGGCCTTGGAATACAGTTCGGCGACGTAGTCCCAGTTCACCAGGCTCTCGACGAAGGCCTTGAGATAGTCCGGGCGACGGTTGCGGTAGTCGATATAGTAGGAGTGCTCCCACACGTCGACGCCGAGGATCGGGGTGGCGCCGGAGATCAGCGGGCTCTCGCCGTTCGGCGACTTCAGGACGGCGAGCTTGCCGTCCTTCACCGCCAGCCACGCCCAGCCGGAGCCGAACTGGGTGACGCCGGCCTGGATGAAGTCTTCCTTGAACTTCTCGACCGAGCCGATGTCCTCGATGATCTTCTTCTCGAGCTCACCGGGGATGGCGCCGCCACCGTTCGGCTTCATCCAGTTCCAGAAGTGCAGGTGGTTGTAGTGCTGGCCGGCATTGTTGAACAGGCCGGGATTCTTGCCGTAGGAGCCCTTGACGATCTCCTCGAGCGACTTGCCCTCGAACTCGGTGCCCTTCAGCAGGTTGTTGCCGTTGTTCACATAGGCGAGGTGATGCTTGTCGTGGTGATACTCCAGCGTTTCGCGCGACATGTAGGGCGCGAGGGCGTCGTAGGAATAAGGCAGATCGGGAAGCGTGAAGGACATCGACTCTGTCTCCGCAATAGGAAATTCGGCTGGACCGCCTCGGGAGTCCGAGCTGGGAGCTCCAACTCCGGGCGGCTTCCTCCCAAAGGTGCGTGCGCACCGAAAAGAGATAGACGGTGATTAGATAGGTCGGTCCGCGTCCCGGGACAACTGAAAGCCACGGAGGCCCCGCATTTCCCTGGAATGAATTTCCATCGGCGCCGCCGAAGCCTCTCTGCAGCCATATTGGAGGGCTCTCGGAAGCAAAGCCGCTTGGTTATTGGGGCAAGCTTCCGTAAAAGCCATGCGGGACGTAAGTTTGCAGGGGAGGAGGGCTGGTCGCGAATCAGCCCGGCGGAGTTTTTCTATGGGTGCAATCATCATTGGCATCGGTCTGGTGGTCGGCGCGATCGGCGTCGGTCTCGGGCTGATCGGCGTGCAGTCCCTGGCACAACCTTCCGGGACCCCGTTCGTCATCGTCGGCGCCATCGGTTTCGTCGGAGGACTGCTGCTCGTCGCGCTGGGCTTCGTCCACCGGGCTCTGGTCAACATCGCCGATAAGCTCGATGGCGTCGTCCATGTCGAGGCAGACGATTATTACGAGGCGGAGCATCGCGACAGCGGACGCCTCGCTCCGGTCGACGAGGAACTGGCGCGCCACCAGCCGGCCGCGATGCCGACCTTCGAGACGCTGCCTACCGTGACCAAGCCTGTCGAGGTTGCGCCGGTCGAGGCCAAGCCCAAGGCGGTCGAGCCGTCCTTCGCGGCGCCGATCCCGGCATCTCCGCTTCCGCCGCCGCCCCCGGTCTCGCCGGCTCCCGAGCCGGAGAAGGAGGCTTCGGGCGGGCTTCCCTCCTGGTTCCGCCGCAAGCGCGAGCCCGAGGCCGCGCCGGCCGCGCCGACATTGCCGGATTTCGATCTGCCCGCGCTGGAGCTCTCCGACCTGCTCACGCCGCCCGCGATGCCGACGGAGCCCAAGCCGGTGGCAGCAAAGCTGCCGGACGCCAAGCCCGCGGCGCCCAAGGCACCTGAGCCGAAGCCGGCTCCGGTCGAGCCCAAGCCGGCACCGGCGCACGAGCCGGTATTCCGCGAGCCGCGGATGCCGGACTTGCGCGCGCCGTCTTCGCGGCCGGCGGAACCGAAAACGGCCGAGCCCAAATTCGTCGAGCCGAAGGTCGCCATGCCGAAGCCGGCGGAGCCGCGTGCGCCCGAGCCGGTGCGGCCGCCGCCGCCCGTGCGCGAGGAGCCTCCCGCGCCGTTCGATCCGATCGCGGATGTGGCCGATGCCGGTCCCGGCGCGCCGCCGGCTTTCCTGCGGGTCTCCGACCTGGTCGAGGAAGCGGGGGACGAGCCGCTGGCGCCGGAAGTCACCGTGCTTAAGGCCGGCGTCATCGGCGGCATGGCCTACAAGCTGTTCTCGGACGGCTCGATCGAGGCCGACCTGCCGGACGGCACGCTGCGCTTCGGTTCGCTGCAGGAACTGCGCGACCATGTCTCGGGCGCTGCCGCCAGCCAAGGCTGACGTCGGATCGTTACGTGGACGGAGAAAAACGGGCGTCGTGGCGAAAGCCCGACGTCCGTTTCATTTGCGGGAAGCCTCAGTCCGCGGGCGCGTTCACCCGAGCGACGGCCAGCGCGAAGGCATAGACCAGCGCCGTCTCCTCCAGTCGGTCGAACCGGCCGGCGGCGCCGCCATGACCGGCATCCATATTGGTCTTCAGGATCAGCGGCGCATCGTTGGTGCGGGTGGCGCGCAGCTTCGCCACCCATTTCGCCGGCTCCCAATAGGTGACGCGCGGGTCGGTGAGGCCGGCAAGGGCCAATATGGCCGGATAGTCCTTCGCCGCCACGTTGTCATAGGGCGAATAGGAACGGATGAAGCGGAAGGCATCCGGGTCGGTGATCGGATTGCCCCATTCCGGCCATTCCGGCGGGGTGAGCGGCAGCGTGTCGTCGAGCATGGTGGCGAGCACGTCGACGAAGGGGACCTCTGCCACTATGCCCTTGAAGCGGTCCGGCCGCAGATTGGCGATCGCGCCCATCAGCATGCCGCCGGCCGAGCCGCCATGCGCGACGATGCGGTCGGGTGCGACGACGCGCTCGGCCACGAGGTGATCGGCCACGGTGATGAAGTCGTGGAAGGTGTTGGTCTTCTTCGACAGCTTGCCGTCGAGATACCAGCGCCAGCCCTTCTCGGTGCCGCCGCGTATATGGGCGATGGCATAGACGACGCCGCGGTCGACCAGCGACAGCCGCGAGGTGGAGAAGCCGGCGGGGATGGAGATGCCATAGGCGCCGTAGCCATAGAGCAGGCAGGGCGCGGTGCCGTCGAGCGGCGTGTCGCGGGCGAAAAGCAGCGAGATCGGCACGCGCTCGCCATCCGCCGTCTCCGCCATCAGCCGGCGGGTGACATAGCGCGCCGGATCGTGGCCGGAGGGCACTTCCTGGCGCTTGCGCAGCACGCGCTCGCGCGAGGCGACATCGTAGTCCCACACCTCGGCGGGCGTGGTCATGGAGGAATAGGTGAAGCGGATCAGTGTCTTGTCGAAGCCGTGCCCTAGGTCGACGCCGAGCGAATAGGCCTCTTCCGCGAAGGCCACCGCATGTTCGGCGCCGTCCGCCAGCGCGCGCACCACGAGGCGCGGCAGGCCGTCCTCGCGCTCCAGCCGCACCAGATGGCCGCGCAGCACGCCGTGCGACAGGACGAAGCGGCCGCGGCGATGCGGAACGAGGTCGCGCCAGTTCGCCCGGCCGGAATCTGCGAGGGGAGCGACGGCGATCTTGAAGTCCTCGGCGCCATCGGCATTGGTCAGCAGCACCAGCGTCTCGGCGCCGTCGAGCGCGGGATGATGCTCGACGTCATAGCGCATGCCGGGCGTGCGCGGCTCGACGAGGCGCGGCGGCGCCAGCGGATCGGCGAGGTCGATCAAATGGACTTCGCTGGTGTCGTGGTCGCCGCAGGAGATCAGGCCGAAGCGTTCGGACTGGGTGCGGCCGAGCGAGACGAAGAAGCCCTTGTCCGGCTCCTCATAGACCAGCATGTCGGCGGACGGATCGCTGCCGAGCAAATGGCGGTAGACGAAGCTCGGCCGGTGCTCCTCGTCGCGGCGGATATAGAAGAGGTGACGCCCATCGGCGCTCCACAGCACGTCGCCGGTCGTCTCGTCGATGACATCGGCGAGATCGACGCCGCCGGCAACGTCGCGCAGGCGCAGCGTGTAATATTCCGATCCGGCGGTGTCGGCGGTCCAGGCGACGAGGCGATGGTCGGGCGACGGCTGGATATCGCCGAAGCTGAAATAGGCCGGTTCCGCCCCGAGCGCATCGCCGTCCAGCAGCAGCTCCTCGGCGCCGCCGGCGGCGGGAATCCGGCAATAGAGCGGATGCTGCCCGCCCTCGCGGAAGCGGGTGTAGTAGGCGAAGGGACCATCGACCGACGGCACGGAGGAATCGTCCTCCTTGATGCGCCCGCGCATCTCCGCCACCAATGTCCGGCACAACCCGGCATAGGGTGCAAACCAGGTATCCGCCGCCGCGTTCTCGGCCGTCAGGTGGGCGCGGATGTCGGGGGCGAGCACCGATGGATCACGCATCACCTCGCGCCAATTCTCGGCGCGCAGCCAGGCGTAGGGATCGCTCAGCGTTTCACCGTGAAACCGGCGGACCAGCGGGGCATGGGCGTCGGCATCACGGGCATCGGCCGGACGGTCAGCGCTCACCGGCGGGCTCTTCGCTGGCGGGCGCCTCATCGGCGCGGAAGGTGAGGGCGACGCCGTTCATGCAGTAGCGCAGGCCGGTCGGCCGGGGACCGTCGGGAAAGACGTGGCCGAGATGGGCATCGCAGCTGGCGCAGCGGATCTCGATACGGTGCATGCCGTGGGAATGATCGTGAATGGCGCTGACCGCGTCCTTGGAGACCGGCTGGAAGAAGCTCGGCCAGCCGGTCCCGGATTCGAACTTGGCGGCGGAATGGAACAGCTTCTCGCCGCAGCACACGCAGCTATAGGTGCCGGGCTCCTTCTGCGACAGGTGCGGGCCGGAGAAGGCGCATTCGGTGCCATGGCCGCGCGTGACGCGGAACTGCTCGGGGGTGAGCAGCGCGCGCCACTCGGCCTCCGTCTTCACGACCTTCGGGTGGTGGGCGGTGTCGGCCATATCGAGCTTTCCCTGCTGAACGGCGCTGAGATAGGTGCCGGAGGGCCGTTCTTCAAGTCTGGATGCCGCCCCAGCATCCGACGTTTCGAAATTCCGACGATACGATACCTTAGGTGAATAAAATTTCATGAAAAGTCCCTCGATTTGAGGGTATATTGAAATTCAAACGGCCCTTTTGGCCGCGGTTCGACGCGCGGACGCTCAGTTGAGCGAGGGGCGTTTCACCGTTGACGGGCGCAAACACATGCGCGATCTCACAAATAGATTATTGGAATTCGAAAGTTCTTGATGTCGATCAAAAACAACATTATTTAAAAGGTTAGACACGCACATGGCTTCAGAGCGTCGCATGGATTCGACGTCGAGCCGATGTTGCAATGGATGGACAGCCGGCGATTCTTCTGCCGCTAGTATGACAAAGAACGACTCATGGGCGAAAATACTGACATCGAAAAATATATTGAGCTCGCCGCGGACATCGTGTCCGCTTATGTCAGCAACAATGCGGTTATGTCGAATGACTTGCCGGCGCTAATCGGCGACGTCCACGCGGCGCTTCACTCGCTCGGCAAGGTCGAGGAAGAGCCGGCGGTTGAGCCGCTCAAGCCGGCGGTGTCGGTGAAGAAGTCGATCTCGCCTGACTTTATCATCTGCCTCGAGGACGGCAAGAAGTTCAAGTCGCTCAAGCGCCACCTGCGCACCCAGTACGGCATGACGCCGGAACAGTATCGCGAGAAGTGGGGCCTGCCGGCCGACTATCCGATGGTGGCCCCGAACTACGCGGCCGCGCGCTCGGAGCTTGCCAAGCAGATGGGTCTCGGCCAGCAGCGTCGCCGCGGCACCCGCTGAACGCAGCCTGCAAGGCGGCACCTTCCGCGTTCGATCGTCAGTATCAAAGGCCGCCGCGCTTTGCGCCGCGGCCTTTTTGCATTGTGCCCATCGTCTCCGCGGCGAGGCGGTTCAGGGCCGCGTGGCGGGTCGCATCGTAGCCGATGCCCGACAGGGCCGCGCGCCGCTCGCTGCGCAGCAATCGCGCGAGGCGGGCCCGGCGTTCGGCGGCGCTGGACCCAAGCAAGGGTCGTAATGCGGTGACCCGCTCGGCGATCGCCTCGGCCGGATGATGGCTGCGCATCGCGCGAATGACTGCTCTTCTAGGTTGTGTCGCTTGCATCGGAAGGCTCCGCCCGTTCGTCCGCCACTATGCAGCGACCGCCGATGATGCGGATAGAATTCCTATGAAGTGGCCCATTTAGGCCGCCGAACGTATTGAAAATCAACATGAATGGCCATGGAAGGCTCGATCTTGCGGAATACACGATAAAAGTGTAGGTTTAAATTCCTGCAATCAAGAGTATGTTTCATGCCATATCCCTCTTCTCAGGCGGCCGTCGAGCCGATCGGGCGTCCCTGCCTCGTGGCGGCGCGCCTCGCGGCCGAAATCGCCGACCTGCCCCTTCATGAAGTGCTGCATGCCCACCGCCGGGGCCGCGCCAGCGCCACTGCGCGGGCGCTCGCCATGTATCTCGCCCATGTCGGCCTCGGCGAGCCGGTGGCACGGGTGGCGCGGGATTTCGGGCGGCATCGCTCCACCGTCGCCCATGCCTGCCGCCGGATCGAGGAGTGGCGCGACGACGCCGGCTGGGATGCCTGGGTCGAGGGACTCGAGCGGCGCCTGCGCGGCGAGACGGAGGCCGGTCATGTCGGGTGACAAGTCGGCCGAGCGCATCGTCGAGCGGCTGGAGATCGTCATCGAGGGCCAGAGCACCTGGGTGGAGGTCGACATCACCGAGAGCCCTCTCGCCTGGCTGGCGCGGCGACGCGGCCGCGATGGGCGAGCCTTCATCGATGCGATGCAGCTGATGGCCGGCGAGCGGCTGCGGGCGGATTTCACCCGCGCGCAGATGATGCCGCGCACCACCGCCGACTGGAGCGGCAGCGGCCGCGCGCCGGGCCGGCACGGCTCCCGGCCGGGGCTCGATGCGTCCGAGGCGGTGCTTGCCGCCAAGCAGCGGGTCGCGCGGGCCATGGAGGCGGTGGGGCCGGAATTCTCCGGCATGCTGCTCGACGTATGCTGCTTCCTGAAGGGGATGGAGCGGGTGGAGCAGGAGCGCGGCTGGCCGCTGCGCACCGGCAAGGTGGTGCTCGGCCTCGCCCTCGACCGGCTGGCGCGGCACTACGGCCTGTCGCGCGAAATCAAGGGACCCGCGCGAGCCCCGATGCGCAGCTGGGTCGCGCCGCCGGAGCGATCGGAACGCTCAGGCAGTGACTAGAGCCCGTTTCGCAAAATTGAACGGATGCTGCGGGGAGATTATTCCCCAGCCTGTTGAATCCGGGAGTCCTTTCCCATCGATGGCAGGAATTTACCTGATCGACAGGGGCTCCAGCGCAAGGCGGGCGTCGGCGCGAATGCGCTCGACCATGGAGCGCAGGCCGTTCGAACGTTGCGGCGTGAGATGGTCGCGCAGCCCGATCCGGTCGAAAACCGTCGCCGGGTCGACGGCGAGAATGTCGCGCGCGGGCTTGCCCGAATAGAGCGCCAGAAGGATGGCGATGAGGCCACGCACGATATGGGCGTCCGAATCGCCGAGGAAAGTGAGGTGCTGGCCGGCCGATCCCGCCTCGATGCCGCTCACCAGCCATACCTGGCTGGCGCAGCCCTGCACCTTGGTGGCGTCGGAACGCTCAGCCTCGGGAAAAGGCGGCAGCTTGCGACCGAGCTCGATCAGGTAACGGTAGCGGTCGTCCCAGCTGTCGAGCAGCTCGAAGTCGTCGATGATGTCGTCGATGCGCATGGCCATGTCGATGTGCCCTTGAAAGGCGCATATAGGGATGCGATGCCCTCCGGCGCAATGGTGCGGCGTCAGCTTGGCCGGCGCGGCGGCGTCGGAACGCCGGGCGCCATGGGGCTGGAGGCCGGGTTTGCGGCTGCCGGCGTGGCAGGGGAGGCCGCCGACGTGGCGTCCGCACGATTGCCGGTCCCCGGAGGTGCGGGGGCCTGCCAGGCCGGGCTGAGATCGTGGGCGGTGAGCGTGTCCCCGGCGGGATTGGCGGCGGCGCGATCGGCGACCTTGCGTTTTTGCGCCGCGATCTGGTCGCCGATATAGCCGAGGAGCAGCCGCCCCCCGGCCTCCGCGCGGGTGCCGAGCAGGGTGACGATCTCGCTGCCGATGGCACAGGCTTGCGGCTGGCGGCTGCAGAAACTGCCGGCGTCGGACATCGCGGAAGTGGCGGCAGACAGGGCCTGCAGCGCGTCGACCTTGGCCGATGCCACTCCCTCCGTCCTCGACGGCTGCGTATCCGGTACGGACGGCAGCAGAAGCAGCACGACGGTCAGCCAGAACCCGATACGCAGAAGGAAGAACATTGCCGTTTCTCATCTCCCCGACAGGCGCCGTCAGCGTCCCTCGCACGCCCTTCTTCTCGCCGATCTTCGTGCATAATAGCGGGCAGACGTTGCGCAACCGGTGTCGCAATCGCGCAAAATCAGCCGATCGCGGAAAGCCGGTGTTAAGTACGTCGACGCCATAGTCGTCATGCAGCGGCGCCGGACCATGGCGTCGTCGGGGTGCCGGCCGGGATGACCGGCCGCGGGGGGAGTACGGGATGCCGCGATCTTATGCGAGCGATCTTCTCGTCGACGGGATCGATCTCGGCGCGCAGCGCAGTCTGGTCGTGCCCGAGCGTGTGCCGCACCGGCGGTCGGATTTGTTCATGGTCGTGGTGGCGGCCGCCGCAAGCGCCGCCGTGCTCGCCAATGCCTTCGTGTTCCAGGATGGTCGCCGCGTCGGGACCTCGACGCCGCTTCCGGTCCCCGCTCCGGCTTCGACCCGGCCGATGAGCGGCGCGCCTCCCGTGGCGTCCTCGATGCCGGCGAGCGAGGCCGCCCCGGCGATGCCCGCCTCCGCTCCGGTTCCGCTGGCGGCCGCGACCCCGCTACCGCCGGCCAAGCCAGCCGGCAAGCCGCCGGCGCCCAAGCCGGTTGCCAAGGCCGAGACCGGCGGGATCGCCGGACTGGCGACGCAGGCGAACGCACCGGCGCCCGCTGCCCCGGTATCCGCCGCGCCGGTCCGCCCGCCCGCCGATATCGCGGTGTCGGCGCGGATGCTTGAAGTGCAGAAGGCACTGGCCCGTCTCGGCTATGGACCCATCCGCATCGACGGCCGCAGCAGCGACGCGACGAAGGATGCGATCGAACGCTTCGAGCGCGACCGCCGCCTGCCGGTGACCGGCCAGCTCTCCGACCGGCTGGTGCGCGAATTGAACGCCGTCGCCGGCTTCTCCATCCAATAGGGGCGCGCCATGCGCCTCAAGAGTGCGATCTGGGTTTCCGCCCTGATCCGGCGCGCCAACGGCGCGGGGGCGTTCGCCGCCGTCCGCCGTCGCGGGGCCGAAGAGGCGGGCGCCGTCTTCGTGAAGGTGGCGACGCAGGACGGGAACGCCGCGCTCTACGGACCGGCGCCGCCCTCCTTCGACGACGAGCCGAGCCCGGAACGACGGTTCGTCGTGCTGGTGCCGCCCGGCCGGCCGGAGAGCGAGGCCGAGGAGCGGATGGGCAAGGAAATCCGCTTCGATCCCGACTTGTGGTTCGTCGAGCTTGAGGATCGCGACGGGCGCAGCTTCCTCGACCTCGCCTGATCGCCCCGTTTTCAGCCCTGTCGCCGCTGCTCGGCCGCATCCGCGGGCTGCGTGGCGGCCGGGCGCGGCACCGCGAAATCGCGCATCGAGGGAGCCTCGGCGCCGGGGCGCGATGGGGCTGGCCGGCGGGAGCCCCGCCAGATCGCCACCATGTGCTGGGCGCTCGATAATGGCAGGGAATCGAACAGGTCGGCGAGCCGCGCCATGTCGCTCGACGAGCGCCCGACCACAGGGTGCACACGGAACAGCATGCGCGAGAGCAGCGCGAAGGACAGGCCGAGCGCACGGGCGGCCACGGCGAGCGCCTGCCCGGTCTCATCCTCGACGATCCGTGCCGTGATATCGGCCGGCACGCCCAGCGCCCGCTCCAGCAGCAGGGCGAGGGCGGCGCGGTCGCCGCGTTTGCTGGCGGCGAGCAGGTTCTCGGTGAAGGAACCGCCCTGCGCGCCCACCCGTTCGGCCAGCGGAAGCGGCGGCAGGGTGAGCAGCCGGTGCAGCAATGCGGTGCGCTCCTCCGGCGACGCGCTGAAGAAGTCCGGCGTCGGTGTCCCGGCGCGTGGGGCGGCGGACGAGGCACCTCGTGCATGATGGACGGTGGAGGCGAGACGCTTGGCCAGCTCCGGTGAGACGTCGCGGCGCGCGGCGATGGCCTGCAGGCGTGCCGGCTCGGCGCCGGCGGCGAGATCGATCAGCGCGGCCTCGTCGAGAGCCGGCGACAGGCGCAGGATCGGCGCGGCGATCTCGATCCGCCCGGCGGCCAGCAGCCGGGCCAGCGCCATCGGCAGGTCCGCCCGTGGAGCGAGCCGCTCGGCGGCGGCCCGCGCCTCGGCCGGCGCGACGCCCTGCATCAGCCGCGGCAGCAGCACGCTGAGCCGGCGGACCGCCTCTTCATCCCCGGGGCCATCCTCGACCAGGCGATCGACGAGCCGCGTCAGCAGCGCCGGGCGCGTGTCGGCGCTCCGGCGGCGGGCGTCCTCTATGGCGGCCTTGAGGCCGGGGCCGATGGTGGAAGGCATGGGGAGGCGACGCACTCGAAGGATGTGGCTCGACGGGGGCTGGAAGCCGTGCCGGGGCGGCTGAACTAAATTGCGCCATGAACGTTAGCAAGGCGTTAACCATGCCGAAACTAGCCTCACCCTATCCGGTTGGGCTGATGGTCGGAGGACGCAGAATGGGCTCGGTGGTGCCGTTTCCTGCCTGCCGCAAGCCTCGCGAGCCGCGCGATCCGCGCCGCGAGGGGCAGAAGCCGCCGTCGGCGAAAGTCGTGATCCTGCCAGCGGTGCGCATCTCGCGCCCGGCGCCGCCGCAACCTTCGGCCGCCGCGGTTCCGCCAAAGCGATGAACGCCGCTTCAGGGAACCGGAACGCAGCTCGCTGAGGCGATGGCGGCCTTCACTTCGTCGCGCGCGCCGCGCTCGCGCACCATGCCGCGAATAACCACGATGCCTTCCTCCGACGGCGATTCCACCACGAGGCGGTCGGCGACGGTGACTTCGTCGTCCTCGGGCATCGCCGCCTTCTGGCGGGCATTCATCAGGTCGAGCTCGATGACGGTGCGGCCGGCCGAGCGGTCGTTGATCGCGTAGAAGGGCAGGCCGTGGCGCGTGTAGAACGAGATCGAGGTGTAGTCCTCGGTTGTCGGCACGCGCACCTTGAGCGGTCCCTCGCCGAGATCGTAGAGGCAGACCGAGGTTACGAAGGCAGGATCGGAGGCGGGGAGCACCGCCGCCAGCGCGGCGGGATCCTCGATCATCGTCACGGCATTGACGGTGCCGACGCCCGACAGCCGGGCATAGGCGTCCTGCTCGGCCACGTAGGGCATGATGAGCACACCGGCGAAATGGACGATGCCGCCCAGCACCAGCCCGGCGAGGATGGGGAAGAGGAGCCGCTTCACGGGCAGCGCTCCGTGACCAGCTTCGGCATTTCCGGCGCGTCGCTGGTGCGGCTGGCGAGGCCCACCGGCGCATCGTAAAGTCGCAGCGTGAGCACGAGGCGGTCGCGTGCGCCGGTCGGCAGCCAGTTGCCGGCGCGGGCACGCGGGCCGAGCGCCACGTCGACGGTGCCGTCGCGGTTCCACACCACTTCGGTGCTGGTGAAGCCGTGGCGGTCGGCGGCGTTGTCGACGAGGTTGCCGTCGCGATCGGTCAGCGTCAGCGTCCAGAAGCGGGCCTGCGGCACCGTGCCGGACAGGCGGATGTCGCAACGTCCGTCCAGCGGCGCACCCTTGTCGTCGGTCGCGGCGATGAAGGCGAGGCCGTCGGCCAGCTCCAGCGGCAATTCGCCGGCGCGCGCCAGCGCGGCGCGGGCATAGGGATCGGCGTCCTCGGTGCCGGCTTTCGGCCACGCCTTCCAGGCGCCGGCGCGCACCCCGCCGGGCCCATAGCCACTGGCCGTGGTGAGCCAGGTGAGGCCGAGACCGGCCAGGGCGCCGATGGCAAGGGTCAGGAGGAAGGGGAGCGAACGCACGATCGGGTCGGATCCGGTGTCAGGGGCACGATATCGGCAGGGGCGCCGGGAGCGGAGGTCAGTTGCGGCCGATTGCCGGATTGGCGACGGCATCGGCGACGCGTTCGGTGGTTGGCAGGGAGGCGCTCGGCCGGCGCGGCGGCTCGGCTGCCTCGCGCATCCGTTCCGACAGTGCCATCAGCCGGGCGGCGGCGGCGGGCGAGAGCGTCACCGGGCGCTGGAAGCCGTCGATTTCCAGCGGCGCGGATTCCGCCACCGCGCCATCGAGCTTGGGCGCCGGCTGATTGCCGAGGCCGGGCGTGGGCTTCAGCTCGATGCCCTGATGGGCGAAGGCCATCACCTTCTGCCAGGTCATCGCCGGCAGCGAGCCGCCGGTCATCTTGCGGGTCGGCGTGTAGTCGTCATTGCCGAACCAGATGGCGCCGACATAGTTGCCGGTGAAGCCGACGAACCAGGCGTCGCGATAGGCATTGGTGGTGCCGGTCTTGCCCGACACCTTGGTGCCGGGGATCATGGCGCGCCGGCCGGTGCCGTTCTCCACCACGCTGTTCAGCATCGGGTTGATCATGGCGATGATGTTTTCTGGGATGACGCGGTGCGGCTTGGGACCGTTGCGGTCGAAATTCCACACCGGCTCGCCGGCGGGGGTGCGCATCTCCAGTATCGCGTGCGGGTCGACCGACATGCCGTTATTGGCGAACACCGCATAGGCGGTCGCCTGGTCGACCACCGTCACCTCGGCGGCGCCGAGCGGCAGCGCACGGGTGATCTTGAGCTCGCTTTTCACCCCCATGGCATGGGCGAGGTCGACGATGCGCCCACGGCCGATCGCCTCGGCGAGCTTCACCGCCACGGTGTTCAGCGAGCGGGTCAGCGCCGTGATCAGCGGAATGCGGCCGGCATAGGAGCGCCCGTAATTCTGCGGGCACCAGTTGCCGATGCAGATCGGCCCGTCCACCACCATGGTCTGCGGCGTGAATTTCCCGGTCATCAGCGCCGCGGTATAGACATAGGGCTTGAAGGACGAGCCGGGCTGGCGCAGCGCGTCGGTGGCGCGGTTGAACTGGCTCTCGCCATAGTCCCGGCCGCCGACCATGGCACGCAACGCGCCGTTGGGCTCCAGCACCACCATGGCGGACTGCTTGGCACCGTAATCCTTGCCGAATTGCTTGAGACTGTCGCGCACCGCGGTGTCGGCGGCCTTCTGGATGTTCGGGTCGAGCGCGGTGCGCACCACGAAGGAGCGCTCGGCGTAGTTCTTCGGCAGCTTGTCGACGAGCGTCTTTACCTGGTCGAAGGCGTAGTCGAGATAATAGTCCGGCATGTCGTCGAGCTTGCGGTCGACCGGCGTCGCCGGGTTGCGACGGGCGCCGAACACCTGGCCCTCGGTCATGAAGCCGGCATCGACGAGGTTGTCCAGCACCACCGAGGCCCGCCCGCGCGCCGCCGGCAGGTTGACGTGCGGGGCGAATTTCGAGGGCGCCTTGAACAGGCCGGCGAGCATGGCGGCTTCCGCCAGCGTGACCTCCCGCGCCGACTTGCCGAAATAGTACTGCGCCGCCGCGTCGACGCCGAAGGAGCCGCCGCCCATATAGGCGCGGTCGAGATAGAGCTTCAGGATCTGGTTCTTGGTGAGGTGGAACTCCAGCCACAGCGCTAGGAAGGCTTCCTTGATCTTGCGCTCCAGCGTGCGCTCGTTCGACAGGAACAGGTTCTTGGCCAGCTGCTGGGTGAGCGAGGAGCCGCCCTGCACCACGCCGCCGGCCCGCGCATTCGACAGCACCGCCCGGAAGGTGCCGGGAATGTCGATGCCGAAATGCTCGTAGAAGCGCCGGTCCTCGGTAGCGAGCACCGCCTTGATGAGGTGGTCCGGGAATTCCTCCAGCGGCACGGTGTCGTTGTGGCGGATGCCGCGCTCGCCGATGGTGGTGCCGTAGCGGTCGAGGAAGGTGACGGAGAGCTCCGAGCGCTTGAGCCAGTCGTCCGAGGTCTCGTGGAAGGCGGGAATGGCCAGCGCCAGCATCAGCACGGCGCCGACCGCACCCCAGGTCATGCCTTCCGACGCGATCTCGACGCCCCAGCGGGCCGGGCCCTGCAGGTTGAATCGCTCGGTGAAGGCGACGAAGGCCTCCCAGCCGGCGCGCAGCCGCACGCCGCCGGAATAGATGGTGCTGTCGATCCAGGAATCGAAGGCGAGCAGACGATTGCGCAGCCGGCGCATCCGGCGCGGCGGCCGTCCTCCCGGCGGGGCTTCGTCCTGTGTCGACCTGTCGTCCAAGCCGGTGTCTCCGGGAGGCTGCATCGCGACCGCTCTTATAGCCGAGGCGCCGCGGGCGCACTACTCGCGCCGCGGGGCTCGCCAGCAACGAGCACGGAAGCTATCTAATGTTTGATTGCCAAGCCGTGAAGCCCGCTGCCTGCCGAGAGGTCCGATGAATTCCGATGTCGCCGCTGCGCTGGACGTGCCGTTCTGGAAGCGCAAGCCGCTCGAGGAGATGAGCGCGGCCGAATGGGAGAGCCTGTGCGACGGCTGCGGGCGCTGCTGCCTGGTCAAGCTGCAGGACGAGGATACCGAGGCCATCGCCTATACCGATATCGGCTGCCAGCTGCTCGACGATTTCGGCTGCCGCTGCCGCGACTATCCCAACCGGCAGGCACAGGTGCCGGATTGCGTGCGGCTGACGCCGGAGGTCGTGCGCACGCTGGACTGGTTGCCGGCCTCCTGCGGCTATCGGCTGATCGCCGAGGGGCGCGACCTGTACTGGTGGCATCCGCTGGTCTCGGGCGATGCCGAGACGGTGCATGCCGCCGGCGTCTCGGTGCGCGGTCGGGTGGCGGCGCTGGAGGACGAACTGCCGCTGGAGGACTTCGTCGACCACATGGTGCGCTGGCCGCTGCGCCTGCCGAGGGGCGCGGTGGGCAAGACCCGCAAGAGGCGTTCAGCGTAGCAGCGGCGCGCCGATCAGCATCGTCGCAAAAGTGGCGACGGCGGCGGCACCGATCCGTGGGATGACGTGGCTGCGCCCGATCGACAGTGCCGCGCGGCCGGCCAGCACGCCGAGGCCGATCCAGCCCAGCGCCACCAGTGCGCATATGGCCGCCAAGCCCGCCAGATAGAGCCAGACCCGCTCCGCGCCGAACGGCACCACGCCGAGCGCGAACAGGATCGCCTTGGGATTTAAAAGCGTCGTGATGAACACCCGCATCGGGGTGACGACGGCAACGACCGCATCGGAAGCCGCGCCAGCCTGGTGCCACAGCGCCCAGGCGGTGGCGAGCAGGTACAGGCCCACCGCAAGCCGCAGCGTCGTGCCGACCAGCGGCGATGCGGCGATCAAGGGGCCGAAGGCGAGGCCGATCGCGATGATGGAGATCAGATAGCCGCCGATTTCCGCCGGCATCAGCGGCAGCGCCCGCTTCAGCCCGCCGGCGGCACCGGCGGTGGCGAGCAGCGTATTGGTGGGGCCGGGCGTGGCGAGGATTGCCAGCACGGAGAGGGCGAACAGGACGGGATCGATCATGCCGCCCTGTCTAGGCGATGGCGTCGTGCCGGGGCATCCGGCAGTCTGCTTAGGGCTTTCGGCTCAGAACCCCAGCACGCTCTTGTCGACGTTCTTGATGTCCTTGGTGCCGGTGAGCGCCATGGAGACGTCGAGTTCCTTGCGCATGATCTCGATGGCCTTGGCGACGCCGGCCTGACCGCCGGCCGCCAGCGACCACAGGAACGCCTTGCCCATCATGCAGCCCTTGGCGCCCAGCGCCACGGCCTTCAGGATGTCCTGGCCCGACTGCACGCCGCCGTCGAACCAGATCTCGCTCCTGCCGCCGCCGATGGCGTCGACGATCTTCGGCAGCGCCGAGATCGACGAGACGGCGCCATCGAGCTGGCGGCCACCATGGTTGGACACCACGATGGCGTCGGCGCCGGTTTCCGCCGCGATCCTGGCATCCTCGACGTCGAGCACGCCCTTCAGGATGAGCTTGCCCGGCCAGATCGAGCGCACCCATTCGACATCCTTCCAGGACAGCGAGGGATCGAACTGGCCGGCGATCCACTGCGACAGGGTGGTGAGGCTGTCGGCGCCCGGCACCCGCTCGGCGAGGTTGCCGAAGGAATGGCGCTTGCCCATCAGCACGCTCAGCGCCCAGGCCGGCTTGGTGGCGATGTCGATGGCGTTGGCCACGGTGAGCTTGGGCGGAACGGCGAGGCCGTTCTTGATATCCATGTGGCGCTGGCCCTGGATCTGCAGGTCGAGCGTCAGCACCAGCGCCGAGCACTTCGCCGCCTTGGCGCGCTCGATCAGCGATTCCGAGAACTTGCGGTCCTTCATCACATAGAGCTGGAACCAGAACGGCTTGCTCACCGCGCCGGCCACGTCCTCGATCGAGCAGATCGACATGGTCGACAATGTGAAGGGGATGCCGGCGGCATGGGCGGCGCGGCAGCCATGGATCTCGCCGTCGCCATGGAACAGGCCGGTGAGGCCGGTCGGCGCGATGGCCAGCGGCAGCGCCACCTTCTCGCCGATCATGGTGGTCTCGGTGGAGCGTTCGGAGACGTCGATCATCACCCGCTGGCGCAGCGGGATGGCGGCGAGGTCGGATCGGTTCGCCTTCAGCGTGGTCTCGTCATAGGAGCCGCGATCGGCATAGTGGAAGATCGCGCGCGGCACCTTGCGCCGGGCGATGGCGCGAAGATCCTGGATGTTGGTGACGGTGACCATCGGCGGGATTCCTGTGCAGCCAAGGTGCAGGGGAGGCTATTACGCCTCCCCTGAATGAGGTCAATGATGGATGACGAGGGCGGTGAACGGCCAGACATAGGCCTGGGCGGTGACGAGCAGGCCGACCAGCACCGCGAGCGCGATCGAGTGGAAGAACACGTAGCGCAGGATGATGCCTTCCGAGTTCGTCCAGCCGGTGGCGGTGGAGGCGACGACGATCGACTGGGCGTCGATCATCTTGCCCATGACGCCGCCCGAGGAGTTCGCCGCCGCCATCAGCACCGGCGACAGGCCGAGCTGCTGCGAGGTGATCTTCTGCAGGCCGCCGAACAGCACGTTGGAGGCGGTGTCCGAGCCGGTGAGCGCGACGCCGAGCCAGCCGAGCAACGTGCCGAACAGCGGGTAGAATGGCCCGGTGGTGGCGAAGGCGAGGCCGAGCGTGGCGTCGAGGCCGGAATAGCGGGTGAGGAAGCCCAGTGCCAGCATGATGGCGATGGTGGCCAGCGAGTAGCGCACCTTCCACAGCGTGCGGCCATAGATCTTCACCAGCGCCACCGGCGAGAAGCCCATGGCGAGGCCGGCGACCACGGCGGAGAGGAAGATGCCCGAGCCGGTCATCGACATGATGTTGAAGTTGAAGACGGCCGGCTCCGGGTGAGCTGCCGCGACCACCGGCGGGGTCTTGAAGACGAGATTGTGCAGGCCGACCATCTCGAACTTCTGGATGAAGAACCCGTCCAGCAGCGCCTTGATCTGCGGGATGCCCCAGCAGAACACGAACACCGTGAGGATGGCCCAGGGCAGCCAGGCCCGCACCAGCGCGCCGGTGGAGGGGCGGGCGGTGGTGAAGTCGGTGGCGCCCTTGGTGGTCGCACCCTCCGAGCCGTCGCCGTTGGTGCGGCCCTTGAGCGCGGTGGAGGTCCATATCCTCTTCGGCTGCCAGACCCGGAGGAAGGCCACGAGGCAGGCCATCGAGACGATGGCGGCGACCACGTCGACCAGCCACGGGCCATGGAAGTTGGAGACCAGGAACTGCGGAAGGGCGAAGGAGATGCCGCAGACCAGGATGGCGGGCCAGATCTCCATCATCCCGCGCCAGCCGGCGAAGGCCCAGATCAGCCAGAACGGCACCAGCAGCGAGAAGAACGGCAGCTGGCGTCCGATCATCGCCGACAGATCGAGCAGGTCGAGGCCGGTGACGGCCGCCAGCGCGATGACCGGGGTGCCGAGTGCGCCATAGGCGACGGGAGCGGTATTGGCGATCAGCGACAGGCCGGAGGCGGCAAGCGGCGAGAAGCCGAGGCCGATCAGCAGCGCCGCGGTGACGGCGACGGGCGTGCCGAAGCCGGCGGCTCCCTCGAAGAAGGCGCCGAAGGAGAAGGCGATCAGCAGCAGCTGCAGGCGACGGTCGCCGGTGATGCCGGCAATGGAGCGCTGGAGCGTGGTGAACGAGCCGTTCGCCTCGGTCAGCTGGTGCAGGAAGATGATGTTGAGCACGATCCAGCCGATCGGCATCAGCCCGTAGGCGGCGCCGTAACCAGCTGCGATGCCTGCCTTTTCCGCCGGCATGCCGAAGGCGAACACCGCGATGACGAAGGCGGCGACGAGGCCGGCGAAGGCGGCGACATGCGCCTTCATGTGCAGGAAGCCGAGGCCGACAAGCATCACCACGACGGGGACGGCCGCAAACAGGGTCGACAGCGCAAGGCTGCCGAACGGGTCGTAAATCTGGTTCCAGGTCAAGGTCCGTTTCCTCCAAACCGAGCGTCGGACTTGGCGTCCGTTGTTGCGCGTTCGCGATTGGGCGCCGCCGCGAGGCCGGCACCTTGAATCCGCCCCCGTTAGGGAAGGTGGTTACAGCAGTGATGTTTGGTAAATTTAACTTACCAATCGAGTCAACTGGTTAGACGATTAGCTCTTCGTTGTAGACGCGGTCGCCGGAAAATGAAAAAAGCAATGGAAAATCCGCTCGGAGAGCACGCATGACCGCGCGGTTGCGCACGCCCAAACTGGCCGAGGCCATTGCCGAGCACATCGAGCGGATGATTCTCGAGGGCGTGTTGCGGCCGGGCGAGCGGCTGGCCAGCGAACGCGACCTCGCCGAACGGCTGGAGGTCTCGCGGCCCTCGCTGCGCGATGCCCTGCAAATCCTTGAGGAACGTGGACTTTTGGCGATCGGCCGCGACGGCACGCGGGTGACGCAGTTCCTGGCGCCGCTCACCGATCCGCTTGCCGGGCTGCTGCAATCCAACGACCAGGTGACCGTCGACTATTTCGAGTACCGCGAGGCGGTGGAGCGCAAGGCCACCGGGCTCGCCGCGGTGCGGGCCAGCGAGCCGGAGCGGCAGGCGATCCTCGATTGCCTCGCCGAAATGCAGGCGGCGCATGACGTTGCCGATCCCGACCGCGAGGCGGAGGCGGACATCGTGCTGCACCGGCTGATCTACGGCGCCTCGCACAACCTCGTCATCCTGCACGTCATGCGGGCCTTCAGCGAGATGCTGCGGCGGGACATCTTCTTCAACCGCACGCAGCTGTTCTCGGTGGACGAGTTCCGCGAGGAATTGCTGAGCCAGCACAAGGCGATAGGCCATGCCGTGGTGCAGGGCGACGCCGCCGCGGCGGAGGAGGCGGCGCTGCGCCACCTCATCTATACCGGCCAGAGCGTCGAGCGCTTCCGCCGCGACGAGGCGCGGGCCAGCCTTGCCTTGCGCCGCCTCAACCGCTCGACGCTGATTTCCGGCGGCTAGGCCTCATCCCGCCGCGCGCTGGCCGGCGAACTGGCCGCGATAGCCGGTTTCCGGCACCCCCAGCGTCTGCTCCAGGATCAGCTGGCAGACCTTCATGCCGGCGCGCAGGCGGATCGGGCGCGGACCCAGATTGATGATCTCGAGCTGGATCCGGCCGGTCGAGCCGGCATGTATGGTCGGTGCAGTGAGGTGTACGATGAGCCCGATCCGCGCCAGCGAGCTCTTGCCCTCCACCCGCGCGGCGAGGCGGGCGCCGGGCATGAGGTCGACCGTCTCGCAGGTCCATCCCAGAACCAGCCGGCCGGGGTCGAGCACGAAGCCCTGCTCGCCGATCTCGATGTCGCCCGCCATGGCGAGGATCGCCTCGCGGAACGTATAGCCCGGTCCGGCCGGGTCGATGACCGGGTCCTCCCCCTCGGCGGGGGGGCGATAGAGGGTGAGGCGGGCGTCGAGCCGCAGGTCGACCCCGTTGGGCGCATAGAAATCCGCCGGTGGCGGCGGATCGATGCGCAGGAGGCCGGCGGCCAGCGCGTCGCGGATGTCCCGGTCGGTCAGGATCAAGGGCGAGAACCCCAATTCAGGCGTTGCATCGGGCGTTGCACCGAAGGTTGCATGCCGAATCGGTAACATGGACCGCGCCGGCACGCGAGCGCCGCATCGCCGCGCCGCCCCGCCCTGACACATCGCCGCGCCGCCCCTTGCGCCGCTGGCGGGATCGCGTAAATGATACCAAGCAGTATCATTCATGGCCCGGTATCGCCACGGTATCCCGGCCGCATCGAGAGAGACGATATCCCATGTCCGCACGTCCCAAGCTTCTCGGCATTTCCGGCAGCCTGCGCGCCGGCTCCTTCTCAACCGCGATCCTGGAAGGGCTGAAGGATGCCGTCGACCCGAGGGCCGATCTGGCGGTGTTCCGCCTGAACGACGTGCCGCTCTACAATCAGGACCTCGACACCCAGACGCCGCCCGAAGGCGTGAAGGCGCTGCGCGAGGCCATCGCCGCCGCCGACGGGATCATCGTCGCCTCGCCGGAATATAATTACGGCATTTCCGGCGCGCTGAAGAACGCCATCGACTGGGCCTCCCGCCCCGGCGGCAACGGCGCGATCAAGGGCAAGCCGGCGCTGATCATCACCTCCTCGCCCGGCACCGCCGGTGGCGTGCGCGCGCAGGCGCAGGTATTGGCGGCACTCGCGGGCGCCGGCGCCCGCCCGGTGGTCTATCCGCATGTCGCCATTGCCAGCGTCGGCAAGAAGGTCGAGGACGGCAAGCTCACCGACAAGGAAGCCATCATCTTCACGCTCGGCGCGGTCGACCAGCTGATCGCCGACATCAAGGCGCTGGCGCTGCTCAAGAATGACGCCTGACCAACCCTGTGAGGGCGGCGCGGGGCGAACCACCGCCCCGCGAGCGCCGGAGCGCCGCACCGACCGCGGGCGGGCGACCTGCGAGCGGCTGCGCCGCGTCGCCGCCTGCCTGTTCGTCAGCCGCGGCTATGACGGGGTGAGCCTCGACGAGATCGTGCAGGCGGCCGGCGGCTCGAAGACCAATATCTATGCCTTCTATGGCGGCAAGGAGGGGCTGTTCGTCGCCGCCGTCGAGCAGTCCTGCGCCGAGACCCTGCGGCCCCTGACCGCGGCCGATACCGGCGGCCTGCTCCTGGAGGCGGGGCTCGCCCGGCTCGGGCGGGCGCTGGTGGATGCGCTGCTGACCCCCGAGGCGCTGGCGCTGCATCGCACCGTCATCGGCGAGAGCGGGCGGTTTCCCCGTCTCGGCGCCGCCTGGTACGCGGCGGGGCCGGCCACCGCGCAGGCCGCCTTCGCCGCCTTCCTCGGCCGCCTGCTGCCCGGCAGCAGCGACGTGGCGGTGCTGGCGCGGCTGTTCCACGACATGGTGGTGAGCGACCTGCAGAGCCGCGCCCTGATCGACGCGGCGCCGAGCGAGGCGGACCGCGCCGAGGCCGTGCGGGCGGCGGTGGCCGCGATGATGGCATGGGTCGGGGCGCCGCCGGAGCCGGGCGCGCGCCCCGCCGGCGCATGAGCATGTGGTCCGAACGGGCCAACCCTTTGAATCGCAGAACCTTTGCCGTCGAGTTCCCGGTGCCGCCGCATCGCGGGGGTGCCGGTTCCGGCGCGTTCCGCCGGCCTGACCTCAACCGACCTGGGTGTCGCCCGGCTGTTCCGGCGCGAGGGGCGTGAACAGGCTGCGGTCCGGCTTGAGGTCGATGAGCGGCGTGCCGTCGATGCAGTCGAGGCCGCGCACGATCAGCGCGTCCGCCTCCACCCGCACCAGCCGGGCGATGGTGGTGCCGATCGGGTTCGGCCGCGCCGGCGAGCGCAGCGAAAACGTGCCGTGGCCCTGCCCGTCATCGGCCGGGCTCTGGATCACCAGGTCGCGGCGCGACAGGTGCATCCAGAACAGCACCTCGATGCGTTCATAGGCCTCGATGCCCTTGAGGGCCGGGCGCCACGGCTCGAGGATCTCGATGCGGCATTCCGGCCCGTCGAGCCGTCCGAGGCGCGGGGTCTCCAGCCGCGAGACCCATGGCGTGCGGATGCGGCCGATATAGACGAGGCCGGCATCGTGCGCCGCCGGCGGGGCGATGCTTGCCTCGCCGGCGCGGATCTCGTTGAGGCGGACCATGATTGCCTCCTGTCCCCGGAGCTGACCGAAAGTTCGAATGACCCCTCATCTCCGGGCATGAGGGCAGAAAAGGCGGCTTTCGGCTCAGTCGACCGCCACCAGCACGTCGGAGGCCTTGATCACCGCATAGGCCGGGCCGCCGACCTTGAGGCCGAGCTCGTCCACCGCCTCGTTGGTGATGGAGGAGGTGAGGACCTGCGACTTGCCGTCTCCCGCGGCGATCTCGATGCGGACATGGGCGGTGGTGGCGCCCTTCTGGATCGCCACGACGGTGCCGGGGATGACGTTGCGGGCACTGAGCTTCATTTCCGGGTCTCCGGTTTGAGGATGTCGATGCGGTCGATGGCGAAGACGGCGCGGGAGCCGCGCTTGTCGCCGGGGATGACGAGGCGCGGCGCCTTGTCGCCCGGGATCGCCGCGTCGTCGCGCGCATAGGCGACCAGCACGGCCTTGCCTTCGAGGTCGGGCGCGATCTCGCCCAGCGCGAGGGCGGCGGCATAGCCGTCGCGGCCGGTCACCAGCACGATGGAGCGGGCGATGCCGTGGTGGTCGGCCGGGTCGACGAGGCCGGCACCGGTGAGCACCGCCCACAGGCTGGCGCCGGTGAAGCGGCCGGTCTCCTCGCCGCGCGCGGTGAGATAGCGGGTCTCCAGCGTGATCGCCGGCAGGGCGCGCAGCGCCTCGGCGGAGAAGGCCTGCGCCGGCGTGCCGTCACGCCCGAGGGTGAGGCCCTGCTTCGGCGCCTGCGCGCCGGCGGCGGCGGGCCATCCGACCAGCGCGGCCGCGAGGCCGAGGGCGAGGCAGAGGACGAGGCAGGCGGCGAGGCGGGGACGGCGCGGAGGGAAGGGCATGGCGGGCGCCTCCTCGGCACCTTGAACTATATTTCAGTGAATATAGGATTTCCGGGCATCGGGACAATCGCGCAAGGGTTGCGGGGAAATTTCGACGTGTAGGAATAAATGCCTTGACAGCGTAACGCTGCTCGGGCATGTTCCTGCCATGCTCCACAATTGCGTCCGGGGCCGGCGGTGACGCCGGCAGGGCGCCGTTCGTCAGCCGGCCGCGAGGCCGGCTTTTTTATTGTCGTCGAACCACGTTTCTGGAGCCATCAATCGGGGTCAGGACATTCGAGGGGCTTTGAACCATGTCGATACCCAAGCGCGACGTCTCGCCCGAGGCGATCGAGGAAGCACGGCGACTCTATGAAAACACTAGCGTGCCGAACCAGCACATCGCCGACCTTCTCGGCATCAGCCGCTCGACGCTGAACCTCCGGGTGCGGCAATGGGGCTGGAAGCGGCGCAAGGACCGGCTGGCGGTCGAGGCCGCCGCGCCGCTGCCGCCGCCGGCTTCCCGGCCGGCCGTCGTCGAGGAGGGGCCGGTGTCGCGCAAGCTGCTGATCGCCCGGCTGGTGGCGCGGGTGGAGAGCGAGATCTCCGCGGTGGAGCGGCTGGTGGCGCGCGCCGGGCTCAATGCCGGCCGCAACAGCGCCGCCGACGCCGAGCGCGCCGCCCGCACGCTGGCGGTGCTGGTGCGCTCGCTGCGCGAGCTCGCCGCCATCGAGCGGGCCGAGGCCGAGCCGGACGAGGATATCGAGGACGAGGATGGGTTCCGTGACGCCGACGCCTACCGACGCGAGCTTGCGGCAACTCTTGAGCGCGTGCTGGCGGAACGGGCGGCTTGACGAGGCGGTGGCCGGGCTCGCGCCCGACACCGCCCGCTGGCTGATGCACTGCTGGAGCCTGCTCGCCCGTCCCGCCCAGCGTCCGCCGGAGGCGGCGCAGGGCGGCGGCGACTGGATCACCTGGCTGGTGATGGGCGGGCGCGGCGCCGGCAAGACCCGCGCCGGCGCCGAATGGGTGCGGGCGCTGGCGCTCGGCACGCCGGGCTTCGCCACGCGGCCGGCCGGGCGCATCGCCCTGGTCGCCGAGACCTTCGGCGACGTGCGCGAGGTGATGGTGGAGGGGGTGTCCGGCCTGATGGCCGTGCATCCGCGCATCGAGCGCCCGCGCTGGGAGCCGACGCGCCGGCGCCTCGAATGGCCGAGCGGCGCCATCGCGCAAGGCTTTTCCGCCGACGACCCGGAAAGCCTGCGCGGGCCGCAATTCGATGCCGCCTGGTGCGACGAGCTCGCCAAGTGGCGCTATGCCGAGGCGGCGTTCGACATGCTGCAATTCGGCCTGCGCCTCGGCGAGAGGCCGCGGCAGATGGTGACCACGACGCCGCGCCCGACCGCGTTGGTCCGCCGGCTGCTCGCCGACCCGATGACCGCCGTGACCCGCATGGGCACGGCGGAGAACGCCGCCCATCTCGCCCCGACCTTCCTGGAGACGGTGGTCGGGCGCTATGCCGGGACAAGGCTCGGCCGGCAGGAGCTGGAGGGCGAGCTGATCGAGGACCGCGCCGACGCGCTGTGGAGCCGGGCGCTGCTGGAGGCCGGGCGCGAGGAGGCGGCCCCGCCGCTCGCCCGCATCGTGGTGGCGGTGGATCCGCCGGCCTCCTCCCGCAAGGGGGCGGATGCCTGCGGCATCGTCGCCGCCGGGCTCGATGGCGAGGGGCTCATACATGTGCTCGCCGACGAGAGCGGGCAGGGGCTCACCCCCGGCGCCTGGGGCGCGCGGGTGGTGGCGCTGTTCCACCGGCTCGCCGCCGACCGGGTGGTGGTGGAGGTGAACCAGGGCGGCGAGATGGTGCGCACCATCCTTGCCGGCATCGACCCGTCGCTGCCGGTGGCCGAGGTGCGGGCGACGCGCGGCAAATGGCTGCGCGCCGAGCCGGTGGCGGCGCTCTACGAGCGCGGCCGGGTGCGCCATGCCGGGCCGTTCCCGGCGCTGGAGGACGAATTGTGCGATTTCGGCCCGGACGGGCTGTCGAACGGCCACTCGCCGGACCGGCTCGACGCGCTGGTCTGGGCGATCACCGCGCTGGCGCTGGGCCCGAAGGAGACCGCGCCGCGGGTGCGGCGGATGTAACGCGGCGCGTCGGCCCGGCGCGCCGTCCTTGCCGATTTTCACGGCTGCCGGCCTGAGGCGGCGGGGGATCATCTCTCCCGGCGCGCCGGCGGCTCTCGACCTGACGAAGACAGGACCGCCGACATGAAGCTGCCCTTCCTCTCCCGCCGCCCGGAAACCGCCCTCGGCGCGGCGGCCGCGCCCCCCGAGGCGAAAGCCTCGCGTACCGAGGCCTTGGTCGCGCTGCTCTCGGGCGGGCGGCCGCGCTGGACGCCGCGCGACTATGCGGCGCTGGCCTGCGAGGGCTACCAGCGCAACGCCATCGCCCATCGCTGCGTGCGGATGACCGCGGAAAGTACGGCGCAGGTGCGCTTCACGCTGATGGAGGGCGCGCAGGAGCATGCCGCCCATCCGCTGCTGGAACTGATCGCCCGGCCCAATGCGCGGGCCACCGGGGCGACCTTCATCGAGGCGGTGGCGGCCCATCTGCTGCTCGCCGGCAATGCCTATGTCGAGGCGGTGAGCCTCGAGGGCCGGGTGCGCGAGCTGCATGTGCTGCGGCCGGACCGCATGCGCGTGGTGCCCGGCGCCGACGGCTGGGCGGATGCCTATGACTATACGGTGGGCGCGCGCACCATGCGCTTCCCGCAGGACGGGGCGGTGCCGCCGATCCTGCACCTCGCTTTGTTCAACCCGCTCGACGACCATTACGGCACCCCGCCGCTGGAAGCGGCGCAGACGGCGCTCGACCTGCACAATGCCGCCGGCGCCTGGAACAAGGCGCTGCTCGACAATGCGGCGCGGCCTTCCGGCGCGCTGGTCTATGGCGGGGCGGGCAACCTCTCCGACGAGCAGTTCGACCGGCTGAAGGAGGAGCTGGAGAGCAATTTCGCCGGCGCCTCCAATGCCGGCCGCCCGCTGCTGCTGGAGGGCGGGCTCGACTGGCGCCCGTTGTCGCTGAGCCCCAAGGACATGGATTTCCTGGAGGCGAAGAACGCAGCGGCCCGCGAGATCGCGCTCGCCTTCGGCGTGCCACCGATGCTGCTCGGCATTCCCGGCGACGCCACCTATGCCAATTATTCCGAGGCCAACCGGGTGTTCTGGCGCCAGGCGGTGCTGCCGATGGCGCGCCGCATCGGCGAGGGGCTGGCCGGCTGGCTGGCCCCGGCCTTCGGCGACGCGGCGCTGGAACTGGTGCCGGACCTCGACGCCATCGAGGCGCTGAGTACCGAGCGCGAGGCGCTGTGGCGCCGGGTGAACGAGGCCGGGTTCCTCTCGGACGAGGAGAAGCGGGCGGCGGTGGGATATGGGGCGAGCGGCTGACGGGACCGTCATGCCGGCCCCGCGACCTACATCGGATTGATCGAGAACTCGGATTCGGCCTCCATGCCGGAGGCGCACGTCACCCCGAGATCGGCCATGAACTCGGCCATCACCCGGGCGACCATGTCGTCGATCGCCGCATAGGGGTGCTGGCTGCTGCTGCGGACGCGCTCGATGTCGACAGGACGCCAGCCGTCGGACATGCCGGCGCGAAGCGGGTCGGGCATCTCCAGGACGGCGGGCGGCTGCGGACGCATCTCCGCGTGGCTGACGTCGCGGGCGCAGAACGCGCGATCGCCATGTTCACGGGCGTCCCGCGGCGTCTCGCGGGCCGACTGCAGGACATCGTGAAAGGTAGCCATCGTCCGGCGACTCCCTGTCAAAGGCAACGGAGCCAGTTTAACGGATTTTAGTACAAATTTAAAACTAAATTCATCGTAGCGACCTCGCCACCCATCGCGTCGACCCCGGCACCGCCGGAGCCAATGACGGCCGCATCCGGCGAACCCGGCAAGACGCGCCGGCCGCCATCGCGACGGATCCGTCCACCCGAGGCGGGCACTGAACCGGACCTGCCGGCGATCCAGGCCTGCCGGCGATTCAGGCCTGCCGGCGATGCCTGCCGGCCACCCATGCCGTTCGCGCGCGGCCAGCGCCTCATGTCGAGACCCGACCATGCAAACCCTCATCGACGCCTTCGCCGCGCGGGGCGATCTGGCGCATCTCGCGCTGCTCGCCTGGGCGCTCGGCGCCTCTGCCTTCGCCTGCATCGCCCTGCGCGAACTCGCCGCCGGAGCGCGGCGCTTCGACGACTTCGTGCGCGAGATCGCGCGCTTCAACTCCCTGTTCGGAGACGACGAATGAAGGTCACACCCCGCATCCGGGCCTTCCTGCCCGGACGGCCGTTGCTGCCGGCGCCGACGCGCGCCGGCGACGCGCCGAAAGTGTTCCGCGAATTCAGCCGCACCCTCGGCAAGCTCGACCGCGCCGCCCATACCGGGAAACCGGCGGGCAAGCCCAGGAAGGGCGGCAAGAAGGGCGGCGCGGCATGAGGCCCGGCCGCGCCGTCCTCACGGAACCGCCCATCGAGACCAAGGCCCGGCCGGGCGCGCTCGTCGAGGTCGAGGCCGATGGCAGCTTCGAGGGCTATGCCGCGCTGTTCGGCCGGGTCGATCTCGGCCGCGACCTCATCGTGCGCGGCGCCTTCGCCCGCTCGCTCGCCGAGCGCGGCGCGGGCGGCGTGCGCATGCTGTTCCAGCACGACCCCGCCGAGCCGATCGGCATCTGGACCGAGATCCGCGAGGACGCCACCGGGCTTTACGTGCGCGGCCGGCTGATGCCGGAGGTCGCCCGCGCCCGCGAGGTGCTGGCGCTGATGCGCGCCGGGGCGCTGGACGGGCTCTCCATCGGCTTCCGCGCGGTGGAAGGGCGCACCGACCCGCGCTCGCGGGTGCGGCGCCTCACCCGCATCGATCTGTGGGAGGTGTCGGTCGTCACCTTCCCCATGCAGCCCGATGCCCGGATCGACGCGGTGAAACGCGCGCCGGGCAGCGGCACGCGGCTCGCCGCCACCATCCGACGCGGCGCCCGGCGCCTGCGGACCCTCGGCTCCCTCCATGCAACAGCAGGATGACTTCTTCATGCAGACCCATCTCGAAACCAAGTCGGCCGCCCATAACGGCCCGGAAGTGAGCGCCGCCTTCGAGGAGTTCATGGGCGCCTTCGAGGCGTTCAAGGACGCCAATGACCAGCGGCTCGGCGAGCTGGAGCGCCGCGGCGTCGATTCCGTCACCACCGACAAGGTGGAGCGCATCAATGCCGCGCTCGACACCCAGAAGGCGCTGATCGACGAACTGGTGCTCAAGGCCCGCCGGCCCGGCCTGTCCGGCCGCGCCGACCTCGTCACCGACCTCGCCGCCCGCGAGCACAAGGCCGCCTTCGACGCCTATGTGCGCCATGGCGAGGCCTCCGGGCTCAAGCGCATCGAGGCCAAGGCGATGTCGGCCGGCGTCGCCACCGATGGCGGCTACGTGGTGCCGAGCGAGACCGAGCGCGAGATCGGCAAGCGGCTCGCCGCGCTCTCCCCGGTGCGCGCCATCGCCGATGTGCGCACCATCTCGGCCGGCACCTACAAGAAGCCGTTCATGACCTCCGGCCCGGCGGTCGGCTGGGTGGCCGAGACCGCCGCCCGCGCCCAGACCGCGAGCCCGGTGCTCGACGAGCTGAGCTTCCCGGCGATGGAGATCTACGCCATGCCGGCGGCGACGCAGACCCTGCTCGACGACGCGGCGGTGAACATCGACGAATGGCTCGCCATCGAGGTGGAGGCCGCCTTCGCCAGCCAGGAGGGCACCGCCTTCGTCATCGGCGACGGCATCGGCAAGCCGAAGGGCTTCCTCGCCTATGAGAACGTGGCGGAGACCGCCTGGGTGTGGGGCAAGCTCGGCTTCGTGCCGACCGGGGCGGCGGGCGACTTCCCGAGCTCCAGCCCTTCCGACCCGCTGGTCGACCTCGTCTATGCGCTGAAGGCCGGCTACCGGCAGAATGGCAGCTTCATGATGAATCGCCGCACGCAGGGCGCGGTACGCAAGCTGAAGGACGAGAACGGCCAGTATCTCTGGGCGCCGCCGACCGCCGCCGGCCAGCCGCCGAGCCTGATGAACTTCCCCGTCCACGAGGCGGAGGAGATGCCGGATATCGGCGCGGGCAGCCTCTCGGTGGCGTTCGGCGATTTCCGCCGCGGCTACCTGGTGGTCGACCGCGCCGGGGTGCGGGTGCTGCGCGACCCGTATTCGGCCAAGCCCTATGTGCTGTTCTACACGACCAAGCGCGTCGGCGGCGGCGTGCAGGACTTCGACGCCATCAAGCTGCTGAAGTTCGCGGCGTCGTAGCGGGCAGTACAGAACCTGGGAATGATAATCCCCCTCTCCCAACGGGGAGGGGGCATTTCAGGTATTATCTGATGCGTCCAGCAACTTCAGAAGCTCGCGCGCCATACGCAGCGTCGTGTAGAGGACATTTGTTGCGCGAACGAAGTTCCCTTCGTTCGTTTCGACGATCAGTATATCTCCACCCAGTTCATCCCCGCACTCGAACAGACCTATTTCATTCTGTATCGCGGACATCTGATCAGTGTTACGGACCAGTCGGATTTTTTGGCCCGTCAATTCTCCGTGCTTGTATGCGGCGGCAAGATCGCGGAGTAGTCGGTAGTCTGGGTTGGCGACCGCCAACTTGTCTCGATAGCAGTCGTCGCGTAACGGAATATCGCGATGTCTACTCGCCAATAGATCTTGGTGGATGAGGCCAATACACGCATCAAGTGTTAGTATCGCGTTCGCCATGTGACGTTCATCAGCCGGCTCATCGACCGCCGCAGCGAAGTTCGGTGTAACGACGAGGCGATGGAAGCGCTCGGAACGAAATTCCGCCCGTTGTTGAGGTTCTGTCATTTCAAATTGCTGATCGCCGTTGCTCACTCCACCCCCATCGCCCGCGCGGTGGCGTCGATCCAGGCGCGCTGCGGGCCGACCAGCGTCGCGCCGGTGACGCCGCCGCAGCCGCGCGCGCCGCCGGCCGCCGTCGACCAGCCGATGATGGCGGCGACCGTTCCCTCCAGGAACACCGGGCCGCCGCTGTCGCCGGTGCAGCCGCCGGCGGCGGCGCCGTCCGACAGGCGGACCATGATGCCGCCGGTGATGCCGATGCTCGGCAATTGCACCGTGCGCAGCGTGCCGGCCGACGTGCCGTCGCCGTCCTTCGCCACGCCGTAGCCGGCGAGGGTAAAGGCGGTGCGGCGGGACGGCAGGCCCTGCTCGGCCGACAGCGTCGCCGGGCGGAAGCCCGCCGGCAGCGGCGCGGAGAGCTTCACCAGCGCGAGGTCGGGCGTCGGGCGGCGGGTCTCGAACGAGGCCGGGTCGAATTGTGGATGCACCGCGACGCGGCTCGCCTCGACGAGGCGCGGGCCCGCGGCCTCGAACACCACCACGGCGTAATTCGCCGCCGGCTGCACGCAATGCGCGGCGGTGAGCACCACCTGCGGGCCCAGCACCACGCCGGTGCAGGAGGCGCCGCGGGTGGAGACCACCAGCGCCGTCTGCGCCTTGATCACCTCGCCCGCCGGCTGGCCGCCGACGATGGCGAGCGCGGGGGCGGCACACGCGGCCAGCGCGGCCACGCAGGCGAGACGGATCAGGACAGGACGGACACGGCGCATCGGGCTTCCTCAGGGAGTACGGCGCGGTTCTGCCCGTATGGCCGCGCTGGCGTCAACCGGGGTGCCGTCCCGGTGCCGGAAGATTTCATCATCAGGGGAGGGGCCGATGCCCGCTTTGCTGCTCGCGGGTCCCGCGAGCGAACCGCTGACGCTGGCCGAGGCCAAGGACTACCTGCGCGTCGACCACGATGCCGAGGACGCGCTGATCTCATCGATGATCGTCGCCGCGCGGGCCACGGTGGAGGCGCTGACCCGCCGGGTGCTGATCGAACAGCGCTGGCGCATCGTACGCGATTTCTGGCCGGCGAGCGGGCTGATCCCGGCGCCGGTCAATCCGCTGCGCAGCCTCGACGCGGCGGCGGTCATCGACGAAGCGGGTGCGGAGCTGGCGGTGCCGCTGTCGGCCTTCCTCCTCGACGCCGCGCGGCTGCCGGGGCTGATCCGCGTCGACGGCACCGCGGTGGCGCCGCCGATCCGCACGCTTGCCGGCATCGTGCTCGACATCACCGCCGGCCATGGCGCGAGCGCCGCCGACGTGCCGGCGCCGCTGGTGGAGGCGGTGCGGCTGGTGCTGGCGCATTTCTACGAGCACCGCGACGAGGCCGGCCCCTCGGCCGCCTTCCCGGCGGCGCTCGACGCGCTGGTGGCGCCCTATCGGGTGACGCGGCTGTGAGCGCGGCGGGCGAGACCAACGGGATCGGCGAGATGCGCCACCGGCTCACCCACGAGACGCCGGTGGGCACGCCGGACGGGCTCGGCGGCGCCGCGCTGGCCTATGTGGCGGTGGACCAGCTCTGGGCCGAGATCCTCACCGAGGCGGCGGCCGCCGAGATCGCCGACCGGCCGGGGGCGGTGCTGACCCATGCGGTCACGCTGCGGGCGCCGGCGAGCGTGAAGCCGGGCGACCGGCTGCGTCTCGGCGCGCGGGTGCTGCTGGTCGAGGTGGTGAGCGACCCGGAAGGACGCGGGCGGCGGCTTCTCTGCCGCTGCCGGGAGGAGACACCATGAAATTCACCACCCGACTGAAAGGCGGCGGCCGGCTCGCCCGCCTGATCGCGGCGCTGCGCCCCTCCGAGTGGGCCGCGCTGGCGGCGCGGACCGGGACCTCGCAAACCGGGGCCTCGCAAACCAGGGCGGCGACGCCCGGCAAGGTGGCGCGATGAGCGCGGCGACGGCCCTGAGGGCCGCCCTCTATGCCGCGCTGGTCGCCGACGCGCCGCTGGCCGCCGCGCTGGGCGGGCCGCGCGTCCACGACGTGCCGCCGGCCTCGCCGGACTTTCCCTATGTGACGCTGGGCGAGGCGCAGGTGCTCGACTGGTCGACGGCGAGTGATCGCGGCGAGGAGCACCGGCTGACCCTGCATGTGTGGTCGCGGCAGGGCGGGCATGGCGAGGCGCACGAGATCGCCGCGCTGGTGCAGGACGCGCTGCACGACGCGGCGCTGCCGCTCGATGGCGCGCGGCTCGTAAACCTGCGGGCGACCGGCGCCGACATCCGCCGTGAATCGGGCGGGCGCATCTATCACGCGATCATCCGGTTCCGTGCCGTGACGGAATCGAATTGAAGAACTCGACGATGCTTAAAGAAATCCGATCAAGAGCTGGCATCGACTTACAAAAATGACTTCAACCTGAATCTCAGGATGAAGTCGCTTAGCCAGGCTTTCGGATTCAATTTCTTAGCAATGCCGAACCCTCGCACGCATCCGCGCGGGCGGCACGTGACTCAACGTTACCGCATCGCGGTTAACGGTCCCTAAATACCAAGGAAGGACAGGACAATGGCGGCGCAGAAGGGCAAGGACCTGCTGCTGAAGATCCATGACGGCTCGGCCTATGTGACGGTGGCCGGGTTGCGCTCGCGGCAGATCGCCTTCAACACCGAGGCGGTGGACGTGACCCATGCCGAGAGCGCCGGGCGCTGGCGCGAGCTTCTCGCCGGGGCGGGGGTGAAGCGCGCCTCGATCTCCGGCTCCGGCGTGTTCAAGGACGCGGCGTCGGACGCGCTGATCCGCCAGAGCTTCTTCGACGGCGCGGTGCAGAACGCCCAGCTGCTGGTGCCGGATTTCGGCACCCTGACCGGGCCGTTCCAGGTCACCGCGCTGGAGATCGCCGCCGAGCACGACCGCGAAGTGACCTTCGACATCGCGCTGGAAAGCGCCGGCGAAATCACCTTCGCGGCGCTGTGAGGACGGGCGGGATGGAGGGGCCCATGGCCAACCGGCATCGCGGCGAGATCGCCGCCGAACTCGACGGGCGCCGGCGCCGGCTGGTGCTGACGCTGGGCGCGCTCGCCGAGCTGGAGGACGCCTTCGGCGCCGGCGATCTCGTGGCGCTGGCCGAGCGCTTCGGCGCCGGGCGGCTGTCGGCGCGCGACGCGGCGCGCATCATCGCCGCCGGGCTGCGCGGCGCCGGCGAGGAGGTCGGCGAGGACGAGGTCGCGCGCATGACCACGCCGGGCGGCGCCACCGGCTTCGCCCGCATCGTCGGCGAGCTGATCGCCGCCACGTTCGGCACGGTGCCGGCGGAGGACGTGCCGGCGGGCGGGAACGTCGCGGGCAGCGACGGTTCGGCCGGCAATGTCTCGCGGCCCGGCGTCTCGGGACTGCGGTCGTCGATCGGCGGGGATATCCCGCCGGACCCTCGCGTGCCGCGGCGGGCCTGAGCGCGGGCGCGCCGCGCGCTCCCGCACCCGGAGCTCCCGCACCCGGAGCTCCCGCACCCGGAGCTCCCGCACCCGGAGCTCCTGCGCCCAGCCCTGCCGCGGCGTTCCCCTGGGAGGCGGCGATGGCCTTCGGCTTCGGCCGGCTGCGCCTCGCTTCCCGCGATTTCTGGCGCCTGACGCCGCGCGAGCTGGCGAGCGCCATGCGGGCCTTTGCCGGCCCCGAGCGCGCGCGGCTCGACCGCGCCGGGCTCGACGCGCTGATGGCGCGGTTTCCCGATTGATCCGATGGAGCCGACATGACCGAGGATGAGAGCCTGACGGTGGAGATCACCGCCGATACCAGCGCCTTCCGCCGCGAGCTCTCCGATGCCGAGCGGCTGGCGCGCGGCTTCGGCCGGGCGGTGGGCGACGCGCTGACCGGCGCGGCGCTGAAGGGCAAGGACGCCGACGACGTGATCCGCGCGCTGGGGCTGCGGCTGTCCAATCTGGCGCTCGACCTCGCGTTGAAGCCGGTCGAGCAGGGCATAGGCGGGCTGATCCAGGGCCTGTTCGGCGGCGCGCTCGGCTTTGCGAAAGGCGGCGCGTTCCAGGGCGGCCGGGTGGTGCCCTTCGCCTCCGGCGGCGTGGTGGCGAGCCCGACCTATTTCCCGATGACCGGCGGCAATATGGGCTTGATGGGCGAGGCGGGGGCAGAAGCCATCCTGCCGCTCAAGCGCGGCGCCGACGGGCGGCTCGGCGTCGCCGCCGGCGGCGGCGGCGGCGGGCGGGCGGTGAACGTCACCGTCAACGTCTCGACGCCGGATGCCGGCTCGTTCCGCCGCTCGGAAGCCTATCTCGCCGGGCTGGTGACGCGCGCGGTGGCGCGCGGCGAGCGGAGTTCGTAGCCATGGCCGCTTTCCACGACATCCTGTTCCCGCTCGACATCGCGCTCGGCGCCGCCGGCGGGCCGGAACGGGCGACCGAGATCGTCACCACGCTCACCGGGCGCGAGGAGCGCAACACGCGGCTCGCCCATTCGCGCCGGCGCTGGGACGCCGGCTATGGCGTGACCTCGCTCGCCCAACTCGCCGCCGTGGTCGCCTTCTTCGAGGAGCGGCGCGGCCGGCTCTACGGCTTCCGCTGGCGCGACCGGCTGGACCATTCCTCCGCCGCGCCGGGGGCGGGCGTGAGCCCGCTCGACCAGGCGATCGGCACCGGGACGGGCGCGCAGGCGCAGTTCGCGCTCGCCAAGACCTATGGCGCCGCCCATGCCCCCTATGCGCGGCCGATCGGCAAGCCGGTGGCCGGCACGGTGCGGGTGGCGGTGAACGGCGCCGAGAAGACCGAGGGCACGCATTACGCGCTCGATGCCACGCTCGGCACCGTCACCTTCTTCGCCGGCCAAGTGCCGGCTTCGGGCGCGGCGGTGACGGCAGGCTTCCTGTTCGACGTGCCGGCGCGCTTCGACACCGATTTTCTCGAGGTGAACCTCACCGCCTTCGAGGCGGGCGAGATCCCGCGCATCCCGATCCTGGAGATCCGAGCATGAGGACGCTGCAATGAGGACGCTGCAATGAGGACCTTGCCGGGTGATTTCGCCGCCGCCCTCGCCTCGGGGGCGACGACGCTGGCCCGCTGCTGGCGGATCGTCCGCCGCGACGGCGGCGTGGTCGGCCTGACCGAGCACGACCGCGACCTCGACGTCGACGGCACCACCTTCTTCGCGGCGGCCGGCGTCGGCGGCAGCGAGACGCCGGCGACGCTGGGCTTTTCCACCAATGCCGGCGAGCTCACCGGCGCGCTGGTCGCCGACCAGCTGCTGGAAGCCGATCTCGATGCCGGGCTCTATGACGGCGCGGCGGTGGAACTGCTGCTGGTCGACTGGTCGGACCCGTCGCGCTTCGTCCGCCTGCGGCGGGCGCGCATCGGCGAGGTGCGGCGCGAGAACGGCGTGTTCGTCGCCGAATTGCGGGCGCTGTCCGACGCGCTCGGCCAGGTGCGCGGGCGGCTGTTCACCACCCGCTGCGATGCCGATCTCGGCGATGGGCGCTGCGGGGTGAACCTCGCCGATCCGGCCTATTCCGGCGTCGGCACGGTGGTCGCGGTGGAGGGTGCCAGCCTGTTCACCGCCTCGGGCCTCGGCGGCTTCGCCGCGGGTTGGTTCACGCAGGGGCGGCTCGCCTTCACCGGCGGGGCCAATGCCGGCTTCGCCACCGAGGTGAAGGCGCATGCCAATGCGGGCGGCGCGGTGCGGCTCGACCTGTGGCAGCGTCCGCCGTCGCCGCTGTCGGCAGGCGACGCCTTCGCGGTGAGCGCGGGATGCGACAAGCGCCTCGAAACCTGCCGCGACCGTTTCGCCAACACGGCGAATTTCCGCGGCATGCCGCATATGCCGGGCAACGACACGCTGGTGCGCGTCGCCCAGCCGGGGTTGTCCTGACATGAGCGGGCTGCCTGACACGAGCGGCATGCCTGACACGAGCGGGATGAACATGCGGGCGAGGGTCGTCGCCGAGGCCCGCGCGTGGATCGGCACACCCTATCTGCACCGCGCCTCCTGCAAGGGGGAGGGAGCGGACTGCCTCGGCCTGGTGCGCGGGGTGTGGCGGGCGGCGATCGGCGCGGAACCGGAGACGCTGCCCGCCTATCGCCCCGACTGGGCCGAGGCGACGCATGAGGAGCAGCTCGCCGGCGCCGGCTTCCGGCATCTCGTGCCGGTCGCCGTCGAGGCGGTGCGGCCGGGCGACGTGCTGCTGTTCCGCTGGCGGGCGCATCTGCCGGCCAAGCACGCGGCGATCCTGGTGGCGCCGGACCGCATGGTGCACGCCCATGACGGGGCCGCGGTGGCGGAGGTCGCCTTCGCGCCCTGGTGGCGGCGCCGTCTGGCCTTCGCGTTTGCGTTTCCGGCGGCGTGAGGCGGGCCGTGACGGGAGCGGCGATCGACCTGCCCGCTCCCCCCGCTCATCCGCTCGCTCCCCGTTCTCCCGCTCTCCTCGCTCGCTCTCCCGCCCCGTCATCCTGAGGTGCTCGCCACCGGCGAGCCTCGAAGGACGCAAGCCGGTGCCGCAAACCGGTGCCGCGTGCGTGCTTCGAGGCCGGCCGCTCCGGCCGGCGCCTCAGCATGACGGGGTTTCTGACCGGCATCCTCGGGACGTCGCCCTGGCTGGGCTGGGATGGCCCGGCACCTCGGCATGACGGATCTAAGCCAGGGCCATCCGGCGGTGCCCGGACCGGCCTCGCCAGTCCTGACTTTGCGCCGACGCACATTCTTCATCCGAACCTGATCGGAACCCATTCCATGGCGACACTCATTCTCGGCGGCGCCGGCGCGGCGCTCGGCGGCACGCTGTTCGGACCGCTCGGCGCCATTGCCGGGCGGGCGCTCGGCGCGGTCGGCGGGGCGGTGATCGACCGCGCGCTGCTCACCCCCGGCCGCCATGTCGAGGGGCCGCGCCTCGCCGATCTCGACTTCATGACCTCGGTGGACGGCTCGCCGATGCCGCGCGTCTATGGCCGCGCCCGGCTGTCCGGCCAGCTGATCTGGTCGCTGCCGGTGGAGGAGGTGGTCTCGACCGAGACGACCTCGTCCGGCGGCAAGGGCACTTCCTTCACCGGCGGCGAGACCACCACGACCACCTATTCCTACTATGCCAGCTTCGCGGTCGGCATCTGCGAGGGGCCGGTGACGTGGATCGGCCGGGTCTGGGCCGATGGGCGCGAGCTGGACCTGCAGGGGCTCAACATCCGCACCCATCGCGGCGACGAGGGCCAGTCGCCCGACCCGCTGATCGAGGCCGGCATGGGCGCCGAGGATGCGCCGGCCTATCGCGGGCTCGCCTATATCGTGTTCGAGCGGCTGCCGCTGGCCGATTTCGGCAACCGCCTGCCGCAGATCTCGGTGGAGGTCGAGCGGGCGGTCGGGGCGCTGGAGCCGCGGGTGAGGGCGGTGACGCTGATCCCCGCCGCCACCGAATTCGGCTACGACACCACGGAGCTGGTGCGCGCGACCGGCCCCGGCACCTACGAGGCCGAGAACCGCCACGTCACCATTGCCGATACCGATTTCGAGGCCTCGCTGGACCGGCTGATGGCCTGCTGCCCCAATCTGGAGCGGGTGGCGCTGGTGGTGTCGTGGTTCGCCACCGACCTGCGGGCCGGGGAGTGCGAGGTGCATCCCGGCGTCGAGCGCCGCGACAAGACGGTCAGCGCCGGCGGGGTGACGCAGGCCTGGGGCGTCGCCGGGCGCACGCGGGCCGATGCGCATCTGGTGAGCGGCTACGAGGGACGCCCGGCCTATGGCGGCACCCCCTCCGACCGCAGCGTCGTCCGCGCCATCGCGGCGCTGAAGGCGCGCGGGCTGAAGGTGACGCTCTATCCGTTCATCATGATGGACGTGCCGTCC
This sequence comes from Ancylobacter sp. GW821-FHT10E12, assembly GCF_058809335.1. NCBI lineage: Bacteria > Pseudomonadati > Pseudomonadota > Alphaproteobacteria > Hyphomicrobiales > Xanthobacteraceae > Ancylobacter > Ancylobacter sp. GW821-FHT10E12. Next base: position 218,224 of record NZ_JBXASN010000007.1, on the reverse strand, counting down.
GGCAACGGCCGGCCCGACCCGTGGACCGGGGCGGGCGACCAGCCGGGCTATCCCTGGCGCGGGCGCATCACCTGCGATCCGGCGCCGGGGCGGCCCGGCTCGCCGGACGGCACGACCGCCGCCGGGACGCAGGTGGCGGCGCTGTTCGGCAACGCCGTCGCGGCGGATTTCGCCATTGCCGGCGATGCCGTCGCCTATGACGGGCCGGAGGAATGGACGCTGAGCCGCATGACGCTGCACTACGCGCAGCTGAGCGTGCTGGCCGGCGGCGTCGAGGCGATGCTGATCGGCTCCGAGATGGCGGCGCTGACGCGGGTGCGCTCCGCCTCCGGCGTCTACCCGGCGGCGGATGCCTATGCGGCGCTGGCTTCCCAGGTGAAGGCGGTGGTCGGGGCCGGCACGCTGGTCTCCTATGCCGCCGACTGGACCGAATATGGCGCGCATGTGCTGGATGGCGGGGCGGAGATCCGGTTCCCGCTCGATCCGCTCTGGGCCTCGCCGGCGATCGATTTCATCGGCATCGACTGGTACGCGCCGATCGCCGACTGGCGCGACGGCGACACCCATCTCGACGCCGTCACCTACCAGACCGGCTACGAGCCGGCCTATCTCGCGGCCGGCGTCACCGGCGGCGAGGGCTTCGACTGGTACTATGAAGACGAGGCAGCGCGGCAGGCGCAGGTGCGCACCCCGATCACCGACGGCGCCTATGGCGAACCCTGGGTGTTCCGCCAGAAGGACATCGCCGCCTGGTGGGGTAATGCGCATCACGAGCGCATCGGCGGGGTGCGGCAGGCGAGCCCGACCGGCTTCGGGCCGGGCGGCAAGCCGGTGCGGCTCACCGAGATCGGCTGCGCGGCCGTCGACAAGGGCGCCAACCGGCCGAGCGTGTTCCCCGATCCCAAATCCATCGAGAACGGCCTGCCGCCGTTCTCCAACGGACGGCGCGACGACCTGATCCAGCGCCGGCACCTGGAGGCTTCCTTCGACGCTTTCGCGACCACCGCCGCCAACCCGTCGGCGCCGGCGCTGCCGGGCGGGCGGATGATGGATCTCGCCGGGCTCTATGCCTGGACCTGGGATGCGCGGCCGTTCCCGACCTTTCCGCTCGCCACCGACGTGTGGGCGGACGGGGCGAACTGGATGACCGGCCACTGGCTGACCGGGCGGCTCGGCGCCGCGCCGCTGGCGGAGGCCTGCGCGCGGATGGCGGCGGATGCCGGGGTGCCCGACCTCGACTGCTCGGACCTGCGCGGCGTGGTCGACGGCTATGTCATCGACCGGCCGATGAGCGTGCGCGCGGCGCTGGAGCCGCTGGCGCGGGTCTTCGCCTTCGACCTGATGGAGGATGGCGACGGGCTCGCCCTGCGCCAGCGCGGCGGACGGGTGGTGGCGGAGCTGACCGACGAGGATTTCGTCGGCGACGACGACCAGCCCTCGCCCAGCTTCGTGCGCGGGGCGGAGAGCGAATTGCCGCTGTCGGTGACGGTCGGCTTCGTCGACGCCATCGGCGACTATCGCCAGTCGACCGGCGCCTCGCGGCGGCTGGCCGGCGCGGCGCGGGTGGAGACCGGGCTCGACCTCGCCATGGCGACGCATGACGGCCTCGCCGCCGGCCTCGCCGAGATGTGGCTGCAGGACGTGTGGGCCGGGCGCGAGACGGTGCGCTTCGGCCTGCCGCCGTCGAAACTGGCGCTGGAGCCGGGCGACGTGGTCGGCGTGACCCGCGACGGGCGGCGGCGGCTGATCGAGATCACCGCGGTGGAGGATACCGAGGCGCGGGCGATCACCGCCCGCAGCATCGACCCCGGCGTGTTCGCGCTGGCGGTGCGCGAGCCGCGGGTGGCGAATGTGACGGTGCCGGCGGCGGCCGGGCCGCCGGACGTGGCGGTGCTGGCCCTGCCGGCGCTGTCCGCCTCGACCGCCGGCTCGCCGCCGCTCGCCTTCCTCGCCGCCTTCGCCGCGCCCTGGCCGGGCGCGCTGGCGGTGTGGCGCGGCCTCGACGGGGCGAGCTTCGAGCGGGTGGCGACCATGGCGGCGCCTTCGGTGATGGGACGGCTGACCGTGCCGCTGGCGGCGGGCGTGCCCTGGCTGTGGCATCGCGGGCCGCGCCTCACCGTGCAGCTGCATGGAGGGCTGGTCGCCGCGGCGAGCGAGGAGGCGGTGCTGAACGGCGCCAACATGGCGGCGCTGGTGGCGCCGGACGGCAGCGTCGAGGTGATCCAGTTCACCGATGCCGAGCTGGTCGGCACAAGATTGTGGACGCTGGGCGGGCTGATCCGCGGGCAGGGCGGCACCGAGGCGATGGCCGAGGCGGAATGGGCAGCCGGCACGCTGTTCGTCATGCTCGACCGCAACCTCGCCACCGTGGCGAGCGGCGCCGAGCTGATCGGCCGCGCGCTCACCCTGCGCGCCGGGCGCGCCGACCGCGACCATGGCGATCCCGGCGTGGCGCAGGTGAGCGCGACCGTCACCGGCCGGGCGCTGACGCCGCTCGCGCCGGTGCATGCGACGGCGCGGCGCACGGTGGCCGGCGTCGAGATCGGCTGGATCCGCCGCACCCGGCAGGACGGCGACAATTGGGACGTCGTCGAGGTGCCGCTCGGCGAGGCGTCGGAGGCCTACCGGGTGGAGATCCTCGACGGGCTCGACGTGGTGCGCGCCGTCACCGCGGCGAGCCCGTCCCTCACCTATGCGGCGGCGGACGAGATCGCCGATTTCGGCGCTCCGCAAAGCTTCCTCGACCTGCGCATCGCGCAGCTCTCGGCCAGCGTCGGGGCGGGTGCGGCGCTGACGGCCCGCCTTTCCACCTGACCGTCTTTCCACCTGACCGCCTTTCAACGGACGAGACATCATGAGCGAGATGACCCCTCTTCTCGCGCTGCCGCTGCTTGCGGCGGCGCAGGCGCAGAAGCACGTCACCCATAACGAGGCGCTGACGCTGCTCGACGCCGCGGTGCAACTGGCGGTGATCGACTGTACCCGCACGGCGGCGCCTTCGTCCCCCGCCGCCGGCGACCGGCATCTCGTCGCCACCGGCGCCAGCGGCGACTGGGCCGGGCAGGACGGCACCGTGGCGCTCCATGACGGTGCCGGCTGGCGGTTCCTCGGCCCCCGCGCGGGCTGGCGGGCCTATGTGATCGCGGAAGGCCGGGCGGTCGGCTTCGACGGCACCCGCTGGAGCGACGCGCTCGCCGGCACCGCCTCCGGCGGCGGGGTGGCGCTTCGCGCGGCGGAGATCGACGTGGATCTCGCCGGCGCGTCGGTAACGACGACGCTGTCGATTCCCGACCGGGCGATCTGCCTCGGCGTGGCGAGCCGCACGCTGGTGGCCGTCACCGGCGCCAGCGCCTATCGCGTCGGCATTGCCGGCGAGGACGCCAAGTTCGGCGACAGCCTCGGCGCCGCCCTGGGCTCCACCAATGTCGGCGTGATCGGCCCGCAGGCCTTCTATGCCGACACGCCGCTGCGGATCACCGCCATCGGCAGCGCCTTCACCGGCGGGCGGGTGCGCCTGGTGCTCACCACGCTGGGCTTTGCCGCGCCCGACGCCTGATCCCTTCCCCCAAGATCCCTTCTCTCAAAGCCCAGATACAAGCTCAGGAGAGCGACATGCCCTACGACCCCTCGCGCGACCCCTGGCGCGGTGTCGCCGTCTCGCCGGTCGGCCTCGGCCGCACCGGAGCGGCGGTGGCGCCCGACGACGCGACCGACCTTTCCCGCTATGCCCGCATCCGCGTGTTCGTGCCGTCCGACGTGATCGAGGCGAGCGTGCGGGTGCTGCCGGTGCAGGCGGCCGACGGCGCGCCGCTGACCCTGCCGCTGCCGAGCGGGCAGGTGAGCGTCCTCGAATATGTGGTCCGGCGGGTGCTGGCGACCGGCACCACCGCCGGCCTGGTGATCCACACCGTGGAATGAGCCGGGCCTGCGACCCCCGCCGTGCCATTCCCCCGTTTCACCGTCCGCACAAGGAGATGTCCATGAGCGACATCGATCCCGCCGCCGCATCGCGGCTCTCGCGTCCCTGCCGCTTCGCCCGCCGCGCCGGTGCGGCCGGCGTCGTGTTCCTCCGCTGAGCGGGAGGGCGCGGTGACACTTTCTCTCGCACTGGGCGTCGGCCTCGCCGAACGGGACGGCGCCGGCCCGGCGTCCGGCCGTCCGTTCCTCATCGGCAGGGCGCCGGACGGCTCGCTTCTCGTTCTCAAAGGCAAGGCGCCGGACGGCAGCCATATCCTCCTGTCAGGAAAGAACAACTGATGTCGGGCGAAATCGAATTCGCGCCGCCGCGCGCGGTCACCCATCTCGTCGGCCATGATGCGGACGGCTATTGGGGACGGCAGTCCCTCTCCGCCATCCGTACGCTGGCGGGACTCCTGCCGGCCAATGTCGGCGATTTCCCGCTCGGCGAGGGCGAATATTACGGCCAGGTCGCCACCAATTGCCGCATCTCGACGCAGCAATCCACGAACGACCTGAGCACCTTCACCAAGTGCCACCATACGCTGCGCGCGGATGTCACCGAACTGGCGGTGCGCATGCCGAACTGGACCACGGCCCGCAACGTCGACAAGTTCGAGGCGTGCGTCCAGGCCCAGACGGCGTTTTCGATGGCGCTCGAATACCCGAGCGGGACGCTCGTCCAGCTTTCCTTCAACGACTATTCGCAGGGAATGGCGGATGCCGGCGGCGAGATCTGCTCGGATTTCGTTCCGATCAGCCTGCCGGCCGGCACCGAGATCTGGACGCGCATTTCCACCTTCAGCCGCGCCGGGCATCCGTTCATCGACCTGGCGCAGAACAGCAACGTGTCGGAAGGGTCGACCGGCTCCACCTCCCGCGTCACCGACCTCACGCGGCGCGTCGGCACGCCGAGCGATCCGACGGCCCGCTCGGTCGGCACCTGGCCGATCGGCATCATCGCCCGCACCACCCATGGCGGGGTGCTCGGCATCGGCGACAGCATCGTGCAGGGCACCGGCGACAGCTACAGTGCCGGCGACGGCCTCGATGCGGGCGACGGCTTCGGCCTGATCGGCCGGGCGATCAGCGGCACCCACGCCTATATCAACGCCGGCATGGCCGGCGACGACCTCAGCATCGTCACGCGCAGCAACGAATTCAGGCTCTCGCTCGCCCGCTACGTCAAGAACATCGTCTTCGAGCACGGCGTCAACGATATCGGCAATGCGTCCGATCCCGCGACCATCAAGGCACGCATGGTCATGCTGTGGATGCGCGGAGCCGAGAAGGCGCGTGCCGGCTCGCGGCTGTTCCAGACCACGATCACGCCCTCGACCACCTCGACCGACAGCTGGGCGACGACGGCCAACCAGACCGCGGCCACCAACTTCTCGACCGCGGGCAACGGCACCCGCGAGTTGCTGAACGACTGGCTGCGCGACGGAGCCCCGATCCTTGCCGGCGTGCCGGTCGCCATCGGAACCTCTGGCGCCAGCCGGGCCGGCGACGGCTCGCATCCGCTCCATGCGGTGTTCGACGTGGCCGATGCCGTCGAGAGCGCCCGCAACAGCGGCAAGTGGAAGGTGGACGGCTCGGCGTTCAAATATACCGGCGACGGTCTCCACCCGAACCGGGCGGGCAATCTTCTGGTCGCCGCGTCCGGCGCGATCAACACCGCACTGTTCGCCTGACATTTCGCTTCATGGCCGACCCGTCCGCCGCCTCCGGGCGGCTTTTTGATTCCTGGAGACAAGGGAGATCCTGATGCCGCGCACGATCAATGCGGACGGCCTCGCGCTGATCAAGCAGTGGGAGGGGCGGCGGCTCGCCGCCTACCGCGACCCGGTGGGAGTGTGGACGGTTGGCTACGGCCATACCGGCGCCGCCGGCCCGCCGGCGGTGAGGAAGGGCCTCAGGCTCACCGAGGCGGAGGCGGAGGCGATCCTGCGCGCCGACCTCGGGCAGTATGAGGCGACGGTGGAGGGGGCGGTGAAGGTGCCGCTCTCCGACAACCAGTTCGCGGCGCTGGTGTCGTTCTGCTTCAATGTTGGGGCGGAGAATTTCCGCGCCTCGACGCTGTTGAAGAAGCTCAACGCCGGCGACCACGCGGCGGTGCCGCGCGAGCTGATGAAATGGAACCGGGCCGGGGGGAACGTCCTGCCCGGCCTTACCAACCGGCGCGCCGCCGAGGGCGGGCTGTGGGTGCGCGGCGATTTCGTCGCCTCGAACTATGTCGAGCCGGTGCCGAAGCCGCGGGCGAGCGGGAGTCCCGAGGGCAAGGGCACGCTGGCGGCGGGTCTCGGCACGGCCGGCGCGGCGGTGTCGGAGGCGGCGCGGCAGCTGTCGCCGTTCGCCGAGGTGTCGCAGCTGCTGACCTATGCGTTCGTCGGCCTCACCGTGCTCGGCATCGCCATCGCCCTCTACGGCGTGTGGAGGCGCAGCCGCAGCGATGCCGGCCTTGCCTGACGGGCCCCTGCGTGAGGGGGCCTCGCCTGACAATCAGATGCCGCAATGGCATGCTCCCTGACGATTGCCGCGGACCCCACAAGGGTTCGCGGCGATTCGTCGTTTCCGGAGGTGCCGCCCGTGCGTCTGCTCGTCGTCGAGGACGATCCCGATCTCAACCGCCAGCTCACCGAGGCGCTGACCGATGCCGGCTATGCCGTCGACCGCGCCCATGACGGCGAGGAGGGGCATTATCTCGGCGAGAACGAGCCCTATGACGCGGTGGTGCTCGATATCGGCCTGCCGAAGATGGACGGGCTCTCGGTGCTGGAGGCCTGGCGGCGCGACGGCAGGAAGATGCCGGTGCTGATCCTCACCGCCCGCGACCGCTGGAGCGACAAGGTGCAGGGCTTCGACGCCGGCGCCGACGACTATGTGGCGAAGCCCTTCCACATGGAGGAGGTGCTGGCCCGCATCCGCGCCCTGCTGCGCCGCGCCACCGGCCATGCCGCCAGCGAACTGACCTGCGGGCCGGTGATGCTCGACACCCGCTCCGGCCGGGTGACGGTCGACGGACGGGCGGTGAAGCTGACCTCGCACGAATACCGGCTGCTCGATTATCTCATGCACCATTCCGGTCGTGTCGTGTCGCGCACCGAGTTGGTCGAGCATCTCTACGATCAGGATTTCGACCGCGATTCCAATACGATCGAAGTCTTCGTCGGCAGGTTGCGCAAAAAGCTCGGCATCGACGTGATCCAGACGGTGCGCGGGCTCGGCTATCTGCTCGCGGTGCCGGACGCGCCGCGCTGATGCGCACCCGCTCGCTGGCGCTCCGGCTGTTCGTCTCCGCCACGCTGGTGATCGTGGCGGTGCTGCTGGTGACCGGCTTCGTGCTGTCCTCCGCCTATCGCCAGGCGGTGGAGCGCGCCTTCGACCGGCGGCTCGACGTCTATCTCAAGACCATCGTCGCCGACGTCGCCAATTCCACCTCCGGCCAGATGCCCGAGCCGACGACGCTGGGCGACCCGATCTTCTCCTTCCCGATCTCCGGCTGGTACTGGCAGATCGCCCGGCTCGACCGCACCGCCAAGGAGGTGAAGACCTCGCGCTCGCTGCCGGAGGGCACGCTGCCCATCCTGGTGGAGAAGGGCGCGGATTCCGACCTCACCGGGCTGCGCGAGGGCTATGGCAAGGGCCCGGCCGACCAGCGGCTGCGTGTCGTCGAGCGTGTCGTCGATCTCGGCGACGACGGGCGCTACGCCGTCGCGGTCGCCGCCGACGCCAGCGAGATCGACGATGAGGTGGAGGGCTTCGATACCGCACTGGCGGTGACGCTGGCGGTGCTCGGCACGGTGTTCCTGCTGACGGTGGCGTTCCAGGTGCTGTTCGGCCTGCGCCCGCTCAAGCGCATGCTCGCCGCGCTCGCCGCGGTGCGCGAAGGCCGCGCCGACCGGCTGGAGGGCGACTACCCGATCGAGGTCGCGCCGCTCGCCGCCGAGGTCAACGCGCTGATCGACACCAATCGCGAGATCGTCGAGCGGGCGCGCACCCATGTCGGCAACCTCGCCCATGCGCTGAAGACGCCGATCTCGGTGCTGCAGAACGAGGCCGGGCGGGCGATGGCCGGCGGGCCGGACGCCGCGCTCGCCGCCAAGGTGCAGGAGCAGGCGGAGGTGATGAAGGGGCAGGTCGCCCATCACCTCGAGCGCGCCCGCATCGCCGCCCGCGCCAGCGTGGTCACCACGGTGGAGGAGGTGGGGCCGGTGGTGGAAAAGCTCACCGCCACGCTCGGCAAGGTCTACCGCACCCGCGGCATCGACGTGGAGACCGAGATCGAGGGCGCGCCGCGCTTCCGCGGCGAGCGGCAGGATCTCGAGGAGATCGTCGGCAATCTCGTGGACAATGGCTGCAAATGGGCGCGCACGCTGGTCGAGGTGAGGGTGCGGCCGGTGCCCGAGGCGTCCGGGCGGCGTCCCGCCTTCGAGATCGTCATCGACGATGACGGGCCGGGCCTTACCGAGACCCAGCGTCTCGAGGCGATGAAGCGCGGGCGCCGGCTCGACGAGACGCGGCCGGGCTCCGGGCTGGGCCTGTCCATCGTGTCCGAACTGGTCGGTCTCTATGGAGGCAGCTTCGTGCTCGACCGATCGCCCTTCGGCGGATTACGCTGCGTGGTGAGACTACCGGTGGCATGAGGCGGGAAAGCCGCGGTTTCGCCCGAATCCTCCCGCTTTCTGCGCCGCACACTTGTCTGGGGTTATTTCGGAAGGGATTCTTGATGCGCGCTACCCACTTCGTCGCCGTTGCGCTGATCGGCGCCACGCTGGCCGGCTGCACCGCCACACAGGAAAACCCCAACATGGTCGGCGGCGCCGCGACGGGCGCTCTGGCCGGGGGCGTGATCGGCGCGATCGCCGGGCGCAATGTCGCGGGTGCCGCCATCGGCGCGCTGGCCGGCGGCCTGATCGGTGGCGCCATCGGCAGCGCGCTCGACGACCAGGACCGCCAGCGCGCCCAGCAGGCGGAAATGCAGGCGCTCGAATATGGCAATCCCGGCGCGCCGGTGAGCTGGCGCGGCGACAGCGGCGCCTATGGCACCATCGTGCCCGGCCCGGCCTATGCCCGCGGCCCCTCGCCGCGCTGCCGCGAATTCACCCACACCATCTATATCAACGGCCAGCCGCAGACCGCGCGCGGCACCGCCTGCCGCAACCCGGACGGCACGTGGTCACCTGTCGCCGGCTGAGGCCAGCCAGCCGATCTGCGGCGGCCGGCCGGCGCCCGGGATGATGCCGGCCGACGCTTCCCGGACCCATCGCCGCTCGCGCGACTGTGAGCCTGCGGCGATCGGACCGAGGTTGTTACGGATTGGCGTCGGTGCCGACGTCGGGTACCTCAGCGCATTAGAGGAATACTAATGCTGCTTTGGTTGGCCATTTCACTGATGACCGGTGCCGCCGTGATGGCGGTGCTGTGGCCCTTGCGTCCGCGCGCGGGCGACAGCGGGTCGGACGGCGTCGCCGTGCCGGACGGGCGGGCCGACCTTGCCGTCTATCGCGACCAGCTCGCCGAGATCGAGCGCGACCGCGCCGCCGGCTTGATCGGCGTTGCCGAGGGTGAGGCCGCGCGCACCGAGGTGGCGCGCCGCATGTTGCGCGTTGCCGCCGCTGCGCCGGCCGCTGCGGCTGGCGGCGACGACCGGCGCCGCCGGCTGGCGGCGCTCATCGCACTGGTCGGGGTGCCGCTTTTCGCCGGCGGGCTTTATTTCACCCTCGGATCGCCGCAGCTCGACGGCCAGCCATTGGCGGCCCGGCTCGATGCAAGGCCGGAGCAGGCCGACGTCGCCATCCTCGTGCGCAAGGTCGAGACGCATCTGGAGGCCAATCCGAATGACGGGCGCGGCTACGCGGTGATCGCGCCGGTCTATATGCGCCTCGGCCGTTTCGAGGACGCCGCGCGCGCCTGGTCGAGCGCCATCCGGCTCGACGGCTCCGACGCCGTGCGGCAGAACGGGCTCGGCGAGGCGCTGATGGCGCAATCCGGCGGCGTGGTGACCGCGCAGGCCAAGGCCGCCTTCGAGGCGGCGCAGGCGGCCGATCCGAAAAGCCCCAAGGCGCGCTATTTCCTCGGCCTCGCCGCCGAGCAGGACGGTCGCAAGCAGGATGCGGCGGCGATCTGGTCGGCGCTTGCCGCCGATTCCCCGGCCGATGCGCCATGGCAGCCGATGCTGGCGGTGGCGCTGCAGCGGGTGAATGCCTCCGCCTCCGCCCCGGCCGTCGATGCGCCCGGCCCGAGCGCGCAGGACGTCGCTGCCGCGCAGGAGATGAGTGCCGAGGACCGCAACGCCATGGTGCGCGGCATGGTCGACCGGCTGTCGCAGCGCCTTGCGCAGGATGGCACCGATCTCGATGGCTGGCTGCGGCTGATGCGCGCCTGGAACGTGCTCGGCGAAGGCGACAAGGCCCGCGACGCGGCGGCCAGGGCGCGGGTGCAGTTCGCTGCCGACGGGCCGGCGCTCGGGCGCATCGACGCGCTCGCCCGTGAGCTCGGGCTTGGCAGTTGAGGTTGGGGAGCTGATGGAATGACCCGCAAGGGCCGACGCCTCGTGCTGATTTCCACCGCCCTCGGCGTGCTCGGCGTCGCGGCTGGGCTGGTGCTGTTCGCGCTCAACGACACGATCGTGTTCTTCCGCTCGCCGAGCGAGATCGCCCGGGAGCACACTGCCCCCGGCACGCGGCTGCGGCTCGGCGGGCTGGTGAAGGCCGGCAGCGTGGTGAGGCAGGACAATGCGCATGTACGCTTCACCGTCACCGATGGCGGGGCGGATATCGACGTCGCCTATGTCGGCCTGCTGCCGGACCTGTTCCGCGAGGGGCAGGGGGTGATCGCCGAAGGCCAGCTCACGGGTCCCGGCAGCTTTTCCGCCGACAGCGTGCTCGCCAAGCACGACGAGAAATACATGCCGCGCGAGGTGGCCGACGCCCTGAAGAAGCAGGGGCTGTGGCAGGAAGGCGCGAACGGCAACCCGGTGCAAGGCGGCAAGGTGCAATGAACCCCGAGATCGGCCAATACGCGCTCGTGCTGGCGCTCGCCGTCGCCATCCTGCAGACCGTGCTGCCGATCTGGGGCGCCCGCACCGGCGATGCGGCGCTGATGCGGGTCGGCCCGTCGCTGGCGCTCACCTTCTGCGGCTTTGTCGGCCTCGCCTTCGCGGTGCTGGTGACCGCCTATGTGCAGTCCGACTTCTCGGTGCTGAACGTCGTCGAGAACTCGCATTCGGCCAAGCCGCTGCTCTACCGCATCACCGGCACCTGGGGAAACCATGAGGGCTCGATGCTGCTCTGGGCGCTGGTGCTGGCGCTGTTCGGCGCAATGGTGGCGCTGTTCGGCGGCAACCTTCCGGCGCGGCTGAAGGCGAACGTGCTCGGCGTGCAGGGCTCGATCGGCGTCGCCTTCGTCGCTTTCGTGCTGCTGACGTCGAACCCGTTCGCCCGCGTGGTGCCGGCGCCGGCGGAAGGCAACGACCTCAACCCGGTGTTGCAGGATATCGGCCTCGCCATCCATCCGCCGCTGCTCTATCTCGGCTATGTCGGATTTTCGGTGACGTTCGCCTTCGCGGTGGCGGCGCTGATCGACGGGCGCATCGACGCCGCCTGGGCGCGCTGGGTGCGGCCCTGGGCGCTGGCGGCGTGGGGTTTCCTCACCCTTGGCATCGCCATGGGCTCCTACTGGGCCTATTACGAGCTCGGCTGGGGCGGCTGGTGGTTCTGGGATCCCGTGGAGAATGCCTCGCTGATGCCGTGGTTCGCCGGCACCGCGCTGATCCATTCCGCCGTGGTGATGGAGAAGCGCGACGCGCTGAAAGTGTGGACGGTGCTGCTGGCCATCCTCGCCTTCTCGCTGTCGCTGCTCGGTACCTTCCTGGTGCGTTCCGGCGTGCTGACCTCGGTCCACGCCTTCGCCACCGACCCGACGCGCGGCGTGTTCATCCTCGCCATCCTCGTGCTGTTCATCGGCGGCTCGCTGACGCTGTTCGCGCTGCGGGCGCCGAGCCTGCGCCAGGGCGGGATCTTCGCGCCGATCTCCCGCGAGGGGGCGCTGGTGCTGAACAACCTGCTGCTCACCGCGGCGGCGGCGGCGGTATTCGTGGGCACTCTCTATCCGCTGGCGCTGGAGGCGACGACGGGGGCGAAGATCACCGTCGGCCCGCCCTATTTCAATCTCACGGTCGGCGCGCTGATGCTGCCGGTGCTGTTCGCCATGCCGTTCGGGCCGCTGCTCGCCTGGAAGCGCGGCGACCTCGCCGGCGTGGCGCAGCGGCTGACGCTCGCCTTCCTGCTCGGACTGGTGGCCGCCGGTATCGTCGCCTATGCGCAGGGTGGCGGCCCGGCGCTGGCGCCGATCGGCATGGGGCTCGCCGCCTTCGTGGCGCTGGGCGCGGTGGTCGACATCGCCGAGCGCGCCGGCATCGGCCGGGTGCCGGCGGCGAAAGCGTGGGCGCGATTCAAGGGATTGCCGCGCGCGGCGATGGGCGGGGCGCTCGCCCATGCCGGGGTCGGGGTGTGCCTGTTCGGCATCGTCGCCGAGACCAGCTGGAACCAGGAGGCGATCGTCGGCGCCAAGGTCGGCGACAGCTTCCCGCTCGGGCGCTACGAACTGACGCTCAGCCGCATCGAGCCGCGCACCGGGCCGAACTACAGCGAACTGGTCGGCGTGTTCGATATAAGGCGCGGCGGAGCGAGCCTCGGCACCGTCGAATCATCCAAGCGCCTGTTCGCTGCCCGCAACATGCCGACCACCGAGGCCGGTATCCGCACCATCGGCTTCAGCCAGCTCTATGTCAGCCTCGGCGACGAATTGCCGGGCGGGGGGCTGGCGGTGCGCGCCTATTGGAAGCCCTTCGTGACGCTGATCTGGATCGGCGCGCTGATCATGGCGCTGGGCGGCGTGCTGTCGCTGAGCGACCGGCGCCTGCGCGTCGGGGCGCCGAAGCCGGCGCGTCGGATGGCGGCCGCCGCCAAGCCGGGCTCGACGCCGGTGGCGGCGGAATGAGACGCGCGCGAACCCTGCTCGTCGCTTCGGCGCTGCTTCTGGCGGCCGCCGGGCCGCTGCATGCCGTGCAGCCGGACGAGGTGCTGCCGGATCCGGCGCAGGAGGCGCGGGCGCGGGCGCTGTCGCGCGAATTGCGCTGCATGGTCTGCCAGAACCAGTCGATCGACGATTCCGATGCGCCGCTCGCCAAGGACCTGCGCCTCCTGGTGCGCGAGCGGGTCAAGGCCGGCGACGACGACCGGGCGGTGCTGGATTTCCTCGTTGCCCGCTATGGCGAGTTCGTGCTGCTGCGCCCAAGCTGGCACGGGGCGAACGTCATCCTGTGGACCGCGCCGTTCCTGATCCTGATCGGCGGCGGGATGGCCATCTGGTTGCGCTCGCGGCGGCGGAACGGCACCCCGGCTGCCGTTGCGGCCCTGACGCCGGATGAACAGAAGCGGCTCGACGATCTGCTCGATCAGGAAAACTAGCGCATTACCAAAGTGTAACGTCCCCGCCAGCCTGCGTTAAGGCGACGGCCCCTAGGTTCTCGTTCAAGCCTCCTGCGGGAGGTAGCGAAGGTCGATGAACGAGGACTGACATATGTCGCGCAACGCGCTTTCCGAATCCAACAAGACCTCCACCCTGCGCAAGAGCCGCAACCGTCTGCTGGCCGGCGTCTTCACGCTGGCGCTGGCCGGCGGTGCCGTCGGCGCTTTCCTGGCACCGGACGTCGTGACGCCCGCCTTCGCCCAGATCACCACCAACCAGCCGACCAACACCTTCTCCTTCGCCGACATCGTCGAGAAGGTCTCGCCCGCCGTGGTGAGCGTGAAGGTGAAGAAGGACGCGCCGGACGAGATGGCGATGAACGACGACGAGGCCGGCCCGCAGCAGGGCGTGCCGCCGCAGATCGAGCGCTTCATGCGTCGCTTCGGCTTCGGCCCCGGCGGCCAGGGCGGCCCCGGCATGGGGCCGGATCGCGGTCCCGGCGCCGGACCGAAGGGCCATGGCCGCGTGGTCGGCCAGGGTTCGGGCTTCTTCATCTCGGCCGACGGCTATGTCGTGACCAATAATCACGTCGTCGACGACGCCAGCGAAGTCGACGTGACCCTGACCGACGGCAAGACCTATACCGCCAGGGTGATCGGCACCGACCCGCGCACCGACGTGGCGCTGCTGAAGGTCGACGGCAAGGACAATTTCCCCTGGGTGAAGCTCGCCGCGGCCCCGCCGCGTGTCGGCGACTGGGTGGTGGCTGTCGGCAACCCGTTCGGCCTCGGCGGCACCGTGACCGCCGGCATCGTCTCCGCCCGCGGCCGCGACATCGGCTCGGGTCCCTATGACGACTTCATCCAGATCGACGCGCCGATCAACCGCGGCAATTCGGGCGGCCCGACCTTCGGCCTCAATGGCGAAGTCATCGGCGTCAACACCGCCATCGTCTCGCCTTCGGGCGGCAATGTCGGCATCGCGTTTGCGATCCCGTCGGAGACGGTGTCGGAAGTCGTGGACGCTCTCAAGAACGGTGGAACGGTGGCGCGCGGCTATGTCGGCGTCCAGATCCAGCCGGTGAGCGAGGACGTCGCCGACGCGCTCGGCCTGAAGGATGCGCAGGGCGCGCTGATCGCCCAGGTGCAGCCGGGCACGCCGGGCGAGAAGGCCGGCCTGAAGGCGGGCGATCTCGTCACTGCCATCGACGGGCAGGAGATCAAGGAATCCCGCGAGATGTCGCGTGAGATCGGCAAGATGAAGCCGGGCGCCAGCGTGAAGCTGAGCGTGCTGCGCGACGGCAAGCCGATCACCGTGTCGGTGACCCTGGAGCAGCTGCCCACCGACGTCGCCTCCAACGACCAGAAGGGCGGCGAGCAGGAGAAGGGCGACCGCAACGGCCCGCGCCTCGGCCTGTCGCTGGCTCCCGCCAAGGGCGTCGCCGGCGCCGGCGACCTGGGCGTCGTGGTGACCGAGGTCGACCCGAACGGTCCGGCCGCCGAGCGTGGCATCAAGGCGGGCGACGTCATCCTCGACGTCGGCGGCAAGCCGGTCTCCACCCCGGCCGACGTGCGTGCCGGCCTGCAGGATGCCCGCAAGGACAACCGCAAGGCGGTGCTGATGCGGGTGAAGTCCGAGCAGGGCACGCGCTTCGTCGCCATCTCGCTTGGCCAGCAGCGCGGCTGATCCGGCCGCCTGCATCAGCCGATCGAATTCGATCGGTTCCGGTTGCGGTCCGCTCCGTCGCCCCTTGGGCTGCAGCCGGTCCGATGGCGCGGGGGTCCGAAAGGGCTCCCGCGCCTGTCGTTTCAAGGCCCTGCGCGGGTGCCTCAACGATAGGCGGGAGGCCGATTATGCCGTACATCATGACCAGACCGACTTCCGCCGCCGATTCCCTTCGGTCGCCGGTGCGCCCCGCGGGCGGCGCCGACGCCTCGATGGCCGGCGGCCCCTCCGCTGAAGACTTCATCATGCGTCTGCTTATCGTCGAAGACGATCGTTCCGCTGCCGACTACCTGCGCAAGGCGTTTCGCGAGGCCGGCCACATCGTCGATATCGCGGGAGACGGTGAGGAGGGGCTCGCCCTGGCGCTCGACGGCGGCTACGACGTGCTGGTGGTCGACCGCATGCTGCCGCGCCGCGACGGCCTGTCGGTGATCACCGAGCTGCGTGGGCGCGGCGACGCCACCCCGGCGCTGATCCTCTCCGCCCTCGGCCAGGTCGACGACCGGGTGACCGGGCTGCGCGCCGGCGGCGACGACTATCTCCCCAAGCCCTATGCCTTTTCCGAGCTGCTGGCCCGCGTCGAGGCGCTGGCCCGGCGCGGCGGCCCGCAGGCCACCGACACGGTGTACCGCGTCGCCGATCTCGAGCTCGACCGGCTGGCGCATCGCGTCACCCGCGCCGGGCAGGAGATCGTGCTGCAGCCGCGCGAGTTCCGGCTGCTCGAATATCTCATGCGCCATGCCGGGCAGGTGGTGACGCGCACCATGCTGCTCGAAAATGTCTGGGATTATCACTTTGATCCGCAGACCAACGTGATCGACGTCCATGTCTCGCGGCTGCGCTCCAAGATCGACAAGGGGTTCGATCCGCCGCTTCTCCATACGGTGCGCGGGGCTGGATATGTCGTTCGTGACATCGCTCGGTAGGCTGCTCCGCACCACGGCGTTCAAGCTGATCGCCGCTTATCTCATTGTGTTCGCGGTGTTCGCCGGCTCGCTGATCGGCTATCTCGGCTGGCACACCCAGCGCCTCGTGACCCGGCAGGCCAGCGAATCGATCCAGGCCGACACCGACTTCATGAAGGCCCAGTTCGAGCGCGGCGGCATTTCGCGCCTCGTGCAGGTGGTGAACCGCCGGGCGCGCGCGCCCGATGCCGGCCTGTTGCTGCTGACCAGCTTCAATGGCGAGCCCGTGGCCGGCAACGTCCTGAACCTGCCGCTCAATTTCCTGTCGGAAGAGGGCTGGCGGGAGATCGACTATCTGCGATCCGACGAGGCCGGCAGGCCGCCGAGCCGGGCGCTGGTACATGTCGTCTACCTGCCGGGCGAGTTCCGGCTGCTGATCGGCCGCGACATCGTCGAGCGCGAGGAACTGCGCAAGATCATCATCGGGCCGGTGGTCTGGGGTCTTGTGCTGCTGGTGGTGCTGGGCGTCGCCGGCGGCCTGTTCGTGACGCGGCGGGTGCTGAAGCGCATCGACCAGATGACGGCGACCTCCGAGAGCATCATGGCCGGTAACCTCTCTGGCCGGTTGTCGGTCGCGGGCACCGGCGACGAATTCGACCGGCTTGCGCTGAGTCTCAACGCCATGCTGGAGCGGATCGAGGCGTTGATGGTCGGTCTCAAGCAGGTCTCCGACAACATCGCCCACGATCTCAAGACGCCGCTCACGCGCCTGCGCAACCGTGCCGAGGACGCGCTGCGCACCGCCGGCGGCGATGCGGAATGGCGGGCGGCGACCGAGCAGACCATCGATGAGTCCGACGAGTTGATCCGCACCTTCGACGCATTGCTGATGATCGCCCGCGTCGAGGCCGGGCAGGGCGGCATCGCGATGCAGCCGGTCGACCTCGCCGAGACCGCGACCGGCGTCGCCGAGCTTTACGAGCCGCTTGCCGACGAGCAGGGGCTCGATCTCGACGTGGCGATCGACGGCCCGCTGGTGGTGCGCGGCGTGCGCGAACTGCTCGGGCAGGCAATGTCGAACCTCGTCGACAATGCGATCAAATACGGCGCGCCTGATGTGCCGGGCCGGCGCGGCCGCATCACCGTTGCCGGCAGCCGCGACGGCGACACCGTGCGCCTCGTGGTTGCCGATGGCGGCGCCGGCATCCCGCCGGAGGAACGCGCCAATGTGCTGCAGCGCTTCGTCCGGCTGGAGGCGAGCCGCACGCGCCCCGGATCCGGGCTCGGCCTGTCGCTGGTGGCGGCGGTGGTGCATCTTCACGGCGGGGCGATCCGCCTTGAGGACAACGAGCCGGGCCTGCGGGTGGTGATCGAGCTGCCGGCCGATGTGGAGAAGGACGTCGATCTGCCGGCCGTTTCACCCGCCGAGGCAGCACTTTGACAATTGTTTGCCTATAGGGTGGGCAGCGGATGGGGGTGCGCTGACGACATGGCGGAACGACCGGGCAGACGGCAGACGGCACGGCAAGGTACGCGCGGAGGCCTGGCGGCACGCATGCGTGCCGCGGGCGAGCTGCCGTCTTCCGGGCCGGTTCAAAGGGCGCCGCATCCGCTGCTCGATTTGGTCGAGGCCGCCGACGACGAGACCAGGGCGCGCCTCGCCGCCGTGCTGGCGACGCTGCCGCAGGCTGCTTCGGTGCTGGCCGGCGTCTGCACGCATTCGCCCTTTCTCGCCGAACTGATCCGCCGTGACCCCGCCCGGCTGCTGCGCCTGCTCGACGACGATCCCGCCGCCGGCCTCGCCGAGGCGCGCATGGCAATGGCGAAGGCGGTGCGCGCCGCCCCGGACGAGGCCGGCGTGATGGCGG
Source organism: Ancylobacter sp. GW821-FHT10E12 (assembly GCF_058809335.1). Lineage (NCBI taxonomy): Bacteria > Pseudomonadati > Pseudomonadota > Alphaproteobacteria > Hyphomicrobiales > Xanthobacteraceae > Ancylobacter > Ancylobacter sp. GW821-FHT10E12. The sequence continues at coordinate 200,295 of NZ_JBXASN010000007.1, read as the reverse complement.
CGCTGCGCCGGCTGCGGGCCGAGACGGCGCTCACCGTCGCACTCGCCGATATCGGCGAGGTGTTCGATCTCGCCGCCGTGACCGGCGAGCTTGCCGCTTCTGCCGATGCGGCGATCTCGGCGGCAGTGGACCATCTGCTGCGCGAGGCGGTGGAGGGTCGCAAGCTGCACAGCTTCGCGCGCGGCGCCAGCGGCTATGTGGTGCTCGCCATGGGCAAGCACGGAGCGCGCGAACTCAACTATTCCAGCGATGTCGACCTGATCGTCCTCTACGACCCGGCCCGTGCGCCGCTCGGCAAGAATGTCGAGGCGGCGCCGTTCTTCGTGCGGCTGACCCGCCAACTGGTGCGGCTTATCCAGGAGCGCACGGCCGAAGGCTATGTCGCCCGCGTCGATCTGCGGCTGCGGCCGGACCCTGCCTCCACCCAGGTCGCGCTCTCGCTCGACAGCGCGCTCGACTATTACGAGCGCGAGGGGGCCACCTGGGAGCGCGCCGCCTATATCAAGGCACGGCCGATCGCCGGCGATATCGCGCTCGGCGAGAGCTTCCTGCAGCAGATGGCCCCCTTCGTCTGGCGCCGCTCGCTCGACTATGCGGCGGTGGCCGATGTGCATGCGATGAAGCAGGAGATTCATGCGTTTCGCGGCCATGATGCGGTGGCCGTCGAGGGGCATAACGTCAAGCTCGGGCGTGGCGGCATCCGCGAGATCGAGTTTTTCGCCCAGACGCAGCAGCTCATCGCCGGCGGGCGCGACGCCCGGTTGCGTACCCCGCGCACGCTGGAGGCGCTGGAGCGGCTCAACGAAGACGGCTGGATCGGCAAGGCCGCACGCGACGAGCTCGGCGAGGCCTATCTCTATCTGCGCCGGGTCGAACATCGGTTGCAGATGGTGGCCGACGAGCAGACCCACACGCTGCCGGACGAGGCCGCGGCGCTCGAAGAGTTCGCGGCCTTCATGGGCTATCCCTCGCGCGATGCTTTCGCCGCCGAACTGACGAAACGGCTCACCCGCGTGCAGCACCATTATTCCCGCCTGTTCGAGGACGCCCCGCCCCGCGCGGCGGTGGAGGGACGGCTCGACTTCCCCGCCGCGGCCGACGACCGCGAAACGTTGGCGACGCTGCATCGCCTCGGCTACGCCCAGCCGCAGGCCGCCAGCGCCACCGTGCGCAGCTGGCTCTCCGGCGAGGTGCGGTCCCTACGCAACGCGGCGGCACGCGAGCGGCTCGCGACCATCGTGCCGCTGCTGCTCGACGCGCTGGCGCGCGGCGGCGAACCCGACCGGGCGCTTGTCGCCGCCGAGCGCTTCTTCCACCAGCTGCCCGTCGGACTGCGGCTGCTCTCGGCGCTTGCGCGCCATCCCGATCTGGTGCGCCTGCTTGCCACCATTCTCTCGACCGCGCCGCGGCTCGGGGAAATCCTTGCCCAGCGACCGGCCCTGTTCGACGCGCTGCTCGACCCGGCCTTCTTCGGCGCACTGCCGGACGAGGCGACGCTGGAGGCGCGGCTGCGTGCCCTGCTCGCCGAGGCGAGCGACGAGGAGGACCGGCTCGACCGTGCCCGCCGGTTCCGCCAGGAGCAGCATGTGCTCACCGGGGTACGGGTGCTTTCCGGTACGCTGACGGCCGCGCAGGCCGGCGAAGCCTTCGCCCGGCTCGCCGACGTGGTGATCCGGGTGCTGGGCGAGACGGTTATCGAGCGCTTCCGCGAGGCGCACGGCGCCCTTGCCGGCGGCGAGGTGGCGGTGCTGGCCATGGGCAAGCTGGGCGGTCGGGAGATGACCGCCGGATCCGACCTCGATCTCATCGTGCTGTATGATTTCGACGACGAGGCGCCGGATTCGGACGGTTCGCGCCCGCTGCACGGTACGCAATATTTCGCCCGGCTGACCCAGCGGCTGGTAAGTGCGCTCACCACCCCGACCAATGCCGGGCGGCTCTACGAGGTCGACCTGCGGCTGCGGCCTTCCGGCCGCGCCGGGCCTATCGCCACGAGGCTGCCGGCCTTCGAGCTCTATCAGGCGCAGGATGCCTGGACCTGGGAGCACATGGCGCTGACCCGAGCGCGCGTTGTGCTCGGCTCGCCGGTTTTCCGTACCCGCGTGGAGGCGGCGATCGCTGCGGTGCTGCGCCGCGGCCGCGATCCCGCGCGGCTCGCCGCCGACATCGTCGACATGCGCGGGGCGATCGCCGACGAGAAGGGCGACGCCGACGCCTGGGACCTGAAATATGCCCAGGGCGGGCTGGTCGACCTCGAATTTCTCGCCCAGTTTCTGGTCCTCGCCCACGGCGTCGCACATCCCGAGATCGTGCAGACCTCGACCGCGCGGGTGCTGGCCGGCGCCGGCCGTGCGGGAGTGATCGAGACGGCGGATGCGCAGGTGCTGACGCGGGCCTGCGTGCTGCTGCACGACCTCACCCAGGTGCTGCGTCTCGCGCTTTCCGGGCCGTTCGACCCGGCGCAGGCGAGCCCCGCCCTGCGCCAATTGCTGGCCCGTGCCGGCACCATGCCGGACTTCGCCACGCTCGACGCGCATATGCGCGAGACGCAGCGGGAGGTGCGGGCCATCTTCACCCGGCTGCTCGCATCGTCCAAGCCACGTGGCCGCCGGCGCTGAGGATCAGGCTGCAAGCTTCCCGGCGACGAGGTCGCCGAGGACGAGGCTGGCGGTGAGGCCGGGCGATTCGATGCCGAACAGGTTTACCAGTCCCGGCACGCCATGTTCCGCCGGCCCGTCGATGCGGAAATCGGCGGCCGGCGCGCCGGGCGGGGTGATCTTCGGCCGGATGCCGGCATAGGCGGGCGTGAGCACGCCATCGGGCAGCGCCGGCCAGTAATGCCGGATCGCGCCGTAGAAGCGCTCGGCGCGGGCGGGATCGACGTCATAGTCGATGGCGTCGATCCATTCGGTATCTGGCCCGAACCGCGCCTGGCCGCCAAGATCGAGCGTGAGGTGCACCCCGAGCCCGGCCGCCTCCGGCACCGGATAGACCAGCCGCGAGAACGGCGCCCGGCCGGGCAGCGAATAATAGGAACCCTTGCAGAGATAGGCCGGCGGGATATGGCCTGGATCGAGCCCCGCGATCGACCGCGCCAGGGCCACCGCGCCGTTACCCGCAGAGTTGATGAAGCTGCTGGCGAGCAGCGTCATCGGCTCTGCGCCGCCGACATTCAGCACGATGCCGTCGGCGGTCACGTAGCCGCCGAGGATCGGCGCATTCAAGGCGATGGCGCCGCCGCGGTCCTCGATATCGCCCCGCAACGCCAGCATCAGTCCATGGCTGTCGACGAGGCCGGTGGAAGGCGAGAGCAGCGCCGCATCCGCCCTCAGAGCCGGCTCCAGCACGCGCAGTGCGGGGCCGTCCAGCACGTCGAGATCGGTGACGCCGCAGGCTGTGGCGCGGGCGTGGATGGCGTCGAGCTTGGCGATCTCCGTCTCGCCATTGGCGACGATCAGCTTGCCGCAGCGCTTGTGGCCGATGCCGCGTTCGGCACAATAGGCGTAGAGCGCCTCCCGCCCGGCGACGCAGAGCCGCGCCTTCAGCGAGCCCGGCGGGTAATAGATGCCGGCATGGATGACCTCGCTGTTGCGGGCCGAGGTCTCCGAACCGATGAGGCCGGCGGCTTCCAGCACCAGCACCTCGCGGCCGGCCAGCGCTAGCGCCCGCGCGGCGGCAAGCCCGACCACGCCGGCGCCCGCCACCACGCAATCGATGGGTACGGCATCGTCAGCGGGACGGTCGGTCATGGCAGGCGTTCCGGGCGGCAGGCAATGGAGGGCGGCGAGCCATGCTAATGCGTCGCCATCCCTTCGGACAGAGCGGCGCCGAAGCGATAGTGCAGGGCGGGCCGGCCATTGAGCGGCAGGCGGATGATCACCGTGGTGCCGACGCCCTCGGATGAGCGGATGCGCATGGTGCCGCCATGCAGTTCGACTAGCGACTTGGCGATGGCGAGGCCGAGGCCGGAACCCTTATGGGTCTTGGTGAACTGACTCTCCACCTGCTCGAAGGGCCGGCCGATCTTGGCGAGCGCGCTCTTGGGGATGCCGATGCCGGTATCCTCGATGACCAGCAGCGCCGACTGGTTGGTGCGACGGGTGCGCAGGGTGATCCGGCCGTGCTCTGGAGTGAACTTGATGGCATTGGAAATCAGGTTCAGCGCGATCTGCTTGAGCGCCCGCCGGTCGGCCTCGATGGTGAGGTCCGGGTCGGCCTCGGAGATCACGGCGAGCTTCTTCTCGTCCGCCCGTACCGACATGACGCGGATGGCGTCGGCGACGATCTCGTCCAGCTTGGTCGGTTGCAATGTGAGCTGCATGCGGCCGGCCTCGATGCGCGACATGTCGAGAATGTCGTTGATCACGTCGAGCAGGTAGCGGCCGCTGTCGCGGATATCGCGGGAATATTCGTTGTACTTGTCGCTGCCGAGCGGGCCGAACAGGCCGCTCTCCATCAGTTCCGAGAAGCCGATGATGGCATTGAGCGGCGTGCGCAGCTCATGGCTCATATTGGCGAGGAATTCCGACTTGGCGCGGTTGGCGTCCTCGGCCTTGTTTTTCTCGTCGGCATAATTCTGCGCGAGCTCGGCCAGTTGGAGCGCCTGCATCTCCAGCGTCTGCTGCGACTTGCGCAGGTCGGCCACCAGCGCCATCAGCCGCTTCTCGCTGTCCATCAGCCGTTCTTCGTGGCGTTTGAGCGCGGTGATGTCGGTGCCGACCGAGACATAGCCGCCATCCTTGGTGCGGCGCTCGGCGATCTTGAGCCAGCGCCCGCCCTCGATCTGCGCCTCGAAGGCGCGGGCGCCTTCCTCCGGCCGGTCTTCCGAGCGCAGCGGGATGCGGACCACCGGCTGGCGCAGCTGGGCGGCGATCGTGTCGAACGGGGTTCCCGGGGCGAGCGAGGTGTCGATGAAGCCGTGCAGCGCCTGGAATTTCGAGTTGCACAGCACGAGACGGTTGGAGCTGTCCCACAGCACGAAGGATTCCGAGATGCTTTCGATGGCGTCGCGCAGCCGCATGTCGGCGGTGGCGGTGCGCTCGGCGAGGCGGCGCTCCTCGGTGACGTCGATCGCGATGCCGACGAGGTGCGGCGGCTCGCCGTTCTCCTGCGGCACCACCTCGGCCCGCGCCCGCAGCCACACCCAATGGCCGTCGGCATGCTTCATGCGGAACACCCGTTCGATGGTCCGTCCCGGCTTGTCGGCGATCTCCTTGGCCATGTCGTAGAGATTGACGTCATTGGGATGCACGAGGCCGCTGACGTCGCCGAAGGAGACGAGATCGTCGCGCGGCTCAAGGCCCAGCATCTCGAACATCGATTCCGACCAGAACATGCGCCCGCGTCCCATGTCCCAGTCCCATAGGCCGCAGCGGCCGCGCGACAGGGCGGTGTCGATACGGGTGCGCACCGTGTCGTAGATGCCGTCGGCCTCGCGGGCGCGGGTCGCCTGCCAATGAAAGGCGAAGCCGAGGATGAGCAGCACGCCGCCGGTGGTGCTGAGCAGGGTGACGGTGAGGATCGTGTCCGACTGCCAGGTCGACAGCGCGCCGGACAGGGGCTGGATCGCCACCAGCTGCAGCGCCTGACCCGGCAGGTTTCGTACCGTCGCGAGGCCGGACCGTCCGTCGGCGAGGACGACGTCCAGCACGCCGGCGCTTTCGGCGAAGATGGTCAGCGCCTGCGAATTGGCCAGCACGAAGCGGATATCCGCCGTCGTGCCCGGATCCTCGTCGCTGGCGGCCCGCACCGCGCCGCTCGAATCGGCGAGCCCGTAGCGGCGCCGGGCTTCGGCGGCACGGGCCGGAAGGCTGGCCTTCAGCGCGGCTGACAGGGACGCGGGGTCGATCTGGCTCTGGCCGTGGGCCGATCCCTGCCGCTGGCGCAGTTCACTGGCGACAGCGAGGGTGAACAGCGCCAGCTCGTCCTTGGCGTCGGTGATCGAATCGGTGCGATAGGCCCGAATCTGCACCAGGGCGGCGACCGCGACGATGGCGATGAAGGCCACGATGAGCGCCGGCACCGCCTTGCGCATGAAGGGCTCGGCGTCGACCAGCCGCTGATAGGCGGGTCGTGCGACCGATCGCGCCAGACCGCGCATGGCCTGAACGCGCACGGACGCGCCCGCAGCGTTGGCGCGTGCCATCGCCGGCCTCCCCCAGTACTTTTGCCCTGATCCCAATGTCCGGTATCGCCGTGAACGGCACCCCGAATCACCGCTGATTTGAATCGAATCGACCCCATCGTGTCCAGAGTCTCTGAGAGTCAAGTTAACGATTCGGCAACTTTAAGGGGTGGCCTTGCCGCGCCGGGCCTTGCGGCTCATGGCTTGGCGGCCGGACGACAAAAGCGCGGCATGGACGGCCGGGGTCCGGTGGTGCTAAGGGCGGCCGCAGCAGAGGCTACTAAGGGGAAAATCGATGAGCGACCTATGGTTCCGCACGGGTGAGGCGACCGTGCTCGCGGCGGATGGCCAGTTCACCGACGCCATGCCGGAGATCCTCATCGGCTCGGTCCGCGGCCCGGCAGGGCACGCCTTCGCCTCGATGATGGGCCAGGCGGTCGGCCATACGCGCATGTTTGTCATCCGCGACCTCAACCAGATGGTGCGGCCGGCGACCATGATGACCACCAAGGTCACCATCCCGTCGGCCGAGTATGTCGAGTTGCTTGGCGGCGTGATCCAGGCGGCGATCGGCGACGCCATCGTCGACGCGCTGGCCGAGGGCCTGCTGCCGAAGGACCAGGCCGACGAACTGTGCATGATCGTCATGGTCTGGCTCGATCCGCGCTGCCCCGAGGACCCGAACCTCGACCGGGCCGATCTCTACCGCACCAATTACGAGGCGATGAAGATCGCCATCGAGCGCGCCCTGACCGGCAAGCCCACGGTGGATGAGCTCATCGCCAATCGCCGCACCGTGAAGCACTACGCGCTCGACGGCGTGGTCGAATACTGAGGCGTGGTCGAGTACCGAGGCGCGATTCAATCCACCGGCGCGGCGGCCTCGCCGCGCTCGACGATGGAGGTTTCGATCCGATCCTCGGGAAGCCGGCGGGCGAGGGCGATATGGTCGCGGCCGGCATTCTTGGCGGCGTACAACGCCCGGTCGGCGGCCTGGACGAATTGATGCGGCGTGCGTGATTCCGGCTGCTGGTCGAGGGTGAACAGCGTCAGCCCGATGCAGATCGTCACCGCGCCGAACGGGCTGCCGCGATGGGTGATGGCGAGTCGCGCCACCGCGGCCGTCATGCGCCGGGCGATGGTGATCGCATCGGCCTCGTCGACGTCGACGAGGATCGCCGCGAATTCTTCGCCGCCGTAACGGGTCACCAGATCGCGCGTCGGCCGGACCTCGTGCTGGAGCGCCTCGGCAACGGCGCGCAGGCACTCGTCGCCGGCCGGGTGGCCGTAGAGGTCGTTGAACGACTTGAAATAATCGACATCCATCATCAGGAGCGCAATGGTCGGCCGCTGGCGCCGGGCGCGCCGGAATTCGCGCTCGAGGAACTTGTCGAACTTGCGCCGGTTGGGCAGTTCGGTGAGGCTGTCGATCTCCGCCAGCAGCCGCAGCCGGCGATTGGCGAGCAGAAGGTCGTGTTCGAGCGCCCGGCGCTGGCGGATGGTCGCCTCAAGCTCGCGCTCCACCTCCTTCTGGCGGGTGATGTCGATACTGGTGGCCAGCACGCGGGCCGGCCGGCCATCGGATGTGTAGGCGGCCACCTTGCCGCGGCTGAGGATGAAGCGCCAGCTGCCGTCCTTGTGGCGCAGCCGGTAGGTCGCCTCGAAATCGTTACCTTGCCCCGCAAAGATCGGCGCCATCGCCGCCTGCACCACCTTGCGGTCGGAGGGATGCACGATGCGCCAGGGCTCGTCCTGATCGGCGAGTTCCTCCGGCGAATAGCCGAGCGCCCGTTTCCACTGCTGGGAGCGCCATACCCGATTCTCGATGAGGTCGTAGTCCCACACCCACTGGCCGGCGCTTTCCAGCGCGAAGCTCGATCGCTCGACGGCATGTTGAAGGGCGTCGCGGGCGTCGGTCGACGCGGTGACGTCGAGCAACGCCAGTGATACGCCGCCTGCGAATTCCGCCGCGGACAGGCGCAACATGAGTGCATGCCCGTCGCGCTCGATCGCCAGATCGTCTTCGATGCAGGCATCGTCCGTCGGCCTGCCGCTCGCCGCCGCAAGCCGGTCGAGCAGGGCGTCGCTGCCGGTGAGCCAGTTCCCGAGCGGCGTGCCGATCACGGCTGCGCGGTCGGCTGAAATCAGGCGAAGGAAGCGCTCGTTGCAGGCGAGGATACGGCGATCCGAAGCAAGGGTGCACAGTCCGACCGGCGCTGCCTCGTAGGCCGCTTCGCCGGCGGACGGAGCAGCGGGTTCGTCAGCAGAGGGGCCGGGCGCCCTGTTGTGCATGAGATGGTCGGCGGTTCGCTCTGTTGCAACGCATCAATTCTAGCATAAGCGGTTTTCTGCGTTGAGCGGAAGTTTAATACCGCCGATCGTGCCGGTTCAGGCCAGCGAGCGTGTAACGATGTCGGTCACGTCCGGCGACAGGCCGGGCGTCTGCGCGATGCGCTGCAACTGCTCCTCGGCCATCCGGCGGCGTCCCGATTCCAGCAGGCGCCAGCTCTTCACCGCGCCGAGCAGCCGTGCGGCGAGTTGCGGGTTCGGGCCGTCGAGGCCCAGTACCGTGTCGGCGAGGAATCGGTAGCCTGCGCCATCCGCTCGGTTGAACTGCGTCGGGTTGCCGTTGGCGAAGCTGCCGATCAGCGCGCGTACCCGGTTCGGATTGCGCATCGAGAAGGCGGGATGGCCGGTCAGTTCCCGCACCCGGTCGAGGGTTCCCGGCTCGGCGATCTGCGCCTGCAGGACGAACCATTTGTCGATGACCAGCGGGTCGTCGCGGAAGCGCGCATAGAAGTCGTCCAGCGCTTCGGCCCGATGCTCGGGCGCGGAATGGGCGAGCACCACCAGCGCCTGCAGGCGATCGGTCATGTTGTCGGCGGCGCGGTAAAGGCCGAGCGCGCGCGCCACCCCATCGCCGGCCCCGGCCGTGGCGAGCAGGTCGAGGCAGGCGGTGCGCAGTGCCCGCCGGCCGGCGGAGGCGGCATCCGGCGAATAGGCACCCGGCGCGGCGAAGCGCTCGAAGGTGGCGACCAGCATGTCGGACAGCGCCACGCCGATCGAGCGGCGCAGCTCGCGCCGCGCGGCATGGATGGCGTCGGGATCGACGTCACGGCCGATCTCGCGGGCGACGTCGCTCTCCGACGGCACCGACAGAACCTGGCCCAGAAAGGCCGGATCGAGCGCCGGGTCGTGCAGGCTCGCCGCCATGGAGGCGATCAGCGCTTCCGGTGCCGGCAGGTTGCGGCCGGAGGTCGACGCATGGGTCGCCTCGATGAGGTGGGCGAGGGCGATGGTCTGCCCCGCCTCGAAGCGATTGAACGGATCGCGGTCCCGGCGGGCGAGGAACAGCAGGTCGTCGGTCGTCAGATCGCTGGAAAGCCGCACCGGGGCCGAGAAGCCGCGATTGAGCGAGGGCACCGGCCGCTCCGCCACGTTGCGGAACACGAAGCTGCGGTGGGCGGCATCGACGATCAGCACGCCGTCGTCCGGGATGGTGCCGTCCTCGAGGGTGAGCGGCAGATCCTCGCCGGACGGCCCAACCAGGCCGATGGCCAGCGGGATCACCATGGGCTGCTTGTCCGATTGGCCAGGCGTCGCCGGCACCGACTGGGTTATGTCGAGGCGATAGGTCTTCTCAAGCGGATTCCAGGCGCCGGTGACGGAGACCTGCGGCGTGCCGGACTGGGCGTACCAGAGCGCGAACTGGGTCAGGTCCTCGCCGGTGGCATCGGCGAAACAGGCGAGGAAATCCTCGATGGTGGCGGCCTGTCCGTCATGGCGCTCGAAATAAAGGTCCATGCCGTCGCGAAAGCCATCAGGCCCCAGCAGGGTCTTCAGCATCCGCACCACCTCGGCGCCCTTCTCATAGACGGTGGCGGTGTAGAAATTGTTGATCTCGCGATAGGTGTCCGGCCGGACCGGATGGGCGAGCGGCCCGGCATCCTCGCTGAACTGGAATGTCCTCAGCAGCCGGACGTCGGCGATGCGCTTGACCGGGCGCGAGCGCTGGTCGGAGGAGAATTCCTGGTCGCGGAAGACGGTGAGACCTTCCTTGAGGCAGAGCTGGAACCAGTCGCGGCAGGTGATGCGGTTGCCGGTCCAGTTGTGAAAATATTCGTGGGCGATGATGCCCTCGATACTCGCGTAGTCGGCGTCGGTGGCGGTCTCGGGGCTCGCCAGGACGTATTTGTCGTTGAAGATGTTGAGACCCTTGTTCTCCATCGCGCCCATGTTGAAATCGGCGACGGCGACGATGTTGAACACGTCGAGGTCGTACTCGCAGCCGAAGGCCTCTTCGTCCCAGCGCATCGAGCGCTTAAGCGCTTCCATGGCGTAGCCGGCCCGCGCCGTCTTGCCGGGTTCGACATAGATGCCGAGCTCGACCTCGCGTCCCGTTGCGGTGACGAAGCGGTCACTGAGGCGGTCGAGCCGCCCGCCGACCAGCGCGAACAGATAGCAGGGTTTGGGCCATGGATCGTGCCATACCGCGAAATGGCGGGTGGTGCCGGGCACCTCGCCGGCTTCGACCGGATTGCCGTTGCCGAGCAGCACCGGAGCTTCCGCCCGCTCGGCGTCGATGCGGGTCGTGTAGACCGAGAGCACGTCCGGCCGGTCGGGGAAATAGGTGATGCGGCGGAAGCCCTCGGCTTCGCATTGGGTGCAATAAGTGCCGCTCGACCGGAAAAGTCCCATCAGCTTGGTATTGGCGGAAGGGTCGAGCAACGTCTCGATCTCTAGCTGCAGCGGCCGCTGCGGCGGCGCCAGCAGCGTCATCGAGGACGGCGTGAGGTGATACGCATTGCCCGCCAGCGTCCGGCCATCGAGCGCGACCGATTTCAACACCAACTCGTCGCCATCCAGAACGATCGGCGAGCCCGCGCGGCCCGCCGGATTGGGCCGCATGGCGAGCCGGGCACGGATGATGGTGGCCGCGGCGTGGAGGCTGATGTCGAGGTCGACGGTGTCGACCAGCCAGTCCGGCGGGCAATAGTCGGCGAGGCGAACAGGGTTGGGGTCGGTGTCACGCATCATCGCTCACTCCCGCATGCACGATCCTCAAGCTGTAGAACGTCGGTGCAGCGACCGGAAGCCCCTTCACGCTCCGAATGGATCGCACGCCGATGGAACCCGTCGCCGCCTCTGCCGTTAGCGACGGGGGAGTTTCCGCCGAACGCATGGATGATGATGTTAGGCGGTTAGATGTTACCTGAGAGGTTTGCGACATGGATGCTGCCGCTAAGGGCGAACGATTCGAAGTTTTGGATTCCTGGCGCGGTGTCTGCGCCGTCATGGTGATCATATATCATTTTATATTTGTGGTTGATGTGCCTTTTATTCGTAACGAATTTCTTCTAAATGCCTATCTATTCGTCGATTTTTTCTTCGTATTATCCGGTTTCGTCGTGTGCCATGCCTACCGCGATCGCATCGGCGACCGTCGGCAATTCGTCGGCTTCCTGCTGCGCCGCATCGGCCGTCTATGGCCGCTGCATCTTGCCGTGCTGTTCGCGATGATGCTGGGCGTGATGGCGATCAACGTCGCCGGCCATCATCCCGAACGGCTGATGATCGATACCGACAGTGGCGGCTATTCGCTGCACGCGCTGCTGCTCAATGCGCTGCTGCTCAATTCGATGGGGCTGTACGGCAGTGCCTGGAACGGTCCTGCCTGGAGTATCGGTGCTGAATTCTACACCTATCTCCTGTTTGCCTTGGTCGCGCTCGCTGCGCACCGGCACCTGCTGACGGTTTCGCTGGCGGTGGCCGCCGCCGCCATGCTGGCGATCCTCGCCTTCGCGCCGGCCTACATGAACTCCACCGCCGATTTCGGCTTCATCCGCTGCATCGCCGGATTCTTCACCGGCGTCGGCGCCTACCACCTCCATGCGGCGTTACGCGACCGGCGCCTGCCCGTGGCCACGCTGTTCGAATGCGCGGCGCTGGCCCTCGCGACGGGGTTCATCGTCATGGCCGGTCGCGGGCCGGACCATGTGGCGGCGCTCAGCGTGCTGGCGCCGTTCGCCTTTGCCGTGCCGATCCTCGTCTTCGCGCGTGAGAGCGGCCTTGCTTCGCGGCTGATGCGGCTGGCGCCGCTGCAGGCGCTCGGGCGCTGGTCGTTCTCCATCTATCTCATTCACATGCCGATGCTGGTGCTGGGCGTCGGCTATGGCCTTTGGGCCTATGGCGATCTCGCCGGTGTCGATCTACGTCGCGAAATGCTGATCGACGGCACGGTGAAGCGGCTCTACGACATCGGTGCGCCCGGCGCCGGCGTGCTGCTGGCGGCGTTCATTGCGTGTGTCATCGGTCTGGCGGCGCAGAGTTTCCGCCTCATAGAGGTTCCGTGGCGCGACCGCTTCACCCGGCTGGCGCGGGCGCAGGAGAAGCCGCTGCGGCTGCTGCCGCCGGCCCGCGTGGCCCCGCGCTACGGTCAGCCGGTCCCGGTGCGGGTGCTGCGCGATAATCGCCGCTGAGGGCGTGCGTCAGCGCTGGCGAACGATCTCGACCCCGACGTCGCGCAGCACGCCGGGGATCGGGGCGTGCGGCTTGTGAAGCTCGACGCGGACCTTCTCCACCCGCCCATAGCGGCGCAGGATTTCCGCGGCGATCGCTTCCGCGAAGGCTTCGAGAATATGGAAGCGGTGCCCGGTCGAGACGGCATGCACCGTCTCGAACACCTTCTCGTAGCCCACAGTCTCGGCATAGTCGTCGTGCTGGGCGGCGGGGTGGGCGTCGAGCCACCAGTCGACATCGACCACGAAGCGCTGGCCGAGGCGTGCTTCTTCCTCGTAGAGCCCGTGATAGGCGTGCAACTCGATGCCGCGCAGGAAGATACGGTCGGACATGGACGGCTCCCGGAATACTCAGCTGCGCGGCTTAGCCCGGATCGAGGGCGGCTGACAACAAGCCGACCGCGACCGCCGGGGCGCAATCCGCCGCGTCGACGGCGAGCACGGGGTCGTCGGTGAGCACGTCGGCGAGGTCGAGATAGGCGGCGCCGCGCCGCTCGGCGAGCTGGCGGGCGAGGAAACGCCCGACGCCGGCGCCGACCACGAGGCCGACATCCTCCTCCATCCCCGAGGCGACGCTGTCGAGCGCACCGCCCAGGTCGTGCAGCTGCTGCTGGCCGAGATGGAAGGCGAGGCGGCGTGCGCGGGCCCGGTTGGCCGGGGTCAGGTCCTCGCCGACCATGCGCAGCAGCCGGCGCGCGCTCGCCTCCACGGTTTTGTCGCCACCATCGGCGCTCGGATGCAGGTCGGCGTTGTCCGGCATCAGGTCGAGCAGGCGGTAGATGTCGGCGCTGGTAGCATAGAGCTCGGCCATCAGCGGCACCCAGCGCCCGGCGAAAGGCGCCCGTCGGGCGAGCGCCATCACCGGCGTGCGGGCAATGCCGGTATAGAGAAGCTCGCCCGCGGCGAGGCGTTCGGCATCGGTGAAGCCGCGCGCCTGCACCCGGCCGTCGCCGAAGGGGATGAGGTCGGCGGTGGTGGAGCCGATATCGACCAGCACGCCGGCCGGCAGCAGATGCGCGAGCACGGCAGCGGTCGCGTACCAGTTTGCCGAGCCGATGGTGGCGGAATAGGTGGCGGCCTGTTCCGGCTTCACGAAGCCGTCGGGTCCGGCGAACAGCACCAGCGGCGAGCCGCCGAACGCTTCGACCATCAGCGCCGCGGTGCCGACCACGCCGGCATGGCGATCCGGCCACAGATCGGCACCCTCGGCGGTCATGGCGGCGGCGGAAGGGATGCCGGCGGGAAACTGCGCGCGCAGGCCGCGCAGCGCGTCGGTGAGGTGCTGCGCCCCCCGCCAGACCGGGCAGGCGACGATCCGTACTGCCGCAAGGCGGCCGTTGTCGCCGAAGGCCGCCACTTTCACATGGGCGCCGCCCACGTCCCAGCCGAGCCGCGAAATCGTCGTCACACAAGCACCTCGATGGCAAGGGGAGGAGGAAGATGCGGCAGATCCGGCACCGCCCCGTCGCGGACGAGGTCGGCGACGAAGGCGAGGACATTGACGCCCAGCGCCCGGCGCAGCCCGGCATAGCTCGTCGTCAGCCGCGGATTGATCTCGACGACCACCGGTCCCTGCGGCGTCGCCACATAATCGACGCCGACAATGCCGTGCAAGCCCGGCAGGGCGTCGAGGATGGCCTGCGCCAGATGGGCGAGGCTGGAATCGGGCGGCCGGGCACCGACGGTAACGCCATGGAAGGCGATCCGCCCGTCCGCCATGTCCACATGCTGGCGGTTGACGCTGAGGACATGCGCCCGCCCATCCTGACAGAGCAATGTGAGGCTCTCGGCGGCGCCCGTGACATAGGGCTGGACGATGCAGGACGGATCGACGGCTTCCGCTTCCGCTCTTTCGCACAGGCGGATGTCGAGACTGCCGGCGCCATCGTCGGGCTTCACCACGAAGGGGCCGGCGGCTTCCGCCGGCAGTTCGCTCGCGTGCCATGTCGGAATGACCGGAATGCCGGCGGCGGCGAGATGCGCGGCGGTGGCGTATTTGCCGGCGCAAAGGCGCAGCGTCGCATCGTCCGGGGCGATGACGCGGCGATTGCGTTCGCGCAGTCGCGCCGCGACCGCCTCTAGCGCGCCGCCGGTCTCCGGCGCCACCGGCCAGGCGCAACGAGCGGTCCCGGCGAGGTCGGCCCAGATCGCCAGCACGTCGTCGGCGGTGCCTATGGCCTGACTGCGGCCCCGCGGCGGGGGCGGCAGGCGGTCGTCATGGGTGGCGATCACCCGCACGCCGGGGAGGTCTTCCAGATCGCCGATCAGCGTGTCGCGCATCAGTGCGCCTTCGGCGGCGAGCGAGGGCGAAAGCGCTTCGCCCCTCAGCCCGCCTCCTGTAACAAACTCGCAGACAAGAACCAGCATCGTAACCTTCGCGGCGGAGACCGACCGGGGTGGAACTTATACCGGTGATCGACCTGATGGGAGGCGTCGTCGTCCATGCCCGGCGCGGCGACCGTGCGAATTATCGCCCCATCGCCTCGCGGCTCTGCGAGGGCGCCGTCCCGGCCGTGGTTGCCAGGGGGCTGCGCAGTCTCATGCCTTTCCGCACGCTCTATGTGGCCGATCTCGACGCCATAGCCTCTCGTCCCGCCAATGAGGCGGCGACGGATGAACTCGCCACGCATTTCGAAAGCTTGTGGATCGATGCCGGTGAGGCCGGGTTCGATCGCTTCGCGCCCGGACGGCGACGCGTCGTCGGCACCGAATCCATGGCGGATCTCGCAGCCGGGTTCGCGACGCTGCGGCGCGGCCCGGCGGTGCTGTCGCTCGATCACGGGCCGGAGGGACCGCGCGGTCCGGGTGAACTGCACGAACGCGCCGACCTGTGGCCGGACGAGGTGATCCTGATGACGCTCGCCCGAGTCGGCGGCGGCGACGGTCCCGATTTTGCGCGGCTGCGCGATACGCTGGCGCGCGCCGGTTCCCGCCGCATCTATGCCGCCGGCGGGGTGCGCGATGCCGACGATCTCAAGCGCCTGCGCGATCTCGGCGTCGCCGGGGTCCTGCTCGCGAGCGCGCTGCATGATGGGAGGCTCGGCGAAGCCGAGCTTCGCGCCGTCATGGCGTGAGGGCGTTGGCGAACAAGCTGGCGACTGTGAGGTCGGCGCTGGTGCCGGGATTGAGCCCGCGCGCCTTCAGCGATGCGTCGAATTTCGCGAGCAGCAGATGGCGCTGCGCCGCCGGGGCATGCCAGTCGAGGCTGGCGGCGAGCTGTCGTGCTTCGAGCTGCACGGCCTGCGCCGCCGGCAATCCGAACTTGCGGGCGATGTGGCTGTCGGGGAACGCGGCGAGAAAGGCGACATAAGCGGCCTCGGTGCGCGCTTCCGGCTCGGCATCGGCGAGCGCCTGCAACCGGGCGACGCCGATATCGAAGACGTCGGCGGAGCCGGTCACATACTGGCGAGCGATGCGATCCTCGTCCTGCGCCAGCGCCATCGCCTCGCGCAGGCCGATCGTGGCTGGGCCGGCAACATCGTGCTCGGCTCGGCGTCCGAGGCCGCCGGGATGGGCGGCGGCTATGGCGCGGAAGGCCGCCTCGGCATCGGCGATATCGAGTTCCGCCAGCACCTGCGCAAGCGCATGGCGCAACGGTCCCGGTTGCTCCGCCGCTGCGGCCAGGGGCGCGCAGAGCAACAGGATGCCGAGATTGGCATTGAGGCCGGTCGCGGCCAGCGAGGCTGCCACCGCCGCCTCGACGCGATCGCCGACGCCCGCACCGGAGCGGGCGACATGCGGCGCGGCGGCGCGGGCGGCAGCCTCGAAATGGGCGACCTCCATGCCATGTCCGGCAGCGAAGCGGTGGACATTGCCGGGCTTCAGCGCATCGAGCTCGGCGAGGCAGGCGCGCAGGAAGGCGGCTTCGATGTCGGCCGCCGTCATGGGTTCGCGGGTTCCGCGATCAACCCGGCGACGTGGCGGGCGAGCCTCTCGGCAACGTCGATGCCGGTGGCCGCCTGAAGCCCCTTCCATGCCGGCATGGAATTGACCTCCAGCACGAAGAGCCGCCCCGCTTCATCGGCGATCAGGTCGACCCCTGCATAATCGGCGCCGACCGCCGCCGTCGCCCGCACGGAGAGCTCGGTCAACTCGGGCGTCATCTCCAGCGCCTCGCCGGTCGCGCCCTGGTGGATATTGGTGATCCAGCCGTCGGCGTTTCGCCGCATCGCCGCGACGGGCCGGTCGCCGGCCACCAGCACGCGGATGTCGTGATAGCGATCGGCGGCGAGCGCACCGACGAATTGCTGGAGATAATAGACGCCGTTCACCTTCTCCGGCTCCGGCAGTTCATCAAGCGGATCGAGCCGGCGCAGGCCGCGCCCCTGCGCGCCGAATAGCGGTTTCAGCACGCCGGCCCCGGTCATCGCCGCGAGACGCTCCCTCATCGCGACAACGTCCTCCCCGGTGACGGTGGGTGGTGTCGGCAGGCCGGCGCGATGAAGCAGGAAGGTGGTCATGCTCTTGTCGACGCAGCATTCGATGGCGCGCGCGTCGTTCACCACCCTTACGCCGAGCTCGCGCAGCGCATGCAGCACACTGAGCCGATGGGTGATCTGCTCGGTGCTGCCCTTGGCGATCAGCCGGACGAAGGCGGCGGCCGGCAGGGCACCGTCGAGACCCGGCAGGTGCAGCCCGTGGCCGCGGCCGGTCACGCAGAAACCGCAATCGTTGAGCGACAGGACGTGGACATCGAGCCCCTGGCGCGCCAACGCGGCGCGGAGCCGGTTGGTGTGCCAGTCCGCATCCTCGGTAAAGATGACGATGGCATCGGCCCGGATCATGCGAAGGAGCGGTCCAGTACCGCCTCGTCGAAGCCGCCGAAGCGGAAGCTACGGCCGGTCGCCAGCGCGGTGACGGTGACACGGGCGGGTGAGAACAGCATCGGGTCCATCTTGTAAAAGTCGCCGTCATAGGAGGCGAAGATTTCGCCGAACGAGCGGCCATGGTCGCGCGAGGTGGAACTGGGCAGCCCGGCGGCGAGGTCGCGAGCCTCCTCCTCCGGGCCCTCGACATATAGATGCACGTCGCCGCCATAGAGCACGGCGTCGTTGGTGCGGCCCATGGCGGCGATGAAATCCGGCGCCGGTGGCGGCAGTGGCGCGCTGCCGAGCCCATCGACGATGCGCTCCAGCGGGAAATGCAGCGCATGCGCCTTGTGCAGCGCCACTTCCAGCACCCGTGCCACCACCTGCACCGTGCCGGCGAGGCTGCGTGTCGGGGTGAGGATCAGCGTCAGCGCGTCCGGCTCCACGCCGCACAGGGAAGCGATGCGGCCGACCAGCGGTTCGGGCGGCAGCCGGTCGACCTCCAGCACCAGCACGGCGCGGCTGGCCCGATCGCGATAGTCGAGCTCGGCGAACAGCGTCTCGCCGGCATGCAGCGCCCGCCCCGGACCGGAGCCGAGCGCGAAGAATTCGCCTTCCGCCAGACTCCAGCCGGCATATTGGCTGGCAAGGCAGGCGAGCACCGGATCGACGGTCGACACCGAAATCAGCGTGCTCCAACGACCGAAGCGGGAATCCGGGCCAAGCGACACCATGCCGAGGCCGCCGAGGCAGATTTCGGCGATGCGTCGGCCGGCCTCGATGCCGCCGCGTGCGGCAATGCCGGCATCGACGATCCGCACCCCGTCCCGCGACCGGCTGACCGCGAGCCGCAGCATGCCGGCCTCGGCGATCAGCGCGTCGACGCGGGTGGCGACGAGGCGGTTGAGGCTTACCTGCGATTCCATGATCACTGTCTCACTCCGCCGCTCTGCGGCTGGCGAGTTGCATCGCGTCCCACAGTGCATCCATGCGCATGAGCATGGCGCCGCGCGCCTCCTCGGCGTCCCGGCCCTCGCCGAACACCGTGCAGACCGGTTCGCCGGGCTGCAGCCTGGTGCCGAAGGCCGGCCGGTCGGCGGTGTGGGTGGGAAGCCCGTCCAATCGCATCTCGAACGCGACCGGCGCGTAGAAGACACCGGCCGCCCGCGCGCCATGGGGCGTGCCGGGGCGCAACGGCGCCAGCACCGGCAGGCGCCCCTCGCAGGCATCGAGATGCAGGCGCAGCAGCGGCGGCAGCGGCGGGTGATCGAACAGGTCGAGGGTGGCGCCGGGGCGCGGATTGATCTCGATGAGCCGCCAGCCGTCCGCCGTCAGGACGATGTCGGCGCTGGCGAGGCCGACGAGGCCTGCCGCTCCGGCGAGATGGCGCAGCGCCTGGATGATCTCGCGCTCGAGCGGCAGCGTGACGGCAATGGGGCCGGCCGCGCCGCCATAGCGATAGGGCGAGCCCGCGTCGGGCGTGCACCATTGTTCGGAGAAGGCGAGGAGGCAGGCGTCGCGCCCGTCGGCAACGAACAGCGCCGAGACGGTACGGCCCTCGATCCGCTCCTGCAGGTAGCGTCCGCCGCCCTGCACGCGGCGGGCAGGGTGGACATGCGCGCCACCGGAGGCCCCGATGGCCTTTTCCAGCGTGTCGACCCCCGCCGGAGCCTCTTCGGCGAACACGCGCGGATGCGGGATATCAAGCGATGTCAGCAGCTTGTCGAGTTCGAACGGGTTCTTCAACCTGCGCAGCACAGCCCCGCCATTGCCGGCGAGAGACAGGCGCTCGGCGAGCGTGTCGACGACGTCCGGCGTCGATTCGAAGCCGGAGCCGAGCACAAGCGGCAGTTGCGCGCCGCCATGGACCTCGAGCTGCTCGAACAGGTCGTCGATATCGATGGCGAGCCCGGCGCGCCGACGCAGCGGCACGACGTCGGCTGCCAGCTCCCGCGTGTCGTCGTCGCCGAACAAATCGAGCACCAGTGCCCGCAGTCCGGCGCGCCGCGCCGCCGCGGCGAGATTGCGGGCGGAAATGGCGGCAAGCACGATCTCGGGCATGGTTGTCTCGACTGGCAAGCGACGGGGCGAGGTCGAAGCACTCCTCCCCGCCAACAGGGAGCGGTGAGGTGGCGACTCGCATGCGCTTCAGAGGGTCATTCTGCACCCGGCACGTGAGTTGGCCAATGGCCCGTCTCAGCCGTGCCGGCGCCGACGAAGACGAAGCCCCGCACCGGGGGGGCAGCACGCTGAGCCCGCCCGCCATATCGAGGGCGAGTGCCGCGTCCTTGCCGTCGATGAAAGGCCCGATGCCGGAGCGGGCGCCGCAATCCAGCACCGTCGTCAGCATGCGGGCGTCGCGTGGACGGCGGCACACGGCGAGTTGGTCCTGCCGGGGTGAGGGGGCGGCCCGTTTTCGTGATTTGGGCAGCATGGCGCGAGAGGTGTAGCTTGCTTCCCCGGCGCCGAGCGTCGTGTTCGGCGTCCGAACCACAGGAGGCACTTTTGGGCCGAATGTTCGTCGACTGCCGCGAGGTGCCCAGCGACATGACATGCTCTGTCGCTATCGCGGCCGATAATGAGCGGGAACTGCTCGATGCCGTTGCCCAGCACGCCGTCTCGGTTCATGGCGCGAAGGACACGCCGCAACTGAGGAGCGAGCTCAAGAAGGCGATCCATCAGGGCACGCCGCCTCTGCAGGTGCATCGCGCCGCCTGAAGCGGGCTACTGGCGCGCCGACCGGTCTCCCGGCCGGCGCCCGCCGCCTCGCTCAGAGCAGCGTGTCATGCAGGATGGCCAGCGCCACGCTGAAATAGATCACGAGGCCGGTCACGTCGATGAAGGTGGCGACGAAGGGCGCCGAGGCGCTGGCCGGATCGAAGCCGGCGCGGCGCAGCACGAAGGGCAACATCGAGCCGATCAGCGAGCCGAAGGTCACGATCGCCACCAGTGCCGAGCCGATGGTGAGCGCCACCAGCATCCAGTGCTCGCCGTAATCGTGCAGGCCGAGCGTCTGCCAGGTGGTGATCCGCACCATGCCGAGCGTGCCGAGAATGGCACCCAGCACCAGGCCCGAGGGTAGTTCGCGCAGCGCTACCCGCCACCAGTCGCCGAGCCTGAT
This sequence comes from Ancylobacter sp. GW821-FHT10E12, assembly GCF_058809335.1. Classification (NCBI taxonomy): domain Bacteria; kingdom Pseudomonadati; phylum Pseudomonadota; class Alphaproteobacteria; order Hyphomicrobiales; family Xanthobacteraceae; genus Ancylobacter; species Ancylobacter sp. GW821-FHT10E12. The sequence goes on along the minus strand of NZ_JBXASN010000007.1, from coordinate 179,724 downwards.
CTCGTGCAGCGCCAGCGCGCGGATGATCAGCGAGGTCGCCTGCGAGCCGGAATTGCCGCCCGAGCTCATGATCAGCGGGATGAACAGGGTCAGCACGATGGCCTTTTCCAGTTCGTCCTCGAAATGCTGCATGGCGCTGGCGGTCAGCATCTCGCCGAGGAACAGGATGCACAGCCAGCCGGCGCGCTTCTTCAGCATGGCGAGGAAGCCCATCTCCATATAGGGCTCGTCCAGCGCCTCCATGCCGCCGAATTTCTGCGCGTCCTCGGTGCCTTCCTCGATGATGGCGTCGATCATGTCGTCGACGGTGACGATGCCGAGCACATGGTCCTCTTCGTCCACCACCGGCACGGCGAGCAGGTCGTATTTCGAGATCAGCCGCGCCACGTCCTCGCGGTCGGTGAGCGGCGTGGTGGTGATGGGATCGTGCTTGGGCGCCACCGACAGGATGGGCTGGCCGGTCTCGCCGGTGATCAGGCGACGCAGCGTCACCGCCTTGAGCAGCCTGTGGCTGACCGGGTCGAGCACGTAGATGGCGTAGATCGTTTCGCGCGTGCGCTCGATGGCGCGGATGTGGCGTAGCGTCTCGCCCACCGTCCAGGTCGAGGGGACGGTGACGAATTCGGTGGTCATCAGGCTGCCGGCCGTGTGCTCGGGATAGGCGAGCAGGCGGTTCAGCTCGGCCTGCATCGCCGGCGGCAGCCGCGCGAACAGATGCGAGCGCGCCGGCTCCTCCATCCAGCGGAACAGGTCGGCGACGCGGTCGGACGACATGTCGGAGATGAGGCGCACCGCCTCCTCGACCGGCAGCGCCTCGAGGAGGTCGCTCGACAGGTCGAAATCCGGCAGGTCCAGCACCTCGACCTGCTGCTCGCGCGGCAAGCTGGCGAGCACGGCGGAGGCGGTCTCCGGCTCCTGCTCGTCGAGGGCTTCGGCAATGTCGGCCGGGTGCTCTTCGGCGAGCTCGGCGGCAATCGAGGCCGCACGCACGGCGGCGTCCGCGAATTCGTCGTCACGGCGGGGGTCGTCGCGGCGATCCTGCGCCGGGTCCCGGATATCGTCCATCTCGGCTCTCTTTCCGTCGTCCGGCCTGAGGCAGGGCGGGCGCGGGGAGCCGGTCAGGTCATGCCTGCGATCGGCTCACGGCGCCGGCCGCCATGGGCCGGACGATCGACTGTCACTATCGCTGGGCATGGGGGTTGGACGTCTGTCTTTCGAGGAAAAATGGCAGGCATGATGCACTGCATCATAACGGTTCTCCTGAACCTCTCCGCTCACCCTGTCAAGCTTGTCGCCGCGCCGGAACGCGGCCGCGCCGTTGCGACGCAACTACAACTATAGAGAGTTTAAATAACATATTTTAACTTTTGATTGTATCATTCTGGCGTTTCGCGCTATGGCTTTCCCGATAGGGTCGGGGGAAACGATGCTCTCAAAAGTTGTAGCGCGGGGCGTGGCCGCCGGCCTCGTCGCCGCAAGCATTACGGGTTTTGCCGGAACCGCCGAGGCAGCCGGCCAGACCGCAATGCAGCGCGCTATCGGGCAGTGCATGGCCACCGTGGCCGTGGGGGCGGTCACCGGCGCCATTCTCGGCTAGATGACCGGCGGCAATGCCGGGCGCGGCGCCATCATCGGCGCGGCGACCGGGGTCGGCAGCTGCGCGGTGCTGATGCAGCTTGCCGCCCGCGAGGACCAGGCCCGCGTCGCCGCTGCCGAGCGCCAGGCGGTGGCTGCCAATGCCAGCCGCACCGAGAGCTTCCGCACCAAATCCGGCAAGCCCGCCAGCGTCACCACGCGGGTCAGGCGGGTCGCCGCGCCGGCCTTGCTGAAGAGCAAAGCCGCCGAACCGCCGGTCTGCCGCGAATCCGCCCAGACCGTCTCGGTGGGCGGCGAGACCGCGAGTTCCAAGAGCCAGCTCTGGTGCAGGTCGCCGCAGGGCGAATGGGCGCCGGTCGACATCTGACAGCCAGGGGTTCGCCATGCACGGAACGATCTCGCACGGAACGCCTCCCGCCTCCTACGCCGCCGTTGATTTCTCGCTCGCCGGCCCGGCCGCCGCCGAACTGATGGGCGGCATCGACCACGATCTTGCGCTCGCGCGCATCCACCTGTCCGATCATGCCGAGGCGGTGCCGGCCGACCTGACGCCGAACATGGCGTCCTGGTACCGCGCCCTGGTGGAAAGCCCGCGCCGGGCGGCGCTCGACGCGGTGGACGCGGCGGCTGCCTCGCTCAACCAGGTGACGTCGGGGGCGGGCATCTTCATCGAGCGCGAACTCGATCGCGTCGAGCAGCAACGCCTCATGCAGAAGCGGCAGGTCGTCGCCTCCCATGCCGAGAAGAACCAGATGAACTTCGCGCGGCTCGACATCGCGCGCATAGGCTACCAGACCGCCCGGCGGCAATATGAGAGCCTGCACTCGAAATATAACCGCGGGCCGGTGGTGGTGCGCTGGTGGTACTTCGCGGCGCTGCTGCTGATCGGCATCGCCGAGATGATGATCAATTACGAGACCTTCGCGGCGATCCGCTTCTTCACCCCCGCCATCGCCGCCGGCACTTCGGTGGTGGTGGCCGCCGCGCTGGCCTTCTCCTCGCATTGCTACGGCACGCTGCTGCGACAGGTCTCGGTGCTGTCCGACCCCTCGCAGGACGATGCCGACCGCTGGGCGATCGCCAAGCTGATGGGCCTCGGCACACTGTCGCTGGCTCTGGTGCTGAGCATCGTCTGGTATGCGCGCGAGAGCTTCTTCGCCGACCTCCTGGCCGAGATCGCGGTGATGTCCGGCGACGCCCCGAGCCGGCTGAAGATCATCGGCGGCTCGCTGCTCTCCAACATGGTGGTCTGGGCGGTGGGCGTGATCCTCGCCTTCTTCGTGCACGACCGCGACCCGCGTTTTCCCGCCGCCTTCAAGCATATGGAGGCGCGCGAGAAGCAGATGCGCGCACTTCAGGAGACGCTCGACAAGCCGCTGCAGCGCGAATTCGAGCGCATCGACGCCAGCGCGAAGAAGAGCCGCACCGAGGCACAGAACCAGCACGAGTCGCATGGCCACCTGCCGGAACACCAGGGGGCCCGCCGCGCCTTCGAGCGCATCGCCGAGCAGGACGCGCGGGTGATGTCGGTGCTCGAAGCCTATCGCCGGCAGCTGGTCAGCCGCACCGTCGTAACGGCCAAGGGCGGAAGCGGGCAGGCGACACGTTTCGAGCGGACGGCGCAGGTCTATCCCAGCCCGACCGACACGCTGGAGCCCGCCGACTACGCCGCGCTGCCGCTGCGCATGAAATATCTCTGACCCGATCTCCTGTGGAAGCGGCGACCCCGATGCCCATACCCGCCCGATCGCCGCATCGCCGGCGCGCCCTGCCGCATCTCTTTTTGCCGATCTTCGCCGCGACGCTGTTCTGGGCGGGCACCGCGGTCGCACAGGCGGTGGTCGACGACAACTTCTGCCGGCCGGGCAACTTGCCGCCGGCATTGCGCCAGACGCTGGTGGTGATCGACGGGCGGATGGTGACGCCCGAGCCGGACGGCAAGCCGGCGGAGGCCAACCAGAGCTGGCGCCGCTTCGCCGGCCAGTTCGTCGACCCGCTGGCCTCCGGTGCCGGCCAGCGCATCGATGCGCGCGAGCGGGTGAGCCTCGCCATCGCCAATGCCGACGGTTCCGGGCTCACCCTGCTGTTCACCGGCTGCGTGCCGATGTACCGGCCGGAGGAGGAGGCGAGGCTCGACCAGGACAGCTCGAAGCTCGACTGGTTCCTCGGCAGCGACTGGCGCAGCACCCAGAAGAAGGCCGCCGAGGAATTCCGCCGCAAGGCGACGCTGGCGATGGTGGCCGGCACCAAAACTCTGCCCGCCGCCGATGGCACGGGCGCAGAGGCCGGATTTGCCAAGGGCAGCCTCGTGCGTTCGCTGGCGCGCGGAACCGGCACCGACCTTGCCCGTGGTCTGCCGCGGGTGGTGATCTACACCGATCTCGGTCTGGCGCAGTTTCCCAAGGCCGAGGTGCCGGCCGCCCGCGCTGCCGCGCGGGCCGGGGCGGAAGCCGCCGGGCTCGACCTGCAGCGGGCGGAGGTGCACCTGTTCGGCGCGCCGGGCACGCCCGATACCGTGCCGAAGAACTATCTCGAAGCCTTCTTCCTCACCGGCCGCGCCCGGCTGGCGACGCTGACCGCCGTCTCCGGCCCATGCCCGCCGACGGCCGCCGCGTGAGGTGGCGATCTACCAGGGCACGATAAAGCTCGCCGGGGAGGACTACCCGATGCGCCTGCGCCTTTCGCGCGACCGCAACGGCGCGCTGGTGAATGCCTGGCTGGACATGCAGTCGGTCGAGGACCGCTTCGTGCCGATCCGCGGCATCCTCACCTGCGGCGGCAAGAGCTGCGCCTATGTCGGCGACAAGACCTTCGCGCAGGTCTGGGCCGACAATCCCGACCCGACGCCGCAATTCGAGGCATGGATGCCGTTCGGCGGCATGCGCGACGCGGCGATACCGGCGCTCTGGCTGGCGCTGATCGCCGGCGCGGCGGCGCAGGGAGCCTCCCCGCAAGGGCCCGATTGCGACCCGCGCATATTGGCGCGCGGCCTGCCCTGTCCGCTGCTGGCCTGGAAGCTGGTCGGTCGCGAGCACGAGGACCGGGTGGCGCGGTTGATGCGCTATGCGAAGGGCAAGGTGGCGTTCCGATTTTCGCAGGACGAGATATCGCCGGCCGAGCACGGCATCGCCGATTTCCCGGTCTCGATCCCGGTGCTGCGGGTGAGTGCGCAGCAGGACGCCTTCTTCGACAGCGGCTCGGACGTGGTCCGCCCGGAAGCCTACGAACTCGTCGACGTGATCGCCCGCAACCTGAACACGAGGTCTCCGACGTCGCGCTGTTCGTGGTCGGCCATACCGATGCGGAGGGCGACGCCGGCTACAATCTCGACCTCGGCCTGCGGCGGGCGCAGGCGGTGGCGGCGGCACTCGTGCGGCGGGGCATCTACCAGGCGTCGGTCTATCGGATCAGCTTCGGCGAGGCGATGCCGATCGCCGATAACGCCACGCCGGCGGGGCGTGCGCGCAACCGGCGGGTAGAGTTCCTGTTCGCGGCCAAGGTGACGGCGATCACCCGCTTCATCGAGAAGCAGCCGGTGCCGGCCTGCACCGAGGCGTTTCTCGACGAGGCCGGCCGCTGCAAGGCGACGGTCCGCTTCATCGCGGTGAAGCTCATCGTGCCGCTGGAGAGCCGCAAGCAGGTGCTGGAGCTGGAAAAGCGCTACGAGGCGGTGACGATCGACGCCTCGCTCACCAAGGTCGAGGTCGAGCAGCGCAAGCAGGCCATCGAGATCGAGCGTGCCCGCGTGCCGATCGACATGTCGGTGGAGAAGGTGCCGATCGACCTGACGGGACACTAGCCCGCTGCGGCAACCGGCTGTCGGCGACGTCAGGTCTGCCGTGGAGCGCGGGCTCGCCTGTCGTGGCGGCTTCGATCTGGCGGGAGACTGCCGGATCGCGCGCAGCAGGCGGATATGCCGGGGCTGCGCGCGATGGCGGAAAACGGGTCATCCGGTCCGCCGCCCCCGGTCGGCCGGATGATCGCCGGGCGGTGCCGCCGTTCGCGAGCCGTCAGGCCCGGCGGACGGGGCACGCGCTCAGAAGCAGTTCCAGACGAGAATGATCATCAGCGCGGTCAGGGCGAGAAACCCGCCGAGCACGCGACTGCCATTGTCTTCGTTCTGATCCGAGTACATAGATTTCTTCCCTAATTTATACGTATTTTTATATTTTTTTGGAAGGTAATCCGCTCTTTTAGCGATGTCCAGATGGCAATTGCGCGTGGTGGGGGGTGTCAGGCCAGCGAGCGCACCAGCGCCCGCGCCTGGGCGAGGCGCACAGGGTCGAGCCGGCCGGTGCGTCCGTCCGCGCACAGGGCGCCGCGGAAGCCGAGGTAATCGGCATCGAGGCCGCCGAGTGCGGGGATGTCGTCGAGCGCGAGCGAGCCGGCAAGTCCGGTCATCAGGCCGTGACGGCGGGCCTCGGTGACGAAATGACCGAGGCTCAGCAGATCGAGATGGGCGGTGAGCGGGCCCGCCTTCTTGTCGGCGGTGTCGAGCATGATGCCGTAGAATCCGGCGCGGCCGGCGCTGGCGATCAGCGTGAAATCCGGATCCTGGTCGGCGAACAGCACGCCGACCAGCCGCGTCTTCGCCGCCAGCGGCGCCAGCGCCTCGACGCAGGAACCCGCATGGGCGCTGGAAAACAGCCCTGCCTTGACGATCGGCACCCCGGTGGCGGCGACGCGGGCGCAGGCGGCGGCAAGGATCGCCGGCACCATCGGCTGGTCGCCGGCGGTGGCCGAAAGCGCCGGCCGGTCCGGCCCGCTGGCGTTCCACATCATCACCGCGGCAGTCAGCGCCTCGCTGCTCCACGCGCCGAGCGCGCCGAAGGAAGGCTGCTTGAGATCGACGATGTCGACGCCGCCCAGAATTGCATCGCGCATCTCGGCGAGATCGGCGACGCTGGCGAGCAGGCCCGGCGCGGCGCCGGGGACAATGGGCTTCAGGCCGGAGACGTGGCGGCTCATGAGGTGCGGTTCCACCGGGGCCGGCTCACGAGGCGCGCGCGGAATCGGCAGGCACGCCATCCCGCGTGCGGCGATGTGCCGCGACGGCCTCGATCATCCATTCCCATGCCTCCTGCTCCTCCGGTCCGGCGGTCTTTTCCACCGCGATGGCGAGATAGGCCATCTCGGCATCGACCTTGTCGTCGGGCAGCAGGTGCAGCCGGCTGACCAGCACCGCCGCCTCCAGCACCGCCGCCTTGGCGCGGTTCATGCCGAGGAAGCGCGAGTGGCCCTCGCTGTAATAGGTCTTGCAGAAGATGCGCGGGCGCTGCGGATCGTCCTCCACCTTCTCGACGGTGAGCTCGTCATGCGAGAGCGTGCCGACGAGGCGCGGGCAATCGAGATAGACCGCCTTGGTGGTTTCCACCGGTATCCGCTTGCCGAGCACGCAGGCGGCGATGAGGCGCACGTCGTCGGTGAAGTTGATCACCGCGATGCCGGTGGAGACGATGTTGTCGAGCGTGCGCGAGGGGCGGAACGGCTGGAGCAGGTAGCCGCCCTCGATCACCGTCGCACCCATTGGGGCGATATGTGGCTCGCCGGCATGCGAGCGGGTGGTGACGATGGCTTCGCGGATCATGATTCAGCTTTTCTTGAGCCCGGTGGTCAGGGTCGACCCCGCCTTGTCGAATGTCAAACGATGCGGGTCGACGGTACCGTCGTCCGGGTTGCCATCGCCGCGTCCGGCGACGCCCCAGCGCAGCGCCTCGTCCTGCGCATAGCGCTTGCCGAGCCGGAAGGCGATCTCGGCGCGGGCGGTCTCCACGCCGAGATAGAAGGCGTGGGCGCCGTCTGTCTCCACTCCCAGCGCCGGGAAGAAGGCGAACGGATCGGCGCCGATCTGGTGGCCGTCGCGGTTGAAGATGTGGACGCCGTCCTCGGCGACCATGATGCGGTAATTGCCGTCGCGCACCTGCCTGGCGAGGTCGGCGATCTCGTCCGGCGTGGCGGCGTAGGGGCGACGGTCGCGCAAGGCCATCAGCCCGCCGCCGAAGCCCTGCGGCAGCGCGCCGGCCTGCCGGGCGGCGTAGAATTCGCGCCGGGCACGGTCGAATTCGCGCACGGCGGTGCGGCAATGCGGGCTGACCTCGACCGCCAGCACGGCGTTGAGCCGCAATTCCGAGATGACGCCCATGAGCAGGGCGTTGATGCCGGTGGTGTCGGCGTCGGTGAGCTCGGTGACATTGCCGATGCCCATCAGGATCGGGATGTCGGGATAAAGCCGGCGCAGCGCCGCGTAACGCTCCAGTGAGGCGGTGAATCCGTAATGGATCGGCTCCAGGATCGGGTCGGCGAGGAAGGCGCGGCCCTTCGCCCGGCAGGCCTCGATGGCGCGGATCAGGCTGTCGAGATCCGTCGGCGAGGTCGGCACCAGCACCGGGATCGCCGGTCCCTCCTCGGCGATGGCAAGCGTCGCTTCGGTGAGGCTGAGCAGGTAATCGGCGCCGGCGCGGGTGGCGCGGGAGAGCTCCTGCGGATTGAAGCTGTCGACGCTGACCTTCAACCCCTCGCCCTTGATGGCAGCGATGGCGTCTTCCAGATGCGGGAAGGCGGTGTCGGGCAGGCAGCCGAGATCGATCACCTCCGCGCCCTCGGCGGCGAGATGCCGGGCGCGGGCGAGGAGCGAGGGGAGGTCGAGCGCGGCGGCGTCGACGATCTCGGCGAAGATCGTCACGTCATGACGGGAGAGGTCGGCGGCGCGGCGCTTGCGGCCGAAATGCTCCGGCAGGTCGGCGAGCTCGTCCGGGCCGCGCTCGAAGGGCAGGCCGAAATGCCGCTCCAGCCGCGAGAGGTCGCCGCGGAACCGGCCGGGCATCAGCACGCGGCGAGCGCCTTCCGGGATCTTCAGCCGGCGCTCGACGATCTCGGCGGTCATCAGCGCCGCGACCTTGACGCCGATATTCACCACCACCGGGTCGATCTCCGGCCCGGCGAGCTCGCCCGCAACCTTGCGCAGGCGCGGCTCGGCGAACGAACCGGTGACGAGGGCGATGCGCTCGGGTTGCTCAGCCATCGCGTGCAAGCTCGGCCTTGCGGGCGGCGATGGCCTGTTCGAGGCCGCCGATGGATTCGACGACGGTGCAGTGATCGAAGCGGCCGAGGCGGGCCGTGTGCTCCAGATCGATGGCGCGCGGATAGACCGGCACCAGTCCCCTCGGCGCCATGGTGATCATCTCCGGCGCGGTGTCGCAGGCGAAGACGATGCTCGGCACCCGGCACTTGCCGGCCTGGGCGAAGCAATTGGTGACCAGGCTGTCGGAGATACCCAGCGCGCATTTCGCCACCGTGTTGGCGGAGGCCGGCGAGACGACCAGCGTGTGGTAGCGGCCCTCGTAGAAACGCCCCACCGGCACCGCCGAGGCGGTGAGGTCGCGATAGATGCGCAGGTGCGACGGCAGCTCCTGCTTGTACATGCGCAGCACCTCCTCCGCCGCCTTCGAGACGAACAGGTCGACCGGATCGAGCGTCTCCAGCAGAGCCAGCGACTCGGTGAAGAAATGCCCGGAGCCGGTGAGCGCCCAAGCCCAGCGTGCATTTGCGTGGCGTGGAGTTTTCGGCTCGTGGGGCGTTTCGGCGTCGGTCATGCCGCGGCGCTCCCCGATGCGAAGGCGTCGAGCGCTTCGTCGATGGACAGGAGCTCGATCCGGCCGGCGAAGCGCGTGGCCAGCACCGGCACATGCGGGTCGACGAGGCCGGCGGCAGCCCAGCTGGCCGGGTTGCGGGCGGCGGCGAGCGCGGATTTAACGAAGACGAGGCGACCGGCATCGAGCTGCAGCGCCAGCCACAGCGCAAGACTGTCGGCGGTGACGTCCCAGTTCGCCGGCACCTCGGCCGTGCGCGCCAGCGTCGCCGGCAGCCACAGGGCGGCGTGGCCCTGTGCGTGGGCGCGGGCGATGGCGGGCGCGTCGGTACAGGGCGCGAGGCGCGGCTCGATATCGGCCAGGGCGAGGGCGAACTGCTCCATGGCGAGGATCGCCATGTGGTGGCAGGCGTGCTCGCTCAACGACAGGCGCGGCTGCAGGTCGCGCACCGCATCGGCGAGCGGTCCGCCGCCGGGCACCAGCACCAGCGGGGCACCGGCGCGGGCAAGGCCGGCGAGCAGCGCCGGCAGGCGCGGGGAGGCGCTGAGGCTGCCGCCAAGCTTGACGATGATCGCATCCGGCCTGTGCGTCGGGTCCATGCGGCTCTGTCCTGCGGCGCATATCCGGACTGTCCGGCGCCGGTGCGTGGTGATGCTTATGCGACAAAAGGCCGGACGGCAAAACCCTTTGTCTTCCGCCGCTTGCGTGCGGTGGGCGGCTGGCGCGGCTCTCCGTGCCGGCTTTCGCTGGCCGCCGCCACAGGATATTTCCGGCGTGGCGCCTGCATCGGCGCGTTTCCGCGTGAGCTTCGCCGGTCTGCCGGAGGGGGGTGATCGGAAGGACCTGATCGCCTTTGTGTCGCACCTCGATGCCAGCGGCGCCGGGTAAGCGTCATGAAGGCGTCGAGCGACACGGTTTCGGGGCGGATCGAATCCGGGCGCCCGCTACTGCGGGGGGCGGTGCAGCGGGCGCCCGGATCCTGCGGGGCGGTTGCAGGTCCACCCCGTGCCTCGAAAGGCAGATCGAACGTAGCGCAAATTTCAGAAACTATCTAGTACCATTAATATGGCTGCCGGGACGGTGCCGCCGTCTTCCAACCCGCGTCCGTTTCGGCTCCGGGAGCGGGCACCGCGCGGGCCAAAAAAAAGCCCGGAGAGGTGCTCCGGGCTTTTGAAAGTCAACGGTCATGAGGCGAGCTGGCCGCCTAGTATTCCAAGCAGAAGAATGATCTCGTTCCGCAGCCTTGTCGAGGGCGATTCCATGCCGATCACGTATTCGGCATTTGCAGAGCAGTCGTCGATGTCGTCCGGCGGCGAGGGGTGTCTGGCGGCCCCCGGCCGTGGTGCGATGTCCTCCACCTTCGGTCTACCCGCGAGCGTGAGTTCCCGGCAGCTCAGCCGATATCGGCAAGGTGATGCAGTGCGATGGCGCCGGCGGCGGCGACGTTCAGTGAATCGAAGCCGCCGGCCATCGGGATGCGTACGGTGCGCGTGCGCGCAAGGATCGCAGCGGGCAGGCCCGGCCCTTCGGCGCCGAGCAGCAGGGCTGTCCGCGGCGCCCGCGCGAGGTCGGACAGAACGCTCTCGCCCGCCGGGCTGAAGGCGAGCAATTCGAAGCCGTGGCCGGCGAGCAGGTCCAGCAGCGCGCCCGCCTCGCCCTCGCGGGCGAAGGGCACGACGAGGCTGCCGCCGACCGAGACGCGGATCGCCTTGCGGTAGAGCGGGTCGCAGGAGGCGAAGTCGAACAGCACCACATCCGCCCCGAAGGCGGCGGCGTTGCGCATGATGCCGCCGACATTGTCGTGATTGGTGATGCCGAGCGCGCAGACCACCAGCGCCCGTTCGGGAAGGCTCTCCACCAGCGCCCGCGCGGAGGGCATCTCGCGGCGCAGCCCGACGCCGAGCAGGCCGCGATGGATGTGGAAGCCGGTAATGCCGTCGAGGATCGCCTGGCTCGCCGTATAGATCGGCAGGCCCTCGGGCGCCTGCTCCAGCAGCGGGGCGAGCGCCTCGACGCGGCTTTCCGCCAGCAGCAGCGATTCCAGCGCGAAGCGGTTGCGCAGCGACAACGCCACGTCGAGCACGGTGCGGCCCTCGACGATGAAGCGCCCGCCCCGCCCGACGAGGTCGCGCTCCTTGATGACGCGATAGGCGTCGATGCGAGGATCGTCGGGGGCGGAAAGCGGGATGAGGTCGGGCATGGGGTGTCTTACCTGCTTGCCGGAATCCCGCCCGACGGTCCGAGGGCCGCAGGCGGCAGTCGTTGCTAGCCGCCCACTTCCTCGCGCCGCATTTCGAGTTGCAGCCATTCTTCCTCGGCCTTGGCGAGCTCGGCCTGCGCCTTGCTGAGTTCGGCGGTGGCCTTCTGGAAGCCGGCGGGATCGCGAGTGTAGAAATTCGGGGTGTGCAGCGTGTTGTTCAGCCGCTTGATGTCCGATTCCAGCTGCGACATGCGCTTGGGCAATTGTTCCAGCGCGTGCTTCTCCTTGAAGGAGAGCTTGCGCTTCGACGCGGCGGGTGCCGGAGACGAGGGTGACGGCTTCCTGGCCGGCGCCGGCGCGGCGGCTGCGGCCGCGACGGCCTTGGCCTTCACGCCATGGCCGCGCTGGGCGACCATGTCGGAATAGCCGCCGGCATAGACCGCCCAGTTGCCGTCGCCCTCATAGGCGATGGTGGCGGTGACGGTGCGGTCGAGGAAGTCGCGATCGTGGCTGACCAGCAGCACGGTGCCGGCATAGTCGTCGATCATCTCTTCCAGCAGATCCAGCGTCTCGAGGTCGAGGTCGTTGGTCGGCTCGTCGAGCACCATCAGATTGGACGCCTGCGCCAGCGCGCAGGCCAGCAGCAGCCGCCCGCGCTCGCCGCCCGACAGCCGCGAGACGGCGGTGCCGGCCTGTTCCGGCGTGAACAGGAAGTCCTTCATGTAGCCGATGACGTGGCGCGGATTGCCGCCGACGAACACCTGGTCGCCGCGCCCGTCGGTGAGCGTGTCGCGCACCGAGCGCTCGGGGTCGAGCGCGGCGCGGCGCTGGTCGAGCGTCGCCATCTCGATATTGGTGCCGAGCTTGGCCTTGCCGCTGTCGGGTGCCATTTCGCCGGTGAGCATCTTGAGCAGCGTGGTCTTGCCGGCGCCGTTGGGCCCGACGATGCCGATGCGGTCGCCGCGCTGGATGCGGATCGACAGATCGCGCACGATGACGCGATCGCCATAGGACTTGGAGATGTGCTCCGCCTCCATCACCAGCTTGCCGGAGACGTCGGCCTCGGTGGCGGTGACGGAGATGGTGCCCACCGCGCCGCGGTGGTCGCGGAACTTGGCGCGCAGATCCGCCAGCTCGCCGACACGGCGCATGTTGCGCTTGCGCCGCGCGGTGACGCCGTAGCGCATCCAGTGCTCTTCGGCGACGATCTTGCGGGCGAGCTTCTGCTGGTCGCGCTCCTCCTCCTCCAACACCTGGTCGCGCCATTCCTCGAAGAAGGCGAAGCCGCGCTCCATGCGCCGCGTGCGGCCGCGATCGAGCCAGACGGTGGCGCGGGTCAGGTCCTGCAGGAAGCGACGGTCATGGCTGATCAGCACGAGGGCGGAGCGCAGCGAGGCGATCTCGGCCTCCAGCCACTCGATGGCCGGCAGGTCGAGATGGTTGGTCGGCTCGTCCAGCAGCAGGATGTCGGGCTCGGGCGCCAGCACGCGGGCGAGCGCGGCGCGGCGGGCCTCGCCGCCCGACAGGTTAGCCGGGTCTTCCTCGCCGGTGAGCCCCAGCTCGCCCAGCAGGTAGATGGCTCGGTATTCCTGGTCGCCCGGTCCCATGCCGGCCTCGACATAGTCGAGCGTGGTCTTGAAGCCCGAGAGGTCCGGCTCCTGCGGCAGGTAGCGCACCGTGGCGCCGGGCTGCACGAAGCGCGCCCCGCCATCGGTCTGGACCATGCCGGCGGCGATCTTGAGCAGGGTGGACTTGCCGGAGCCGTTGCGGCCGACGAGGCCGACGCGTTCGCCGGCGGAGACGGACAGCTCCGCCCCTTCGAGCAAGGGCGTGCCGCCGAAGGTGAGCTTTGTATCTTGAAGCAGAAGCAGAGGGGGAGCCATGGCGCGGGGATAGGGGGAAAGCGGGCGCGGGGCAAGGGGTGCGGTGCAATATGAACGCGTTCGCAGCTTGCCGAGCCGGCCGACCGCACCATCGCCGCCACCGCCCACTACCTCGCCGTGCTACTGTTGACCGCCGGTCGGGCTATCCTGACTTATGGACGAAGCGGACATATGGTGACGCTCGACGCGGCCGAGTGACCGCCGCCCTCGCAGAGACATCGCATGCACGCCCCTGCCGCTTCTCCCGCCGACCTCTCCGCCCTTCTCGCCGCCATCGCCCAGCGCATCGGCGCGGCGCATGTGCTGACCGCCCCGGGCGATGTCGCCGCCTATCTGCGCGAGGAGCGCGGGCTCTATGACGGGCGCACCCCGGCGGTGCTGCGGCCGGGGACGACGGAGGAGGTCGCCTTCGTCGTCGAAGCCTGTGCCAAGGCGGGCGTGAAGATCGTGCCGCAGGGCGGCAATACCGGGCTCGTGGGCGGGCAGATGCCGTTCGGCGAGCTGCTGGTCTCGCTGGCCCGGCTCGACCGCATCCGCGCCGTCGACCCGATCGACATGACGATGACCGTGGAGGCCGGCTGCATCCTCGACACCGTGCACAAGGCGGCGGAAGCGGTGGGTTGCCTGTTCCCGCTGCATATCGCCTCGCAGGGCTCCTGCCGCATCGGCGGCAACCTCGCCACCAATGCCGGCGGCACCGCGGTGCTGCGCTACGGCAACGCCAAGGACCTCGTGCTGGGTCTCGAAGTGGTGCTTGCCGACGGGCGGGTGTGGAACGGGCTGAAACGGCTACGCAAGAACAATGCCGGCTACGACCTGAAGCAGCTGTTCCTCGGCACCGAGGGTACGCTCGGGCTCATCACGGCCGCCGTGCTGAAGCTGTTCCCCGCGCCGGCGCAGCGCACCACCGCCTTTCTCGCCGTTCCCGGCCCGGAGGCGGCGCTGACGCTGCTGCACCGGCTGCGCGGGTTGGCGGGCGACGGGCTGACCACCTTCGAGCTGATGGCCGATTTCGGCATCGAGACGGTGCTGAAGCACATGAACGGCACGGTGCGGCCGTTCGCGGATCGCTACGAGTGGTATGTGCTCGCCGAATTCTCCGCCCCGACGCGGGCCTTCGACCTCGGCGCGCTGATGGAGACCGGGCTCGAGGCCGCCATGGAGGCCGGCGAGGTCGTCGATGCGGTCATCGCGACCAGCGAGGCGCAGGCCAACGCGCTGTGGCGGCTGCGCGAGGACATGTCGGAGGCGCAGAAGCACGAGGGCGGCTCGATCAAGCACGACGTCTCGGTGCCGGTCTCGCGCGTGCCGGAGTTCCTCGCCCGCGCGCTGCCGGCGGTGATGGCGGCGCTGCCGGGGCTGCGGCCTTGCCCGTTCGGCCATGTCGGCGACGGCAACATCCATTTCAACCTCAGCCAGCCGGTGGGCATGGACAAGGCCGCCTTCATCGACATGTGGGAGGACTTCAACCGCATCGTCCACGACATCGTCGTGGAGATGGACGGCTCGATCGCCGCCGAGCACGGCATCGGCCGGCTGAAGGCACATGAATTGGCGCATTACGCCGACCCGCTGGCGCTGGAATTGATGCACCGGCTGAAGGACGCGCTTGACCCGCAGGGGCTGCTCAATCCGGGCAAGGTGCTGCAGGTCTAGGCTTCCCGCCGCTTCCGGCATTCCCGCCCCTTCCGGCATGCCGGCGGCGCGCTCCGTATCCTCACGGCTCAATGCGTTGCGGGGAGGGCGCCGTCCTCGCCTGCATCCGCATGCCCGCTGCGCTTCGAGGCGCTCCGGTACGGTGTTTCCTGGTGTGGGTGCGAGGGGTAAGCAGATCACCAGTCTAGAATGATGATAAGGTGAAAAATGAAAGTACTCATCTTCTTTTGAGCCATTCTACACTTGTTCTATCTGGCATTTTAAGGTTGTCGGGAGCGTATAGAGGGGTTTAAGGAAACCGTTAATTGACCAGTTGCCCACCCGCCGGCCCCCGAGGAACGCGGGAAGCCGTGGGAGGGTCGCCAATGACGGGTAGCCCCATGCCGACCCTTCGTCTCTCGACGCCTTGCCTCGCTGCCTCGTTCCGTCGCTGCCTGACGGCGCTTGCCGCGCTGAGCCTGCTTGCCGGCCCTCCGGCGGCCTTCGCGCAAGGCGCGACGTCGATTCCTGCCGCGGCTCCGGCTCCCGTGGCGCCGCAGGCTCCGGCTGCCGCCGCTCCGGCTGTGGGCGTACCTCCGCTCACCGCGTCTCCCGATGCTGCGCCTCCCATCGCGCCGGCACAGGTGGCGCCCGAGGCCCCGGCCGCGGCGCCGGTGCCGGCAGGCGCGCCTTCCGCCGAGGCGTCTGCGACCGCCGCTCCCGTCGATGCGGCCCCCGCCGGCGAGGATTCGACCGTCGCCGCCCAGCTGCCGCACGATCTGTCGCCCTGGGGCATGTTCATGGCGGCGGACATCGTGGTGAAGGCGGTAATGATCGGCCTCGCCTTCGCCTCCGTCGTCACCTGGACGGTGTGGCTTGCCAAGAGCGTCGAGCTGTTGGCGGCGCAGGCGCGGGTGCGCCGGGCGCTGCGCGGCCTGCTTGGCAGCGCCTCGCTGGAGGAGGCGCGCCGCGTCGGTGCCGCCGGCCCCGCCGCCGCTATGCTGCGTGCCACCGATCTCGAACTGAAGCGCTCCGGCGATCTGCCGGCCGAGGGCATCAAGGAGCGCGTGGCGATCTCGCTCGGGCGCATCGAGGTGGCGACCGGCCGCGCCATCAACCGCGGCACCGGCGTGCTCGCCACCATCGGCGCCACCGCCCCCTTCGTCGGCCTGTTCGGCACCGTGTGGGGCATCATGAATTCCTTCATCGGTATCTCGAAGGCGCAGACCACCAATCTCGCGGTTGTGGCGCCGGGCATCGCCGAGGCGCTGCTCGCCACCGCCATCGGGCTGGTGGCCGCCATTCCGGCGGTGGTGATCTACAACCATTTCGCGCGGCAGGTGTCGGGATATCGCATCCTGATGGGCGACGCCTCCGCCGAGGTGCTGCGGCTGCTCTCGCGCGACCTCGACCGCCGCGACGCGGGCAGAACCCTCGACCCAGGTGCCGCCGCGCCGCGCCTGCACGCGCCGGCCCGCGTCCGCGCCGCGGCCGAGTGAGGCCGGCCGATGGGTGCCAAGCTCCAGAGCAGCGATAGCGACGATCTCGGCGAGAACCACGAGATCAACGTCACGCCGTTCATCGACGTGATCCTGGTGCTGCTGATCATCTTCATGGTGGCGGCGCCGCTCTCCACCGTCGACGTGAAGGTCGACCTGCCAGCCTCGACGGCAGTGGTGCAGCCGCGCCCCGACAAGCCGGTCTATCTCAGCGTGAAGAGCGATCTCGGCCTCGCGCTCGCCAATGAGGACGTGGCGCGCCCGGCGCTGGGCGGTGCGCTGGAGCGCGCTACCGAGGGCAAGAAGGACACCCGCATCTTCCTGCGCGCCGACAAGACCGTGGCCTATGGCGACCTGATGGAGGTGATGAACCTCCTGCGCGCCGCCGGCTATCTCAAGATCGCGCTGGTGGGGCTGGAGGCGCCGCCCTCGGCCGCCGTGCCGGCGGCTGGGGCGACGCAACCGGCGGCGGCCGCCGCCCGGCCGGGCGGGCAACCATGAGCCTGATGCTGCTGCGCGGCGGCGCCCGCGAGCGCGCGGCGCGGGCCTCCTGCTGGCTCGGCTGCGGCGCGGTGGTGCTCGCCATCCATGGCGGAGCGCTGGCCTATCTGCTCTCCTCGCCGCCGATCCGGGCGATGGAGGAGCCGGCGGCGGTGATGATCGAGCTTGCCGAGCTGCCGGTGGCGCCGCCCGCTGAGCCGGTCGATGTCGCGCCCGGCCCGCAGATGATGGAGGCGCCCGAGGAGGTCGAGGATCAGGTCGAGCCCGATCCCTTGGCCGAGGAAGCGGAACCGCCGCCGCCCGAGCCGATGAAGCCGGACGAGCCGCTGCCGGAGGTGACGGAGTCGCCGGCCCCCGACATCGAGGTGCCGCTGCCGCCGCCTCCGCCGCTCGCGGCCGAACTGGCGCCGCCGGAAAAGAAGATCGAGCCGCCCAAGGAACGCCCGAAGAAGAAGCCCAAGCCGCGCGAGAAGAGCGACAAGCCGCCGGCGCCGCAGACCTCCTCTGCCCCGGCGCTGGAGGCGCAGAATTCCGAGCGCATCGCCGCGCCGACGGCGGGCGCGGCGACCTCGCGCAGCATGACGCCGGCCAACTGGCGCTCGCGGCTGATGGCGCATCTCAACCGGCACAAGCGCTATCCGACCGGGGAGAGCGGCGCCGGCAAGGCGCGGGTGGCGTTCTCGATCAACCGCGCCGGACAGGTGCTGAGCGCGCGGCTGGTGGGCTCGTCGGGCAATGCGCGCTTCGACGACGAGGCGGTGGCGATGGTGCGCCGCGCCTCGCCGGTGCCGGTTCCGCCGCCGGACGTGCCGGGCGGCACCATCGCCTTCACCGTGCCGGTGGATTTCACGCTGCGCTGACGGGCGGAGGCGATGTGCCCCAGCATGCCGATGGCGCAGCGTCCCAAAAGGTCGTCAGGCGGGGTACGAAGCGCGGTTTCCCGCTGCACCGCCGGAGGAGCTGCAGGTCTCGCAGTTCACGGGATTGGCGATCGAGGCCAGCTATCCCTCGAGATAGTCGAAGGCGGGGGCGTGGCGCAGGGGGCCGTTGGTCGCCGGCAGGTCGCCGCCCAGCGGCAGGACCGCGAAGTAGGGCCCCGCATAGGGCGAGGAGAAGCCGGCGGCAGGTTCGGCCGAGAAGCCGAAGCGCTGGTAATAGGCGGGGTCGCCGACCACGAAGATCGCCCGCCATCCCATTGCCTGCGCGCGCTCGATGGCGGCCCGCACCAGCGTGCCGCCGGTGCCGTGCCCCTGATATTCCGGCGCCACGGCGAGCGGGGCGAGGGCGAGCGCCGGAAACGCCGCCGCGATCGGCGACAGCAGCGCATGGCCGACGATCTCGCCATCCTCCACCGCGACGAGGGAGAGGACGGCATCGCCCGCCGCACGCAGCTGGTTCACCAGATCGCCTTCGTCGGGCTGGCCGAAGGCATCGCGGATGACGGCGTGGATGGCGGCTTCCTCGCCGGGCGCTTCGTCGCGGATGAGCATGTGGGATGTCCTGTCGGGGCCGGCCCGCGCGGCCGGCAGGATGAGGGAGCGCGCCTAGTCCACCGCCCAGCAGGCGACCAGCCGGCCGGACTTCATCTCCAGCGGCGGCGCCTCGCGGCGACAGCGGTCGAAGGCCAGCGGGCAGCGCGGGTTGAAGGCGCAGCCGGTCGGCGGATCGAACGGCGAGGGCAGTTCGCCCTCCAGCACGATGCGCTCCTTCTTCGCCTCGGGGTCGGCCATCGGCGTCGCCGACATCAGCGCCCGCGTATAGGGGTGCTTGGGATCGTCGAAAATGGCGTCGCGCGGGCCGTGCTCCACCGCGCGGCCGAGATACATGACCATGACGTCGTCGGCCATGTGCCGCACCACGCCGAGATCGTGCGACACGAACACATAGGCGACGCCAAGGCTTTCCTGCAGCTCGACCAGGAGGTTCAGCACCTGCGCCCGCACCGAGACGTCGAGCGCGGAGACCGGCTCGTCCAGCACCAGGATCTTCGGCCGCAGCACCAGCGCGCGGGCGATGGCGATGCGCTGGCGCTGGCCGCCGGAGAACATGTGCGGGTAGCGGCCGTGATGCTCGGGCCTGAGGCCGACCCGCTTCATCATGTCGGTCGCCCGCTCGCGCCGCTCGGCGGCGGTGAGCTTCGTGTTGACCAGCAGCGGCTCCTCGATGGCGTCGCCGATGGTCTGGCGCGGGTTGAGCGAGCCGTAGGGGTTCTGGAACACCATCTGCACCTCGCCGCGGTAGCGGCGGCGGGTGCTTGCGTCGGCATCGGCGACATCGACATCGTCGATCAGCAGCGAGCCGGTGCCGGGCTTCTCGATCATGGTGAGCATGCGCGCCAGCGTCGACTTGCCGGAGCCGGATTCGCCGACCACCGCCAGCGTCGAGCGCGGCGCCAGCGCGAAGCTGATGCCGGCCACCGCCTTGACCGTCGCCGGCTTGGCCATCAGCCCGCGTGAGACGTCGTAAGACTGGGCGAGGTCGATCGCCTCCATCACCGCCTGCTTCATGCCGGCACCTCCAGCTTCAGTGCCCGCGGCTGGCCGCCGACCAGCGGCGTGTGGCAGAGCGCATAGCCGAGATCGGCGCCCGCGCGCGGTGGCGGCACCGTGCGGCAGCGATCGGTGGCGAAGCGGCAGCGCGGCGAGAACAGGCAGCCGGCCGGCCGGTCGGCAAGGCCCGGCACCACGCCGGGGATCGAGGGCAGCATGCGCCCGTGCGCGCGTTCCGGCAGCGCCGCCAGCAGCGCGTAGGTGTAGGGATGGTGCGGGTCGCGGAACAGGCCGCGCGTGGTCTGCATCTCCACCTGCTGGCCGGCATAGTGCACGCAGACGCGCTGGGAGGTCTCCGCCACCACGCCCATGTCGTGGGTGATCAGTACCAGGCCGACGCCGCTATCCTTCTGGAGGCGCAGCAACAGGTCGAGGATCTGCGCCTGGATGGTCACGTCGAGCGCGGTGGTCGGCTCGTCGGCGATGATCAGCTTGGGCCGGCAGGCGAGCGCCATGGCGATCATCACCCGCTGGCTCATGCCGCCGGAAAGCTGGTGCGGAAACGCCTTCAGCCGTCGTTCCGGCTCCGGGATGCCAACCTGCTCCAGGAGATCGATGGCGCGAGCCTGGCGACCGGCGCGGTCGAGGTCGAGATGCGCGGCCATCGCCTCCCTCAGCTGGAAGCCGACGGTGAAGCACGGATTGAGGCTCGACATCGGCTCCTGGAAGATCATGGCGAGGTCGCGCCCGATGATCTTGCGCCGCTCGCGCGGCGACATGGCGAGCATGTCGTGGCCGTCGAAGACCAGGCGGTCGGCGGTGACCGTGGCGGTCCAGGGCAGCAGGCCCATCACCGCCAGCATCGCCACCGACTTACCGGAGCCGGACTCGCCGACAATGGCCACCAGCTCGCCAGCGTCGACGTCGAGGTCCACCTTGTCCACCGCACGGAACGGCCCGCGGCCGGTGGCGAAGGTGACGGAGAGGTTGCGGATGGAGAGCAGGGGCATCGCTCAGCTCCTCCTGAGCTTCGGGTCGAGCGCGTCACGCAGGCCGTCGCCCATCAGGTTGATCGCGACCACGGTGACCAGGATGGCGAGGCCGGGCAGGGTGACGATCCACGGCGCGGCGCGGATGAACTCGCGGCTGTCGGCCAGCATCGCGCCCCATTCCGGGATGGGGGGCTGGGCGCCGAGGCCGAGGAAGCCCAGCGCCGCGGCCTCCAGGATGGCGTCGGAAATGCCGAGCGCCGCCTGCACGATCAGCGGAGCGAGGCAGTTCGGCAGCACGGTGACGAACATCAGCCGCAGCCGGCCGACGCCGGCGACCCGCGCCGCCACCACATATTCCTTCGACAGCTCGGCGATGGCGGCCGCCCGCACCAGGCGCACATAGCGCGGTAGGTACACCACCGTGACCGCGACGATGGTGTTGACGAGGCTGGGGCCGAGGATCGCCACGACAAGGATGGCGAGCACCAGGCTCGGGATCGCCACCACCAGGTCCATGATGCGCATCACCACGACTTCGACGATGCCGCGCAGGAAGGCGCTGGCGAGGCCGAGCACGATGCCGACCGCCACCGAGACCAGCATCACCGACAGGCCGATGCCGAGCGAGATGCGCGCGCCGTAGATCAGCCGCGAGAGGATGTCGCGGCCGACCGCGTCGGTGCCGAACGGAAACGCCCAGTTGCCGCCCGCCCAGACCGGCGGCTGCTGCACATGCTCGCGGAACTGCTCGATCGGCGAGTGCGGCGCCACCAGCGGCGCGAACAGTGCAAGGAAGGCGATGAACGCCACCACGGCGAGGCCGAGCACCGCACCGCGATTCTCGCTGAACGCCGACCAGAAGGAGGCGAACGAGGAGGGAGCCGGCGGGATCGTCTCGATGATGGCGCCATCCGGCAGGATCACCTGTTCGTCAGCCATGCCGGATCCTCGGGTTGATCGCGACATAGGTGAGGTCGACGATGAGATTGACGAGGATGACGATGCCGGAGATCAGCATGATGCCGCCCTGCAGCGCCGGGTAATCGCGCCGGGAGATCGATTCGATCAGCCATTTGCCGACGCCGGGCCAGGCAAAGATGGTCTCGGTGAGCACCGCGCCGGCGAGCAGCGTGCCGGTCTGCAGGCCGATGACGGTGACCACCGGGATCAGCGCGTTGCGCAATGCGTGCAGGCCGACGACGCGCAGCGGCGAGAGGCCCTTGGCGCGGGCGGTGCGCACATAGTCCTCGCTCAGCACCTCCAGCATGGAGGAGCGGGTCATGCGGGCGATCACCGCCAGTGGGATGGTGCCGAGCACGATGGACGGCAGGATGAGATGCGCCACTGCCGAGCTGAAGGCGCCTTCCTGGTCCGACAGCAGGCTGTCGATCAGCATGAAGCCGGTGACCGGTTCGAAATAGTAGTTGATCAGGTCCATGCGGCCGGAAACCGGGGTGAGCCCCAGATATTCGGACATGAGCATGATGAGCAGCAGGCCCCACCAGAAGATCGGCATCGAATAGCCGGTGAGCGCCACCGTCATCACCGAATGGTCGAAGAAGCTGCCGCGCTTCACCGCCGCGATGACGCCGGCGGGAATGCCGAGCACGATGGCGAAGATCAGGCCGCACAGGGTGAGTTCGAGCGTCGCCGGGAACAGGGTGGCGAATTCCTGCAGCACCGGTGTCTTGGTGACGATGGAAACGCCGAAATCGCCATGCACGATGCCGTTGGCGTAGTGGAGGAACTGCTCCCACACCGGCTGGTCGAGCCCAAGCTCGTGGCGCAGCATGGCGAGGCGCTCGGGCGCGATGCCGCGCTCGCCGGTGCGCGCCTCGATCGGGTCGCCCGGTACCAGGCGCACCGCGACGAAGGTGACGAACATCAGCGCCACGAAGGTCGGCAGCGTCAGCGCGACGCGGCGGATGAAAAAGCGGAACATCGATATCCCGGGCTTGTGATGCGCCATGTCCTGCGACGCCGGATTCCGCTAGGGAATCTCGGGCGCCGTCGGCAGCGGATCGAGGGGTCGTCGTCAACGACGGGGCGCACACGCGCAGCGCACGCGATCTCACGGATCCAAAGCACGTTCCGGCCGCGCGGATGCGTCCGTGCGAACCGGAACCGCTCTAACCCAGCCTGGGGATCGCGGCGTTTCGAGAAAGCACGGCGCCGGCGGAGCGCTCCCCTCCGCCGGCGCCGGATGACGTCACTTCAGGTCGACGCCGTAGAATTCGTGGCGGCCGAAGGGGCTGACCTTGTAGTCCACGACTTCCTTGCGGGTCGGCTCATAGACCACCGAGTGGGCGATGGTGAACCAGGGCGCATCTTCCTTCACGATGACCTGCGCCTGCTCGTAGAGCTTGGTGCGCTCGGCGACATCCGAGATGGTCTTCGCCTTGTTGATCAGCGCGTCGAAGTCCTTGTTGCACCACTTGGCGAGGTTCTGGCCGCCGGGACGCGCCGCGGCGCAGCCGAGCAGGAAGAAGAAGTTGTCCGGGTCGCCATTGTCGCCGGTCCAGCCGAGCTGGCCGGTCATGTGCTCGCCCTGCTGCAGGCGCTTGCGGTACTCGCCCCATTCATAGGACACCAGCTTGGCATTGACGCCGACCTTGGCGAGGTCCGACTGCATCATCTCGGCGATGCGCTTGGCATTCGGGTTGTAGGGGCGCTGCACCGGCATCCACCACAGGTCGATGTCGAGCGGGGTCTTCACGCCGGCCGCGTCCAGCATCGACTTGGCCTTGGCCGGGTCGAACGGATAGTCCTTCACCGCCGTGTTGTAGGACCAGATGGTCGGCGGGATCGGGTTGATCGCTGCCTGGCCGGCGCCCTGATAGACGTCCTTGATGATCGCCGCCTTGTCGATCGCCATGTTGAAGGCCTGGCGGACCTCCTTCTTGTCGAAGGGCGGCTTCTGGGTGTTGAAGCTCAGATAGGCGATGTTCAGACCCGGCTGCGAGAGCAGGTTGACCACCGGATCGGTCTTCAGCGCCGCGATATCGGCCGGGTTCGGCGCGATCATCACATGACACTCGCCCTTCTTCAGCTTGGCGTAGCGGGCGGTGGGGTCCGGGGTGATGGCGTAGACGAGGTTGTCGACCTTGGCCGGGCCGCCCCAATAGGCCGGGAAGGCCTTGTAGCGGATCACCGCATCCTTCTGATAGGCGACGAAGGAGAACGGGCCGGTGCCGACCGGGATCTGGTCGAACTGCTCGGGCGTGCCCTTCTTCAGCAGGAAGTCGGCATATTCCTTCGACTGGATGGTGCCGAAATCCATGGCGAGGTTCGCCAGCATCGGCGCATTCGGCTCGGTGAGCGTGAACTTCACCGTATAGTCGTCCACCTTCTCGATCGTCTTGAGCAGGTCGGGCATGCTCATGTCGTTGAAGTAGTCGTAAGCGCCGCCGGTGACCTTGTGATACGGGTTCTCCGGCTTCCACTGGCGCTCGAACGAGAACAGCACGTCGTCGGCATTCAGGTCGCGGGTCGGCGTGAAGCCGTTGACGCCGGAATGGACCTTCACGCCCTTGCGCAGCTTGAAGACGATTTCGAGCCCGTCGGGGCTGACCGTCCAGCTCTCGGCGAGGGCAGGCACCACCTTGGTGGAGCCGCGCTCGAACTCGACAAGCTGGTTGTAGACCGGGCGTGCGGCATCGAAGCTGGTGCCGGTGGTATTCAGCGCCGGCGTGAAGTTCTCGGGGCTACCCTCCGAGCAGTAGACGAGTGTCTTGGCTGCATAGGCCGGCGCAGAAAGCGCCACCAGTACGGCCGCCGCGGCGGCCAGCTTGGCTTTGAAGACCGACATATCGAGTTCCCCTTATGTGGTGACGCGGCGGTAGCCTGTTACACGCAGGCCGCATTGTTGATGTTGACCGCATCCTTGGCGAGAACTGAAACACGCCGCGCGGCGTTGCGCAATCGTCCCCCCTCCCTCTACAAAAGTCGTATGTCTAGACATTTTGCCACGGCTATGGGCGCGGCCGTCGGGTCGGTGTAAGACGATGCCGTCGCGCCGGCCGGGACGCCGGCCCCGCCAGGGAGATCAAGAAAGATGAACGCCGCGCCGCACGCCGCCCTGAAAGCCGTCTTCGACTGGGAGGACCCGTTCGACCTCGACGGCCAGCTCACCGAGGAGGAGCGCCTCGTACGCGACACGGCGCGCGATTATGCCCAGGAAAATCTGATGCCGCGGGTAGCTTCCGCCTATCGCGAGGAGCGTTTCGACCGCGAGATCATGACCGAGATGGGCGCCCTCGGCCTGCTGGGCCCGACCATTCCGGAAGAATATGGCGGCGCCGGGCTCGGCTATGTTGCCTATGGGCTGGTGGCGCGGGAAGTCGAGCGCGTCGATAGCGGCTACCGCTCGGCGATGAGCGTGCAGTCTTCGCTGGTGATGCACCCGATTCACGCCTATGGCAGCGAGGCGCAGAAGCGGAAATACCTGCCCAGGCTCGCCACCGGCGAGATGATCGGCTGCTTCGGCCTCACCGAGCCGGATGCCGGCTCCGATCCCTCCGGCATGCGCACCCGCGCCGAGAAGATCGACGGCGGCTACCGGCTCAAGGGCGCCAAGATGTGGATCACCAACGCCCCCATCGCCGATATCACGGTGGTATGGGCGAAGTCGAGCGCGCATGACAGCGCGATCCGCGGCTTCGTGCTGGAGCGCGGCACGAAGGGCCTGTCCTTCCCGAAGATCGAGAACAAGCTGTCGCTGCGTGCCTCGATCACCGGCGAGATCGTGATGGACGATGTCGAGGTGCCGGAAGAGGCGCTGCTGCCGGAGGTCTCCGGGCTGAAGGGGCCGTTCGGCTGCCTCAACCGCGCGCGCTACGGCATCGGCTGGGGCACGATGGGCGCGGCAGAAGCCTGCTATGCCGCGGCGCGCGGCTACACCATGGCGCGCGAGCAGTTCGGCCGGCCGCTCGCCGCCAACCAGCTGATCCAGAAGAAGCTCGCCGACATGGCGACCGAGATCGCGCTCGGGCTGCAGCTGGCCCTGCGGGCCGGCCGGCTGTTCGAGGAGGGAAGGCTGGCGCCGGAGGCGATCTCGATGCTGAAGCGCAACAATTGCGGCAAGGCGCTCGACATCGCCCGCAACGCCCGCGACATGCATGGCGGCAACGGCATCTCGGCGGAATATCCGGTGATGCGCCACATGGTGAACCTGGAGACGGTGAACACCTACGAGGGCACGCATGACATCCATGCGCTGATCCTCGGCCGGGCGATCACCGGGCACCAGGCGTTCTTCTGAGGTCGGCCGCCGGCGGTCAGGCCGCTTGGCGTTTCAGCGCGGCGATGAGCATTTCCGCCGTCGAGATGTTGAGCGCCAGCGGAATGTCGTAGACGAGGGCGACGCGCATCAGCGCCTTCACGTCGACATCGTGCGGCTGCGCCGTCAGCGGATCGACCAGGAACACCAGCGCCCGCACGCGCCCTTCGGCGATCAGCGCGCCGATCTGCTGGTCGCCGCCGAGCGGGCCGCTCTTCAGCCGGGTCAGCCGCAAGTCCGGGCAGACATCGAGGATGCGCCCGCCGGTGGTACCGGTGGCGACGATGTCGAAGCGCTCCAGAATCCTGCGATGCGCCGCGACCCATGCGACCATCTCGTCCTTCTTGCTGTCATGGGCGACGAGGCCGAGCAGGCCGCTGAAGCGAGCATCGGTCAAGGGCGGGGTGCTCATATGTGGTACATCAGGTCGGCGTCGGGGTTGTCGGCATAGACGACCATGTCCTGCAGCGTCATGCCGTCGAGAATGGTGGACATGGCGTCGCGCACCTTGCTCATGGTGATGCGTACCGCGCAGATCTTGAGGTCCTCGCAATCCTGGCAAGGCATGTAGGCGCTCTTGCTGGCGCAGTTGATCGGCGCCAGCGGCCCGTCGAGGGTGCGGATGATGTGGCCGATGCGAATTTCCTGCGGCAGCTTTGCCAGCGCATAGCCGCCGCCGGGCCCCTTCTTGGAGCGCAGCATGCCGGCATTGCGCAGTTCCAGCAGGATCGCGTCGAGGAATTTCTTGGGGATGTTGTTGGAGGAGGCGATCTCGGCGCCCATCGCGCTCTCACCCGGCGGCAGCGAGGCCAGGAACAGCATCGCCTTCAGTCCGTACTTGCCTTTATTGGTGAGCATCGCCTCTACGAATCCCGAAAACCGGCGCGCAGCGAATCCTGCCCCGGCTATCCCTCATAAATGATAGATCAAGCGGCTTTTTGAAGGGTGCGCAAGGGGGGTATGTCGATGCGCGTGCGGCTCGCGTGGTTTCAACGCGCCGTCAAGGTGGCCGCGAGGCTCGGTCCGGCTGCATTCGCCGTGGCTTCCGCCTCGCTCGACACCGGGTGCACGAAGAAGACGGCTGCCGCGATGGCGCCATAGGCGAGCGCGAACAGCACGGCGTGGCGGTGGCGGGCGAAACGGGAACGGCTCATGGAATCCTCTTCTGCTCCATAGTCTATCGATACTATGGACTATGTAAAGAGGTATTCAGGATTCGAGTGCGCCGGCTTCGAAATCGGCGGCGAAGGCGGCGACGCGCCGGTCGATGCGGATATCGCTCGTGCGCAGCGGCCGCACCAGCGACAGACCCTCCAGCGAGCGGGCGCGCGACAGGGCCACATAGGCCTGGCCGGCGGCGAAGGCGCCGGAATCGAAGTCGATGCGTACGTCCTCCAGCGTCAGTCCCTGGGCTTTGTGGACGGTGATCGCCCAGGCCGGCACCAGCGGCAGCTGGGTATAGGTGCCGACGATCTTCGCTTCGACCTTGGCCGTGGCCTCGTCCCAATCGTAGCGGATGCGCTCCCAGCTCACCCGCTCGATCTCCACCACGCCGCCCGTATCGAGACGCACGAAGGCGCGGTCGGGCGCAAGGCCGATGACGGTGCCGACCGAGCCGTTGACCCATTGCTTCTCCGGATCGTTGCGCACCGCCATGACGCGGGCGCCGGTCTTGAGCAGCAGCGCCTCCGGCACCGGCAGCCGGTCGTTGGCGAGGTCGAATTCGCCCTGGCTCTTGCCCTCGTAGAGCCGGCCGCCATCGGCGAGGCTCTCCAGGCCACGTCGGTTATAGGCGTCGACGCGCGCATTGGTGGGAGCGAGCACCACCGGGACGCGGCCCTTGCGATGCGGCCCGAAGCTGGCCTCGTTGATCGCCGCCACCGCATCGGCGACGAAACGCCCGGCCCGCAAGCCGGCGAGATGGGCGATGAACTCGGCGTCGGACTGGCGGTAGACCTGGGTGAAGGGCAGGCGGGCGACCTCGACCTCGCGCAGCACCCGCGCGTCGAACGCGAAGGGACCCTCATAGCCGAGATGGCCGAGGATCTCGCGCTCGGCCATCGGCACTACCGGTGGCAATTGCAGGAAGTCGCCGACCAGCACCATCTGCACGCCGCCGAACGGCTCGGCGCTGCCGCGGGCGAGGCGCAGGCAGCGGTCGACGGCGTCGAGCACGTCGGCGCGCACCATCGACACCTCGTCGATGACGAGGCGCTCCAGCTTCTTCATCAGCGCCCGGCGCTGCGAGCGCGGCTTGACCTGCTCCGGGTCGACGAGGCGCGGCGGCAGGCCGAAAAACGAGTGGATGGTCTGGCCGCCAAGCTGCAGCGCGGCGACGCCGGTGGGGGCGAGGAAGGCCTGGCGCGAGCCGCCATGCTTGCGCAGCGCGTGCAGGAACGTGGTCTTGCCGGTGCCGGCGCCGCCCAGCACCATGATGACCGGCGCCCGCTCGCGCACGAGGGCGAGCGGGCCGGCAAAGGCCGCGTCGGTGTCGATGGGGCGAATCGCCGTTTCGGTCGGTGCGTTCATGGCCGCCACTTGAGCACAGGCGCGGCATGCGCCCAAATCAGTGCAGCTTGATCAGCACCAGCCCGGCCACGATAAGGACCGCCCCGGCGAGGCGGCTGGCGCGCGGCGGCTCCTTGAGCACCGCTACGGCGATGACCGCGGCGAACAGGACGCTGGACTCGCGCACGGCCGAGACGAGGCCGATGGGTGCCTTGGTCATCGCCCAGATGGTGATCCAATAGGCCGAAAGCGACATCGTCCCGCCGGCGAAGGCGGGACCGATAAAGCCGAGCGCGGGCCGCAGCGCCGCCGGCCCGTGGCGCAGCAGCGCCACCGTCAACACGCAGGGGCCTTCAAGAAGGAACAGCCAGGCGGAATAGAGATGCGGGCTGCCGGTGGTGCGGGCGCCCATGCCGTCGATGATCGAATAGATGGCGATGGAGAGCGCGCAGGTGCCCGCGAGGATGAGCGCCCGCGGGTCGAGACTGCCGCCGCGTGGACGCCAGGCGATGACCAGCACGCCGCCGGCAAGGATGGCGACGCCGGCGACGCCCTGCGCGTCGATCGGCTCTCCGAGCAGAACCAGCGAGAACAGCGTGGTGATGAGCGGCGAGCCGCCGCGCGCCACCGGATAGACCAGCCCCATATCGGCCAGCCGATAGGCGCCGGTCAGCGTGAAATAATAGGCCATGTGGACGGTGATCGAGGCGGCGATCCACGGCCAGACATGCGCCGGCGGCGGGCCCATCCACAACGCGATCGGCAGCGCGATGACGCTGCAGGCGCCGGTGATGAGCGCTACCGCGACGAACGGGTCCAGCCTTATCTTCAGGAGGACGTTCCAGCACGCATGCATCGCGGCGGCGGCGATGACCGCCAGGAAGACGCTGGGTTCCATGAAACGACCGGACGGCCTGTGCGATGGCCGGTCCCTATGGCCGGCGGGCGCGGTGATAGATGATTCCGCGCCCGCTGCCGAGCTTTATGACAGGTTCATCACACCGCGAGGCGGGTGACGAACTTGGTGTTGACATAGGCTTCCATCGCCTCGGTGCCGCCTTCCGAGCCGAAGCCGGAATCCTTCACGCCGCCGAACGGCGTCTCCGGGAAGGCGAGGCCGTGATGGTTGATCGACACCATGCCGCTCTCGACGCGGCGGGAGAACTCGTCCGCAAGGCGCGAGGAGGTGGTGTAGGCATAGGCCGCGAGCCCGTAGGGCAGGCGGTTCGCCTCGATGATCGCCGCTTCGGGGCTGGTGAAGGACTGGATCGGCACCAGCGGGCCGAAGGGCTCCTCGTTGAGGATGCGCGAATCCGCCGCGAGATCGGTGAGCACGGTCGGCTCGAAGAAATAGCCCTTGTTGCCGATGCGCGCCCCGCCGGTGCGGATGGTGGCGCCCTTCTGCACCGCGTCGGCGGTGAAGGCTTCCATCGCCTCGACCCGGCGGGAATTGGCGAGCGGGCCCATGCGCACGCCGTCCTCCAGGCCGTTGCCGACCTTGATGCCCTTCACCGCCTCGGTGAAGCCGTCGACGAAGCGCTCGTAGAGGTTCTCATGCACCAGGAAGCGGGTCGGCGACACGCAGACCTGGCCGGCATTGCGGAACTTGGCGCCCGAGAGCAGCTTCACCGCGTGATCGAGATCGGCATCCTCGAACACCACCGCCGGCGCGTGGCCGCCGAGCTCCATGGTCACGCGCTTCATATGCGCGCCGGCCAGCGCGGCGAGCTGCTTGCCGACCACGGTGGAGCCGGTGAAGGTGATCTTGCGGATCACCGGATGCGGGATCAGGTAGCTGGAAATCTCCGACGGCACGCCGAAGACGAGGTTGACCACGCCCGCCGGCACGCCGGCATCCTCATAGGCCTTGACGAGGGCGGCGCAGGCCGCCGGGGTCTCTTCCGGTCCCTTGAGGATGATCGAGCAGCCGGCGGCGAGCGCGGCGGAGACCTTGCGCACCGCCTGGTTGATCGGGAAGTTCCACGGCGTGAAGGCGGCGACCGGCCCGACCGGCTCGCGATGCACGACCTGATGCACGTTCTCGGCGCGCGCGGCGATCACGCGACCGTATTGGCGGCGGCCCTCCTCGGCGAACCAGTCGATGGTGTCGGCGGCGGCCAGCGTCTCGATGCGGGCTTCGACCAGCGGCTTGCCCTGCTCCAGGGTGAGGATGCGCGAGATGTCCTCGGCGCGCTCGCGCAGGATCTCGGCGGCCTTGCGCATGGTCTTGTAGCGCTCATGCGCCGGCACGCGCTTCCACACCGCGAAACCCTTCTGCGCCGCGGCAAGAGCATCGTCGAGATCGGCGATGCTGGCATGG
Organism: Ancylobacter sp. GW821-FHT10E12; assembly: GCF_058809335.1. Taxonomy (NCBI): domain Bacteria; kingdom Pseudomonadati; phylum Pseudomonadota; class Alphaproteobacteria; order Hyphomicrobiales; family Xanthobacteraceae; genus Ancylobacter; species Ancylobacter sp. GW821-FHT10E12. Next base: position 149,234 of record NZ_JBXASN010000007.1, on the reverse strand, counting down.
GCGAGGGTGCCGATGGCCTCCCCGGTTGCCGGATCGACGACCGACTGGCTGGCGGCGGCGCCGCCATGGCGCGAGCCTTCGCGCCAGACACCGTCGATGAACAGGAGGACGTCGGGATAGGACACGGTGGACATGGGAAACCTCGTGGGAAGGAAGCGCCGTCGAGGAGGCGTCGGGGTGCCCCACACCTAATCGCGGGAACGCCCGGTTGGAAGGGCCGATCGTGCAATTGGATCCGGGATTTGCGCGGCACGGATGTTCAGCGGTGCGGGAACCCTCGCGGTCGGCTGGCGTTAGCGGGTATCGGGCTCCGCCCGGCGAAACCTTCAACCGGCAGTCGAACGAGACGATGGATCGCGAGCAGATGAGCAGCGAGGACATGCAGCACGACCGCCGGCCAGCACCTTCCGGCCCTGCCGACGCGCGCCCGTGGTGGCAGCGCTTCTGGGGCGCGGTGCTGATGCTGGCCGCCGCCGCCCTGCTGATGGGGGCGGCGCTGACCGTGTGGGGCGAGAGCGGCGGGCTCTAGCCTGTCGAATCGAGGGCGCTTCCGGTCGATCCGGCGTTGCGGCCGGATCGACCGGGATTTTTAGTGGCCGGCGCGTGAATCCGACAGGATCTCGCGCTTGCCGGCATGGTTGGCCGGACCGACCAGTCCTTCATGCTCCATCCGCTCCATGATCGAGGCGGCGCGGTTGTAGCCGATCTGCAGCCGGCGCTGGATGTAGCTGGTCGACGCCTTGCGGTCGCGCATCACCACCGCCACCGCCTGATCGTAGAGATCGCCGGCGTCGGCGCCCATCGCGCTGCGGTCGAACACGGCGGAATCGTCGGCCGGCGGCGGGGCGTCCTCGTCGTCCTCCGCGGTCACCTCGTCGAGATAGTCCGGCCGGCCCTGCGTCTTCAGGTGCTCGACCACCCGTTCGACTTCCTGGTCGGAGACGAACGGGCCGTGCACGCGGGAAATCCGCCCGCCACCGGCCATGTAGAGCATGTCGCCCTGGCCCAGCAGCTGCTCGGCGCCCATCTCGCCGAGAATGGTGCGCGAATCGATCTTCGAGGTCACCTGGAACGAGATGCGGGTGGGGAAATTCGCCTTGATGGTGCCGGTGATCACGTCCACCGACGGCCGCTGCGTCGCCATGATCAGGTGGATGCCGGCGGCGCGGGCCATCTGCGCCAGGCGCTGGATGGCGCCCTCGATGTCCTTGCCGGCCACCATCATCAGATCGGCCATCTCGTCCACCACGATGACGATGTAGGGGAGGGCGGAGAGATCCATGATCTCCTCCTCCTCGTTCATCTGCCCGGTCTCGCGGTCGAAGCCGGTCTGGATGGTGCGGGTGATGATCTCGCCCTTGGCGCGGGCTTCCGCCACTCGGGCATTGAAGCCGTCAATGTTGCGCACGCCGAGGCGGCTCATCTTCTTGTAGCGCTCCTCCATCTCGCGCACCGCCCATTTGAGGGCGACGATCGCCTTCTTCGGATCGGTGACGACCGGTGTGAGCAAATGCGGGATGCCCTCATAGACCGAAAGCTCCAGCATCTTGGGGTCGATCATGATCAGCCGGCACTGGTCCGGCCGATGCCGGTAGAGCAGGCTGAGGATCATGGTGTTGATGGCGACCGACTTGCCGGAGCCGGTGGTGCCGGCGACCAGCAGATGCGGCATGCGGGCGAGGTCGACGATCACCGGCTCGCCGCCGATGGTCTTGCCGAGCCCGATGCCGAGCTTGGCCTTGGCGGAATCGAATTCGTGGCTGGAGAGCATCTCGCGCAGCCATACCGTCTCGCGGCGCTGGTTCGGCAATTCGATGCCGATGACGTTGCGCCCCTCGACCACCGCCACGCGGGCGGAGATCGCGCTCATCGAGCGGGCGATGTCGGCGGAGAGGCCGATGACGCGGCTCGACTTGATGCCGGGCGCCGGCTCCAGTTCGTAGAGGGTGACGACCGGGCCGGGATTGGCGTCGATGATCTCGCCGCGCACGCCGAAATCATGCAGCACCTGCTGCAGCTTCACCGAATTGCGCTCGAGGAATTCCTCCGACAGTTCGTAATCCGGCTCCACCGATGGCGGCTCGGTGAGCAGGTCGAGTGGCGGCAATTCGTAGCCCATGCGCTGCGGTGCCGGCACCGGGGCCGGACGCGGAGCGGCAGCCGGCACGGGCGCGGGAGCCGCTGCCACGGGCGCCGGCGCCGGCGCGGCGACCGGCATCGGTGCGGGCGCGGAGGCGACAGGGACGGCAAAGACCGGCCAGGAGAAGGTGAGGGCCGCGCCGCCCACCGAATAGGGCGCGTCGAAGCCGGCGACGATGCCTGGTGCTTCGGCTTCCACTGCCGGGGCGACGGCGACGAGCAGTTCCTCGACCGGTTCGCTCTCCACGACCACGGCTTCCAAGACGGCTGATTCGGCGAGATCGGTCTCGTCGAGCCTCTCGTCGTCGTCTTCATCCTCGGCAAGGTCGTAGGCGGCGCCATCGTCATCGGCGTCGGAATCATACGGGGAATAGAATGCCTTGTCGGGGTTCCTGTCGGTCGCCGGCGCCGCTGCGACAGGCTCGGCCCCCGCGGCCTGCCAGGCCGAGGTGTCGATGGCGGTGTCCTGATGCGCGGGCACTACCGGTGGTTCGGCCCAGCCGAGCTGGATCAGCCCGGCGATCCGCTGGATGGAGCTTGGCGGCACGTCGTCCGCCCGCGGCGCCGGAGCGCTCATGGCAGGTGCCGGCGTAGCGACGACAGGCTCCGGGGAGACCGCCGGGGAGGAGGCCGGTTCAGGCGCCGCGGTGGCGAGGCTGGCGGGCGTGACGGCAGCGGCCGGGATGGCGCTGTTCGGCGTCGCCGGCTGGATGATCAGCGGCGTCGCCGGCTCGCGCGGCGGCTTGCGCGGCGGCACCAGCAGCGCCGGGGGAGCCACGCGGGCGGTGGCCGGCATGGCGATGTCGCTTGCCGGCGCCGGGGCGGTCATCATCGCCGGCGCCGGGATCGGATCCGGCACCGCCACCGGCGGCTGGCGCAGCAGATAGTCCGGGGTGCGGGTGAAGCGGGTATTGGGGGGCATGGTGAAGGGCTGCAGCCAGCTGGGGATCACCACGCGCGGCCCGGGCGCCACCGCGGCAGCCGGCTTGCCGGCAGGCACGGGCTGGCCCATGGCCGAAATGCCGGCGGCGGCCGGCCTGGCGGGCACGACCGGTCGGCCCGGCGGCTCCGCGAGCGGCGCACCGGCATAAAGCGAGGGCGGCGGCAGCTTGGAGGCGGGGGCCCGCATGGGTCCCTTGATCGGGGCGGGCGGGGGCGCCGGCGGAGCGACCGGCTTGTGATTGGCACGCGAGACCAGGCGCGTGGCGCGTGCGGCGTCGTCCGACGCGCTGGCCGACGGGGAATCACTCTGATCGGAAGGACGAGCCGGGAAACGCATGAGCCGCCAAACCTGTGCCGCTGAAACCGCTACGGGCCGCCTGCCGCGACCCGTCTGTGAACGGTCTCCACGCTAGAAGATCAGCGTTAATGAAGCGTTTGGCGGCTGGGCTTTCCACAAGGGTGATGCATCGGTGCAACGCTGGCGCATCGCGGCTCGCGGCCGGGCGGGATCAGGCCGGCAGGCCGAGCGTCGCGCGGATTTCAGGCGCCATCAGGTCGTGGGTTTCCGGGTGCTTCATCATGTAGCGGCCGAAGACCGAGCAGCGCGGGATGACCGACAGATGCCGCTCGCGTGCGCTGGCGAGGCCGGCCTCGACCAGCTTGGTGGCAAGGCCGCGACCGCCGAGTTCCGGCGGTACTTCGGTGTGCATGAAGATGATGTGATCGGGCGCCAGGAGATATTGGGCAATGGCGAGATGCCCGTCGACCTCGATCTCGAAACGGTCCTTGGCGCGGTTGTCGCGGACCGGGATTTCGCCGTTCATGCTCATCGGATGCTCCTTGGAGGCTTCGCCCGTTTTCGGGATTTGCCCCGCGCCGGCGACGGTGCAGGGATGGGATATTGTCGACCAAAACCGTCGCCGCGTCGCCCCCCTTGCCGGGCGAGGCCGGGAAAATCTTTGCCGGTCGCGTCAGGAGGCCCGGCTTTGACCGGGCGTCGGGGCTCGGCTATGGGGCTATCCCGTCAACCTGCGCGGACGGCCGGGGTTCCCGCGGTATCCACTGCCTCAAGGAGGTCCGCCATGCCGGAATCCGTCGCCGCCGCCATTCTCCCGTCCGCTCCCGCCCTGCTGGAGGCGATGACGCGCCGTCGCTCGGTGCCGCCGGCCGCGCTCGCCGCGCCCGGCCCGTCGCCCCAGCAACTGCACGAACTGCTTACCCTGGCGCTGCGCGTGCCGGATCACGGGATACGCGAGCCCTGGCGATTCGTGGTGATCGAGGGACCGGCGCGGGCCGAGATCGGCCGCCGGCTCGCCCCGATCTACCGCGCCGCGAATTCGCAGATGGAAGAGGCGAAGCGCGAGAAATTCGCCGGCATCATGGAGCGTCTGCTGCTCGCCGCCCCGACGGTGGTGGTGGTGATCAGCCGGCCCGACCGCGCCTGCGCGATCCCGGTATTCGAGCAGGAACTCTCGGCCGGGGCGGTATGCATGAACCTGCTGCACGGTGCCCATGCGCTCGGCTATGGGGCGATGTGGGTGACCGGCTGGGCGGCGACCCATCCCGAGGCTGCCGCGCTGATCGGCGCCGGCGCCGGCGAGCGGATCGCCGGCATCATCCATCTCGGCAGCGCGACGAGCCTGCCCCCCGAACGCCCGCGCCCGGATGTCGAGGCGCTGACCACGCGCTGGGCACCGCCGGAGGCGTAAGCGGCGGACAGCAAAAACCCGGCCGCGCCTTTCGGCGGGCCGGGTTCTCGATAAAGGCCGGCAGCGCGGGCCATGCCGCGCCGCCGACGAACATCACGCCGCAGCGGACGCCTTGAGGGGGACTTCCGAGATCGTCTTCAGGACCTGGGAAGCGATCTGGTAGGGGTCGCCCTGGGAATTCGGGCGACGGTCCTCGAGATAGCCCTTGTAGTCGTTCTTGATGAACGAGTGCGGCACGCGGATCGAGGCGCCGCGATCGGCAACGCCGTAGCTGAACTTGTTCCACGGCGCGGTTTCGTGCTTGCCGGTCAGACGCTTGTCGTTGTCCGGCCCGTAGACGGCGATGTGGTCCATCAGGTTCTTCTCGAAGGCCGCCATCAGGGCCTCGAAATAGTCCTTGCCGCCGACTTCACGCATGTACTTCGTGGAGAAGTTGCAGTGCATGCCCGAGCCGTTCCAGTCGGTGTCGCCGAGCGGCTTGCAGTGATACTCGATATCAATGCCGTACTGCTCGGTCAGGCGCTGGAGCAGGTAACGGGCCATCCAGATCTCGTCAGCGGCCTTCTTGGAGCCCTTGCCGAAAATCTGGAATTCCCACTGGCCCTTCGCCACTTCGGCATTGATGCCTTCGTGGTTGATGCCGGCCGCGAGGCAGAGGTCGAGATGCTCCTCGACGATCTCGCGAGCGACGTCGCCGACATTGCTGTAGCCGACGCCGGTATAGTACGGGCCCTGCGGAGCCGGGTAGCCGGCCGAGGGGAAGCCGAGCGGGCGGCCGTCCTTGTAGAAGAAGTATTCCTGCTCGAAGCCGAACCAGGTGCCTTCGTCGTCCAGGATGGTGGCGCGGGCGTTGGTGGAGTGCGGGGTGACGCCGTCCGGCATCATCACTTCGCACATCACCAGGGCGCCGTTGGTGCGGGCCGGATCGGGATAGACCGCGACGGGCTTGAGCACGCAGTCAGAGCTGCGGCCTTCGGCCTGCATGGTGGAACTGCCGTCAAAACCCCACAGCGGAAGCTCTTCGAGCGACGGGAAGGTGTCGTATTCCTTGATCTGCGTCTTGCCACGCAGATTGGGGACCGGCTTGTAGCCGTCCAGCCAAATATATTCGAGCTTGAACTTTGTCATATCGGGTCTCTCGTAAGCTGGCGTCGCGAACGAAGTTGCGGCCAGTCGACCATTCAGGTCCTGCCGCCAACGGCCAGCGAAATTTGAAGCATCTTCCGTGCCAATTCGCGCGCAGTGCGTGTCGAACATGGCCGCGGGGTGTGGCGGCGGCGGCGTGGCGGCACCATATCGTCAGGACCATGCGGGTGTTTCGCAGCACCGCGCGGGGCGAGGCAAAGCCTTCGTGGGTCAGCGGTGCCGGGCGGCCGGCGGGACCTGCCGGGCGGGCGCGCAGGCGGGGAGAGGTGCCGCCGAACCTATCGCAGCGACATGCGTTGAAAGTCGCAGGTTGCCGGCGACCGGGCGCGGGTATGCCGAAGGCGGGAGCATCCCGATGTATGATTAAATTATATGCAAGTGCTGATTTTATTTTGCGCAACATGCTCGATATCGCAGCAACGTGTGCTATATGATGTTGACCGTCGCTGCCAGCGGGCGCGGCGTAAATAGGAGAAGAAACCAATGAATGTCACTCCCATTGGCGGTTCCGCCAAGATTTACGAGTTCCCTCGCGGGGGGCGGGCCGGTCAGGTCAGTCGTCGCGAATCCGACCGTCTCAGTGCCGATCTCGCCGCTTTTCGCGCCGCTCCCGTGGCTTTCGGTGGCAGTTGGTACCATGAAGAGGCGATCAAGCAGGACGATCCGACCAATAAGCGCTCGTGACGCGAGTGGGATGGATGCCCGATAGCTGTCCGTATGCGGTACGATCGACGCCCCAGAGAGAGCCGGCACGCTAGCGTTCCGGCTCTCTTTCGTTATGTGCCCGCGATCCGGGCGATATGATTATTTTTTAGGCGGAAATCCCGGCGCGTTTCCGGCCTCAGAAGGTGAGCACCGGCGAGTCCGCCTCGGCAAGATGCCGCGCCACCGCGACGCACTGGTCTCGTCCGCTGCTGGCGGAGGTAACTTCCCAGAAGCGCCCGCGTGTCGGTGGGCCGACCACGAACAGGCCCGGCTGCGACCGGCCGTCGCGATCGACGAGCCGGTGCGCGAGATCGCAATCGAGTCCGAGCCGGTAGGGGCCGGGGCGGGCGAGGCCCGATTCCAGCAATTGACGCACCAGCGGGTCGCGGCTGCGGGCATAGTTCTCGTCCGGCCCCGTGCAGTTCAAAACCCACTCGGCGGCAAGTTCTTCGACGTCGTCGGGAGGAGCGCCGCGGCGATGCACGTCCAGCCGGTAGCCCTGCGGTGTCGGCGCGCCGCCGAGCACCCGCGCCTTCACCACTTCAAGCCGCCCCTCTGCCTGCAGCGCTTCGAGCAAGGCGGCGACGTCCGGCGCCAGGCGATGGCGATGGATGAACCAGACCGAGCGGCAATGCCGCTGGAAGCGCCGCTTCTCGTCATCCGGCAGACCGAGCCAGATGGCGCTGACGCGGGTGCGGAAGCTGTCGATCACCGCCTGCCAGAGGATGCCGGCCTCGGCACGGTGCCGTACCGCCGCGCGCAGGCCGCCGACGAGTCCGCGCGCGGTGTCGAGCGCGAGGCCCTCGACCGGCGGGCAGGGCGAGGTCGGCGGCACATCGACGAGCGGCAGCAGGCCGTTGCGCGACACCATGCGCAGCCGCTTCACCCCGCGTCGGGCGAGCTCGACCACCGCGTCGACCGCGGTGGCACCGGTGCCGATGACGAGCACGTCGGCTCCCGCGCCGATGGCATCCAGTGCGCCCGGCTGCCAGATATCGGCGATGAAGCCCGTGCCGGGCTGGAGCCCCGGCAGCACGGCCGGTGGCGGGTTGCCAAGGCAGAGCGCCACCGTCGCCGCCTCGATGACAGCGCCCGACGCGGTGCGTACGCGGAAACCATCCTGGGTCTTCTCCACCGCGACGGCGCTGTCGCGGCGCGGAGTGAGGCGGCCGCCAGCCGCGATCCCGTCGAGCAGATGGCAGAGATAGTCGCCATAGAGCCGGCGGGCGACGAAGGCGGTCTCGTAGGCCGGCCCGGTCGGATGCCCGTTGGCGGCGAGCCAGCGCGCGAATCCACCGGCGTCGGCATCGCAGTCCCCGCCCATGCGTTCGGCCGGTACGTTCAGCCGGTGCCAGTCGGCGGTCGCCGAATAGGCGAGACCGCGCCCGAAGGCACCCTCGCGGTCGATCAGCACGATCTCGTCGATATGCGGGAGGCGGGCGAGATGCACGCTCATGAAGGTGCCGTTGGCACCGCCGCCGACGACCACGGCGCGACCCGACGGCGATGAGGTCGGGGCGCTCACGGGTCGACCCCGACACGGACGCTCTGCGAGGCGCCGTCGAAATAAATGCTACATATCAATGGCTTATGCATAGGAGATGCGACCGATCGACGAATAGCAGCGGAATTATGTGGATACTATAGGGGCAGCTTTCGGCTAAAGCTATAGGAATTGAGCATCAAGCGTCGCGCTTGGCATGCCGCCGGATTCGGCAGCCGATGCTTCCCATGCAGGGTGTCGCCGAGGCGGGATATGTCCGGCGCGTGGGCGCTCTCATACTATTATACTATTTCCAGATTGGCGGCTTCGCCGTTCCGTGCGCGTCGCCGGGTAAGCGCTCGCAGCGCCGGCATTCCCGGAACATGTTCGCCTGAAGAAAGCCTCCGACCATGACGGACGACACGTCGCAGCCGCCGACCGACAGCCCGGTCATCCGCACCATCGCGATGCCAGCCGACACCAACCCCGCCGGCGACATTTTCGGCGGTTGGCTGATGGCGCATATGGACCTCGCGGCGGGCAACGTCGCCACCCGCCGGGTCCAGGGCCGCGCCGCCACGGTGGCGGTGGAAGCCATGGCCTTTCTCAGCCCGGTGCTGGTCGGCGACGAGGTGAGCTTCTACGGCACCGTGATCGCCACCGGCCGCACCTCGCTGAAGATCCGCATCGAAGCCTGGCGCCGCAAGCGCGAGGAGGAGGCGGTGATCAAGGTCACCGAGGCGACCTTCACCTTCGTGGCGATCGACAAGGATCGCCGGCCGCGGCCGATCAATCCTGTCTGACGCCTGTCGGGCGGCGTCGAATCGACCTTCGCATCCAAGGCATTCGGGTTTAGAATTCATTAACGTGGCAGGTAGTCGTTCCCGTGTGCGGGGCGGCGGTCGACGATAAGGACATGTGCCATGCCTGAACTCGTTCGGTTCCTCATGCGGCATGCCCTGATCGGCTTCGGTCTCGCCGTGCCGTTTGTCGCGGCCTTGTTGGCGCTCGATATTGCCGGGTTCGGTTCGCTGGTGCGCGGCTCGAGCTCCGGCGTCATGGCGGTGGCGGTGCTGACCGCCGCGCTCGGCTTCACCTTTGCCAGCCTGCAGATGGGCTTTGCCGTGATGCTGCTCGGCGAGGAGTCCGGCATGAGCGGCGGTCATCGCTTGCGGCCGGCCCCCGTCCGCGTGACCGTACGCCCCGAGGCGCGCCGGCACCGCGACATCTGACGCCCTTCTCCCCGGCAGGGATCGTATCGGAGCGGATGATTTCCGGCGCGTGTCCATTGCGCTCTATTGATTGCAAATTTTTGCAATCGAAATATATTGATTGAAATTCACCATCGGTCGGGCGCTGAATGGCTTGCTGCTTCTGGCGCCACGGCGCCTGTATCGGGGGGATGTCGCCAATGACCCACGCCCACATGCACGAAGTCACGCCATCCGCCGCCGACCCCGCCATGCCCCGGCCGGAGGTGACCGGTTTCTTCGATCCGCGCAGCTGGTCGATCCAGTATGTGGTTGCCGACCCGCAGGCCGGGCGCTGCGCGATTATCGATCCGGTCCAGGATTTCGACGAGAAATCCGCCCAGACCGCTACCGTCAGCGCCGACCGGCTGCTCGCCTTCGTGCGCGAGAAGGGCTATGCGGTCGACTGGATCCTCGACACCCATCCGCATGCCGACCATTTCTCGGCGGCGCACTATCTCCAGCAGCAGACCGGCGCCCCGACGGCGATCGGCGAGCGGGTGAAGGACGTGCAGAGCCTGTGGAAGGGCTATTATAACTGGTCCGATTTCCCTACCGACGGCTCGCAATGGAACCGGCTGTTCGCCGATGGCGATACTTTCAAGGTCGGCGGCATCGAGGGACGGGTGATGTTCTCGCCGGGCCACACGCTCGCTTCCGTCACCTATGTGATCGGCGACGCCGCCTTCATCCATGACACTCTGTTCATGCCCGATGGCGGCACGGCGCGGGCCGACTTTCCCGGCGCCAGCGCCGAGGCGCTGTGGCGCTCGATCCAGGCGATCCTGGCGTTGCCCGACGATACCCGCCTCTTCGTCGGCCACGACTACCAGCCGGGTGGGCGGCCGCCGGCCTGGGAATCCACCGTCGCCGAGCAGAAGGCATGCAACATCCACCTGGCGCGCTGCCAAAGCGAAGCGGCGTTCGTCGCCCTGCGCGAGGCGCGCGACCGCACTCTCGCCATGCCGAAGTTGATCCTGCAGGCGTTGCAGATCAACACCAATGGCGGGCGGCTGCCGGAACCGGAATCGAACGGGACGCGCTATCTGAAGATCCCGCTCGACCTTCTGGCCGGCGCGTCCTGGGACTGACCGATGACCGGAACCCTCTCTGCCGACGCCACGCGCATGAAGCAGCGCGTGGGCGAGGCGTCCACCTTTCTCAAGACGCTGTCGAACCCCGACCGGTTGCTGGTCGCCTGCGCCCTGGTCGACGGGGAGCGCTCCGTGCGCGAGCTTGAACGCCTGCTCGGCATTCGCCAGCCCGGCCTGTCGCAGCAAATCGCCGGCCTGCGGCAGGCCGGGCTGGTCGCCGGGCGCAAGGAGGGCAAGCAGGTGTTCTATCGCCTCGCCGACCCGCGCGTGCAGAGCTTCATCTCCACCATGCACGCGCTGTTCTGCGCGCCGGCGGCTGCGGCGGTCGAGACGGATCGGGAACCATGAGCCACGTCGTGACCACCGACTTCACGCCGTTCGCCTCCCTTGCCGGCGGCATGCTGATCGGGCTGTCGGCGGCGCTGCTGGTGCTGCTGGAGGGCCGCATCGCCGGCATCAGCGGCATTGCGAGCCGGCTGCTGCCGCCCTGGCGCGACGGAGGAACCGCGTCGCGCGCGGCCTTCGTCGCCGGATTGGTGGCCGCACCGTTCCTCGTCATGGCGGTCACCGGGCAGCCGGTGCGCCAGAGCGTGCCGCCGGAACTCGCGCTGATGGTTGCCGCCGGCCTGTTGGTCGGCTTCGGCTCGGTCTGGGGAGGTGGTTGCACCTCCGGCCACGGCGTGTGCGGCATCGCCCGGCTGTCGCCGCGCTCGCTGGTGGCCACCGGCGTGTTCATGGCGGCGGGTTTCGTCACCGTCTTCGTCATCCGTCATGTGATCGGAGGCTGAACGATGCCGGTCCTGGTGAATTTCGGCCTCGGCCTGCTGTTCGGCCTCGGCCTCGTCGTCTCCGGCATGAGCGATCCGGCCAAGGTGCTGAACTTCCTCGATCTGTTCGGCAGCTTCGACCCGTCGCTCGCCTTCGTCATGGGTGGGGCGGTGCTGGTCGCCTTCGTCGGCTTCCGCCTTGCCGGCGGGATGCAGGCGCCGCTGCTGGCGCCGCGCTTTTCGCTGCCGACCCGTCGAGACATCGACAGGCGGCTGATCGTCGGGCCGGCGCTGTTCGGCATCGGCTGGGGGCTCGGCGGGTTCTGCCCCGGTCCGGCCTTCACCGCGCTCGGGCTTGGTGCGGCGGGTACGCTCGTCTTCGTGCCCGCCATGCTCGCCGGCATGTGGGCGGCAAGACGGCTCGCCGAGCGCGCGTCCTAGACCACGGCGCGGCGGGAGGCTCGGCGCGCCATGCACAGGCCGGCAAGGCCCATGGACATCGAGCCGACCACGATCCACCCCACCGAGAAGGAGTCGTGGCCGAGAAGGCCGACCAGCAGCGTCACCAGCGCGCCGATCGCCATCTGGATGAAGCCGTAAAGGCTGGAGGCGGTGCCGACGGCGTGACGGTCGGCGCTCATCGCCAGCGTCGCCGCACCCGGATTGGCGAAGCCGCCGGCATAGGTCATCAGGAACAGCGGCACGATCACCGTGGCGACGCTGTCCGGCACCAGTGCGCGCCCGACGAGGAAGGCCACTGCCGCTGCCACGGCGCCGGCCGTGCCGATGAGGGCAATGGCGTCCAGCGTCATCGAGCGGGCGGCATGCCGGGCGGTGAGCGCGCCCAGGATCGAGCCGGCGACCACCGCCAGATAGATGAAGCCGATGCCGAGCGTCGCATGCGGCAGTTCCTCGCCGACGAGGAACGGCAGCGCGGCGTAGAACGCATAGGCGGTGACGGTGCAGGCGGCGCCGCACAGCGAATAGCCGACGAAGGTCGGCATGGCGAGGAGCCGGCCGTAGCCGCGCGCCATGCCGGCGACGCTGAGCGGGGCGCTACGGTCGCTATTGGTCTCCGGGAAGTGGCGATAGAGCAGCAGCAGGATCACGCTCGCCGCCGCCAGCAGCACCGCGAACAACATGCGCCAGCCAAGCAGGAGGGCGAGATAGGACCCGACCAGCGGCGCCACCGCCGAGGACAGCGTGATGGCGGAGGCGAGCACGGCGAGCGCCGCCACCGCGCCCTGTCTGGTCGAGGTCTCGCGGATGGTGGCGCGGCCGATCACCAGCCCGGCGCAACTGCCGACCGATTGCAGCCCCCGTGCCACCAGCAGCGTCCACAGGCCGGGTGCCAGCAGGGCCCCCACCGTACCGACTAGATAGATCGCGAGGCCACCGAGGATCACCGGCCGGCGGCCGAAGCGGTCGGAAATCGGCCCGTGCACGATCTGCCCGAGCGCGAGGCCGACGAGATAGAGCGTTAACGTGAGCTGGATCTGCGACGGGCTCACCGACAGTGCCGCCGCGGCGGCCGGCAGGGCCGGCACGAAGACGTGCATGCTGAAGGTCGCCACCGCAGTGGTGACGGCCATCAGCATCAGGTTGACCCGCGGGCGGGGCCTGTCGGGGCTGGCGGTCGGGTCGGCACCGGCTGCGGCCGGCTCATCGATGTCGGGTGCCGGGCGCTCGACCGTCGCGAGGGCGGGGGCGTTCATGAGGCGCGCCCCGCGAGAGCGCGGGGAAAGCGGGTCCGCCCGAATGCCCGGCATCCGGGCATAGAGGGCGGCGCCATGGTGGAGGTCGACATGGATGCTCTTGCACAAGGCCGTGGGGCGGTGAACCGCCTCCTTCACTCGGCATCGCGGAATTTCGCTCCGGTCGCAACCCCCGGCATGGTTGACCCTGCCATGCAGGGTTGACGATGAGGGGAGGAGGAAGGCGCAAGCGAGGCCTACTGGTACCGCGACAACGCGAGGTCGGCGCTCTCGATGGCGGGCCTGGTGCGGTTGACGAGGTCGGCCAGCACCCGGCCGGAGCCGCAGGACATGGTCCATCCCAGCGTGCCGTGGCCGCCATTCAGGTAAAGGTTGCCGTAGCGGGTCGGTCCGATCACCGGGGTGCCGTCCGGCGTCATCGGGCGCAGGCCGGTCCAGAAGCTCGCCTGCTTCTGGTCGCCGGCGCCGCCGAACAGGTCCTCGACCGAATGCTCCAGCGTGGCGCGGCGGGCCGGCGGCAGGTCGAGATTGAAGCCGGCGATCTCCGCCATGCCGCCGACGCGGATGCGGTCGCCGAGGCGGGTGATCGCGACCTTGTAGGTTTCGTCCATCACCGTGGAGATCGGCGCGCGCGCCTCGTTCACGATCGGCACGGTGATCGAATAACCCTTCACCGGATAGACCGGCAGGTCGAGGCCGAGCGGCTTTGCCAGCGCCGGGGCGTAGCTGCCGAGCGCCAGCACGTAGAGATCGGCCTCGATGTCGCCGAGGTCGGTTTCCACCGCGACGATGCGGTTGCCCTCATATTTCAGGCGACGGATGTCGACTCCGAAGCGGAACGCGACGCCGAGCCCTTCGCACAGCGTGGCGAGGGCGTTGGTGAACTTGAAGCAGTCGCCGGTCTCGTCATGCGGCAGTTGCAGGCCGCCGACGATCTTCTCCCGCACCGGCCCGAGGCCGGGCTCGGCGGCGACGCAGCCGGCGGGGTCGAGCACGTTGAACGGCACGCCGTCGGCCTTCAGCACCTCGATGTCCTTGCCGATGCCGTCGAACTGCTTCTGGGTGCGGAACACCTGCAGCGTGCCCTGCATGCGCTCGTCATAGGCGATGCCGGTTTCCGTACGCAGCTCGGCGAGGCAGTCGCGGCTATATTCCGCGAGGCGCACCATGCGGCCCTTGTTCACCGCGTAGCGCGCGCTGGTGCAGTTGGCCAGCATGGCGACGATCCAGCGCAGGGTCGCCGCATCCGCCATCGGGCGGACGATCAGCGGCGCGTGCTTCATGAACAGCCATTTCAGCGCCTTCATCGGGATGCCGGGCGCCGCCCAGGGCGAGGCATAGCCGGGCGAGACTTCGCCGGCATTGGCATAGCTGGTTTCTAGCGCTGGGCCGGGCTGGCGGTCGATCACCGTCACCTGATGGCCGGATTTGGCCAGGTACCAGGCGGAAGTTACGCCGATGACGCCGGCGCCGAGAACCACGATCTTCATGGAAGGCCTCTTGTTTTTGCCGGATCGGTCAGCGCGGGATCATCGGAGATAGGTGCGATGGTAGCGCGCGCCGAGCCGGGTGAGAATCTCGTAGGCGATGGTGCCGGCGGCCTCGGCGACATCCTCGAGCGTCTGGTGCGGCCCGAGGATTTCGACCAGGCTGCCGAGGCCCAGCGTGCCGGGCGGCAGGGCGCTGATGTCGAGGATGATGCTGTCCATCGACACCCGCCCGACGATGGGCAGGCGAATGTCGCCGACATACGCCGCACCGCAGTCGCTCAGATGCCGGGGCAGGCCGTCGGCATAGCCGGCGGCGAGGGTGGCGAGGCGCATGTCGCGCTGGGCGACAGCGCGCCCGCCATAGCCGATGCGGGCGCCGGCCGGCACAATTCGGGTCTGGATCACCGGCACGTCGAGCCGCACCACAGGCGCCATCGGATTGGGCCGGCCGGGTGTGGGCGCGCCGCCATAGAGCGCGATGCCGGGGCGGACAAGTGCGTCTTCACGATCGACGTCTTGGCGGTCGGCGCCCTGATAGTCGGCGCCGAGGAACACGCCGCCGGAATTGGCGAAGCAGCGCGCCGCGTCGGGGAAGGCGGCGGCGAGGCGACGGAAGGCGGCCAGCTGGTCGGCGTTCTGGACGTTCTCCGGCTCGTCGGCGCAGGCAAGGTGGCTCATCACATAGAGGAGATTCACCCCGGCGAGCCGCGCCGGATCGGCGGCGAGCGCTTCGGCCTCCTCCGGCTCCAGGCCGAGCCGCGACATGCCGCTGTCGAGCTGGAGGAGGGCGGGAAGCGTGGTGCCGCGCCGGCGCGCCTCGGCGGTCCAGTTGTCGAGCTGGTCGAGCGAGTTCAGCACCGGGACGATGCCGGCCTCGGCGCAGGTGGCCTCGGCGCCGGGCAGCAGACCGTTGAGCACGACGAGCCGGGCGTCGGCGGCGAGCAGCGGGCGCAGCGCCAGCGCCTCGCCGAGATGAGCGACGAAGAAGTCGCGGCAGCCGGCCTTGTACAGCGCCGGGGTGACGCGCGCGGCGCCGAGGCCATAGGCGTCGGCCTTCACCACGCCGGCGGCGCGGGCCGGCGCGACCCGCGCCTGCAAGCCTTGGTAGTTCGCCATCAGCGCGGCGAGATCGATGGTGAGGATCCCCGAGGCGGCATCGACGACCGGCCGCTCGGCAATATCTGCGAACATGCACCACCTCTTGCGGGAGAATGGCAAAGCGTAGCGCGGCAATCGCGCAATTGCCGGTCAATTCGTGCTTGGAAATTCGACCGAATGATATTCAATGCGCGAAACCATCAGGAATTCGACGAATCCGCCATGTCCGCCCTCGATGCCATCGACCGCAACATCCTGCGCCTGCTGCGCCTCAATGCCCGCACGAGCACGGCCAGCCTGGCCGAGGAGGTTGGCCTGTCGCCCTCGACCTGCCTCAGGCGCATCAAGCTGATGGAGCATAGCGGAGTGATCCGCGGCTACACGGCGATCGTCGACCATTCCGCGCGCGAGGCCGGCATGGCGGTGATCATCAACATCACGCTGGAACGGCAGACCGAGGATTATCTCACCCGTTTCGAGACCGCGGTGCGCCGGCACCCCGAGATCCGCGAGTGCTACCTGATGACTGGCGGCTCGGACTATCTGCTGCGGGTCGAAGTGGAGAACGCCGCCGAATTCGAGCGCGTGCATACCGAGATCCTCTCCACGCTGCCCGGCGTGCTGCGCATCCATTCCAGCTTCTCGATCCGCAACGTCATGGCGGCACGTCGTCGCTGAGGCGAGGCCCCACGCGCGACGGCGTTTCCAGCCGCGCCGGGCCGGCCTATATCAGCGGACCCGCATCATTCGGAACGCATCATGCTCACCATCGGATTCGTCGGCACCGGCACGCTCACCGAGGCCGTGGTCACCGGCCTTGTGCAGACCCATGCCGGGCGTTGCCGCATTCTCCTGTCGCCGCGCTCGGAGGCGGTGTCGCGCCGTCTGGCCGCGACCCATGCCGAGGTCGCGCGTTGCGAGAGCAACGAGGAGGTGGTGGCCGGCAGCGACGTGGTGGTGCTCGCCATGCTGCCGAGCCAGTTCGCCGAAGTGACGGCCGGGCTGCCGTTCCGTGCCGAGCAGACGATCGTGAGCCTTGCCGCCGGCGTCGGCACCGACGTCGTCCGGTCGAGCGTGGCGCCGGCGCAGACGGTGGTGCGGGCGATCCCGCTGCCGCCGATCCGCTTCCGCAAGGGGCCGATCGTGCTCTATCCCGCCAATGCAATTGCCGAGGAACTGTTCGGCGGTCTCGGCGATCTGATCGTCGCCGAGCGCGAGAGCGACCTCGTCTCTATCGCCCACGCCAGCGCGATGATGTCCTCGCACTACGAATTGCAGAACAGGGTGATCGGCTGGCTGGAATCGCGCGGCCTCGCCCCGGCGGCCGCCTCGCTCTATGTGCGCTCGTTCTTCGCCGGCCTCGCCGAAATCGGCCTCGACGCCCATCGCCACGGCGAGATGGTCGACCCGGTGCATCACGAGACCAAGGGCGGGATCAATGAATGCGGGCGGACCTACCTCATCGGGCAGGGCTGGTTCGAAGAGATCGGCCACGCGCTCGATGCCATCGAGAAGCATGTGTTGGTAAAGCCGGCGCCCGCGGCGTCGAAGGACTGAGCGGCGGCGAGGGGGCTTGCCGGGCGCGATGCGCCCGGCCGCCAGTGCGAGGCGGATCAGATGCCGCCCATGCAGATGTATTTCACCACCAGGTAGTCCTCGATGCCGTAATGCGAGCCCTCGCGGCCGATGCCGGACTGCTTGACGCCGCCGAACGGCGCCACCTCGTTGGAGATCAGCCCGGTATTGACGCCGACCATGCCATATTCGAGCCGATCGGCCACCCGCCACACCCGGCCGAGATCGCGGGCGTAGAAATAGCTGGCAAGGCCGAATTCGGTGTCGTTGGCCAGCGCCACGACCTCGTCCTCGGTCTCGAAGCGATAGAGCGGGGCGAGCGGGCCGAAGGTCTCCTCGCGCGACACCGCCATGTCGGGGGTCACGTCGACGAGCACGGTGGGCTCGAAGAAGGAATGGCCGAGGGCGTGGCGCTGGCCGCCGAGCACGACCCTGGCGCCCTTCGAGACGGCATCGGCGATATGCTCCTCGACCTTGGCGACCGCCTTGCCGTCGATCAGCGGCCCGATGCGCACGCCTTCCCCCGTGCCGTCGCCGACCTTCAGCGCCGCGACCGCCGTCACCAGCTTCTCGGCGAAGGCGTCATAGACCTTGGCATGGACATAGAGGCGGTTGGCGCAGACGCAGGTCTGGCCGGCATTGCGGTATTTGGAGAGGATGGCGCCTTCCACCGCCGCGTCGAGATCGGCGTCGTCGAACACGATGAAGGGGGCATTGCCGCCGAGTTCCATCGACACTTTCTTGATGGTGGCGGCGGTCTGTTGCATCAGCACCCGGCCGACCTCGGTGGAGCCGGTGAAGGTGAGCTTGCGCACGGTCGGGTTGGTGCTGAGCTCGCCGCCGATGGCGCGGGAGGAGCCGGTGATCACCGAGAGCACGCCGGCCGGCACCCCGGCCCGCTCGGCGAGCACGGCCAGCGCCAGCGCGGTGAGCGGGGTCTGCGAGGCCGGCTTCACCACCATGGTGCAGCCGGCGGCCAGCGCCGGGCCGGCCTTGCGGGTGATCATCGCCGCCGGGAAGTTCCACGGCGTGATCGCCGCGCAGACACCGATCGGCTCCTTGGTGACGACGATTCGCTGGCCCTTCACCGGGGCGGGAATGGTGTCGCCATAGACGCGCTTGCCCTCCTCGCCGAACCACTCGATGAAGGAGGCGGCATAGGCGATTTCGCCACGCGCCTCGGGAAGCGGCTTGCCCTGCTCGGCGGTCATGATGGCGCCGAGGTCGTCCTGGTTGGCCATGATGAGCTCGAACCAGCGGCGCAGCACGGCAGCGCGCTCCTTGGCGGTGCGGGCCCGCCATTCCGGCCAGGCGGCATCGGCGGCGGCGATGGCGGCGCGGGCCTCGCCAGCACCGAAGTTCGGCACCGTGCCGACGAGCTCGCCGGTGGCGGGGTTGCGCACCTCGATCACGTCGTCGGCGCCGATCCAGCTTCCACCCACGAGGCATTCGCTGCGCAGCAGGCTGGCATCCTTCAGTTCAAGCACGACGTTTCTCCCGGAGCGGCGGCACAGGCCGATGACGATGCCGACCTTGTAGCGCCGTCCGGCGAGGCGAGAAAGCCGTGTCGAGCAGGCGTTCAGCCCGGCTGCAACCCGAGCTGGTCCTTGGGGAAGCGCGCGATGACCGCCGGATCGATATTGAGGTGCTGTGCGACCAGTTCGGGCGGGGCATGGGTCAGCCAGTCCGCGAGGTCGACCTCCTGATATTCCGGCGCCTTGAAGATGATCAGCATCTGGATCTCCTCGTCGCCGGTGTTCTGGATGTAGTGGCCCTGGCTCTTCGGCACCACGCCGACATCGCCGGGCTTGAAGTCGATGGTCTGGGCGCGCGGGCCGGCGTTGAACACCGTCATGCGGCCCTGGCCCTTGATCCAGTACTGCCATTCGTCGGCATTGGGGTGCCAGTGCATGCGGCGCATTGCGCCGGGCTTGATGGTCTCGATGGCGGCGGCGATGGTGGTGGACGCCTTGAAGGTGCGGCTATCGGCAAGCTGGACGCGGCCGGAGGCGTTTTCCTTCACCGGCTTGGTGCCGGTCAGTGAGAAGGTGAAGGGCTGGGGCGGGGTGCCGCCGGAGGCGACGGCGGCCTGGTCGGCGGCGAGCGGGCCGGGCTCCGTGCCCTGGAAGATCCACAGGTCGTGCAGCGGGATGTTCCTGAACACGTCCGGCGGCACACCGAAATTCTGCGCCAGAACGTCCGGCGGCGTGTGGGCGATCCAGTCGGTCAGCAGCAGCGTGTTGTACTCGGACTGGTAGGCGTCGTCGAAGACGATCAGGAATTCGCAGCCGTTCGGGCCGAGGCCCTGCAGCGAATGCGGGTAACCCGCCGGGAAGAACCAGAGGTCGCCCGCGCCGACGTCCTGCACATAGGCATGACCTTCCTTGTCCAGAACGGTGATGCGACAGCGACCATTGGTCATCAGCGCCCATTCCCCGGCCAAATGCCAGTGCATCTCGCGGATGTCGCCCGGTCCGAGGCGCATGTTCACGCCCGACACGTCCTTGGAGGCGGGGAATTCCGTGGCGGTGATCTGTCGCGCCCAGCCGCCGCCCTGCACGCGCTTGGGCATGATGTTGAAGGACGACCAGTTCATCGGCATGTTGCCGATATCGGTTGCCGGTGGGTTCTGGAACGAGGGCATCTGGCTCTCGAGAGCCGGGTTCTGCGGCCCGGGACTGGACAGCGCGCCGAGGGTCGAATTGATCGCCCCCTGCGGCGGCTGATCGGGATTGCCGAAGCTCGCGGCATGGGCGGCACCGGCGGCCAGCACGGCGCTGCCGGCGCCGATGGCGAGCAGGCTGCGGCGGGACAGATCTTCCATCGCTTCCTCCTGAAGAATGCGGAATCTGCGCAACGGGCGCCAGTGTCGGCGCGGCGGGCGGCGGCGTCTTTTCGCTCCGCATGGCGATGGCCGACGCGTTGGAGCGGGCGGATGTGCAACGCGCCTGCGCGGCTCGTCGCCTCGCCAATCAACGCAAAACCACCGAAAGACTCATCATTCCCTCCAAAAATGTGGAGTCGTGTTGACTTGCAATGTGGTGCCCGCCAGAAATGATCGGGATGCCGGGGCGTTGCAGCGCCTCGGGCATGCGCGGCCGGAAGAGGGGACGAGGCATGGCAGGCTTTCCGACGCAGGCGCGCGTGGTGATCATCGGCGGCGGCATCATCGGCGCGTCGACGGCGTATCATCTCGCCAAGATGGGTTGGCGCGACGTGGTGCTTCTGGAGCGCAGCAAGCTCACCTCCGGCAGCACCTGGCATGCGGCCGGCCTGGTCGGGCAATTGCGCTCCTCCGCCAACATCACCCAGCTGCTCGGCGAATCGGTGAAGCTCTACCGCACGCTGGAGGCCGAGACCGGCCTCGCCACCGGCTGGAAGATGAATGGCGGCCTGCGGCTCGCCTGCAATGAAGAGCGCTGGACCGAGGTGAAGCGGCAGGCGACCACCGCCCGTTCCTTCGGGCTGGAGATGCACCTACTCACCGCGAGGGAGGCACAGGACCTTTGGCCGCTGATGGACGTGTCCGACGTCGTCGGCGCCGCCTTCCTGCCCACCGATGGGCAGGCCAACCCGACCGACATCACCCAGTCGCTCGCCAAGGGCGCGCGCAACCACGGCGCCCGGCTGATCGAGAATGTCGAGGTCACTGGCATCGCGGTGGCCCACGGGCGCGTTGCGGCGGTGGAGACCACGCAGGGGCGCATCGCCTGCGAGTACGTGGTGAACTGCGCCGGGCAATGGGCGCGCGAGGTCGGCAGGCTCGCCGGTGTCAACGTGCCGCTGGTCTCGGTGGAGCACCAGTACATGGTCACCGAGCCGATCCCCGGCGTGACGCCTGACCTGCCGACGCTGCGCGATCCCGACCGGCTCACCTACTACAAGGAGGAGGTCGGCGGGCTGGTGATGGGTGGTTATGAAGCGAACCCTATTCCCTGGGCGGTCGACGGCTTCCCCAAGCCGTTCGACTTCCAGCTGCTGCCCTCCAATTTCGATCATTTCGAGCCGATCATGGAACTGGCGCTCGGCCGGGTGCCGGCGCTGGAGACGGCCGGCGTGCGCCAGCTGATCAACGGGCCGGAGAGCTTCACGCCGGACGGCAATTTCATCCTCGGCGAGGCGCCGGAGCTGCCCGGCTTCTTCGTCGGCGCCGGCTTCAACGCCTTCGGCATCGCCTCGGGCGGCGGTGCCGGCAAAGTGCTGGCGGAATGGGTGATCGGCGGCGAGCCGCCCTACGACCTGTGGCCGGTCGACATCCGCCGCTTCGGCCGCAACCACCAGGACGTCGACTGGGTGCGCACCCGCACGCTGGAGGCCTATGGCAAGCACTACACCATCGCCTGGCCGCATGAGGAGCACGCGAGCGGCCGTCCGCTGCGCCGTTCGCCGCTCTATGACCGGCTGAAGGCCCAGGGAGCGGTGTTCGGCGAGAAGCTCGGCTGGGAACGGCCGAACTGGTTCGCAGCACAGGGCGAGACCGCGCAGGACATCCACACGTTCGGCCGGCCGAACTGGTTTGCCGCGGTGGGGCGCGAGCACAAGGCGGTGCGCGAAGGCGTGGCGCTGTTCGACCAGAGCTCGTTCGCCAAGTTCTTGCTCGTCGGCCGCGACGCCGAGGCGGCGATGGGCTGGCTATCCGCCGCCGAGGTAACAAAAACGGTCGGCAGCCTGATCTATGCGCCGATGCTGAACGCGCGTGGCGGCATGGAAGCCGAGGTGATGGCGGCGCGGCTGGCGGCGGACCGCTACTACATCGTCTCCGGCACCGCGCTTGCCACCCATGATTTCGACTGGATCAGCCGCAACATTCCCGCCGGGCTCGATGCCCATCTGGTCGACCTCACCTCCGGCTATGCGGTGCTGAGCCTGCAGGGGCCGAAAGCACGGGCGGTGATCGAGAAGGTCGCGCGGGAAGATGTCTCGAACGCCGGTTTCCCGTTCGGGCAGATGCGCTCGATCACCATTGCCGGGGCGCCGGTGATGGCGCTGCGCGTCAGCTATGTCGGCGAACTGGGTTGGGAGCTGCACATCCCGACCGAGTTCGCGATTCCCGTCCATGATGCGCTGAGCGCGGCCGGTGCCGAGCTCGGCATGGTCAATGCCGGCTACCGGGCCATCGAAAGCCTGCGGCTGGAAAAGGCGTTCCGCGCCTGGGGTTCGGATATCGGGCCGGACCATACGCCGTTCGAGGCCGGGCTCGGCTGGGCGGTACGGCCGGCCGGCGCTGCCGACTTCCTCGGCCAGGCGGCGCTGGAGGCGCAGCGCGGCGAGCGGCTGAAGAAGATGCTGTGCACCTTCACCGTCGACGACCCGGAGGTGATCCTGCTCGGCCGCGAGACCATCTATCGCGACGGCGAGCGGGTCGGCTGGCTGAGCAGCGGCGGCTTCGGCCATACGATCGGCAAGCCGGTCGGCCTCGGCTATGTCAGGCAGAAGCAGGCCGGGCTCGACGAGGCGTGGGTCGTCGCCGGCCAATACGAGCTGGAGGTCGCGACCGTGCGGGTACCCTGCACGCTGCAGATCGAAGCGCCTTACGATCCGTCCATGGCCCGGATGCTCGGCTGAGACGTTGCCGAGCCAAGGGGGGCGGACGGACGTAACAGCGGCGTCATCCCGAATGGCCGCGGATCCGATCCGGGACCCTTCTGCTGCCGGAATTGCGGCGGTACGGCCATCACCTTGAAACCGCACCGCCTTGGCGGCGGAGGGCGCCTCTGCCTATTTGCCACCCCAGGCGAGGAACAGCCCGACATCGCCGGGCATGCCATTCGGCCAATCGACGATCATCGCCTTGAGCTTGAATCCGGCCGGCCGGAGCTTCTCGCGCCACAGCTCGTAGGCCTGGTGCGGGCGGCCGGTGAGGCTGTCGGGCCAGCCTTCCTCGGTGTTGTTGATCGCGCGGCCGTGGTCGGTACACAGCGTGTTGGGAAAACGCATCACCATGATCTCGGTCTCGCCGCGCTCGGCCGCCGCGGTGAGCTTGAGCCGGAGGCTTTGCGCGATCTCCTCCAGCTTCTGCGGCGTCAGCTCGATCGGCGCCATCAGCGTCTTGGCGAGTTCTTCCTTGGCGTGCCGGGCGCGATCCATCGCCTCGACTTCCTCATTCGCCCGTGCGAGGGCGATCTTGTCCATATAGTTGCGCAGGTCGGCGGCCGACATGAAGCTCTCGTCGCCCAGCTTGTCGTGCGCTTCGACAGGTGCCTTGTTGGTATCGCTCATCATGTGCTCCAGCTGTGGGCCGGCGTCGGGGCCGCGCCGTGTCAGAAGGTCTCGGGTACCCGGTGACGGGCATAGGCCGGCTCGGTATAGCCTTTCGGCTTCTGGCGTTTCGGCAGTTTCACGGACTCCCGCTTCACCGGTTCGTAGGGCACCTGCGACAGAAGATGGGTGATGATGTTGAGCCTTGTGCGCTTCTTGTCGTCGGACTGGACTACGTGCCAGGGCGCCCATTCGGTGTCGGAGGCGGCGAACATCTCGTCGCGCGCACGGGAGTAGTCATACCAGCGGCTGTAGGATTTCAGGTCCATCGGCGAGAGCTTCCATATCTTGCGCTCGTCGGTGATGCGCTGCGTGATCCGTCGTGTCTGTTCCTCCTCGCTGACTTCCAGCCAGTATTTGATCAGGATGATGCCTGAATCGACCATCGCCTTCTCGATCATGCCGACGGTTTCGAGGAACTTGCGGGCCTGCTTCTCGCTGCAATAGCCCATGACCCGCTCGACGCCGGCACGATTGTACCAGCTGCGGTCGAAGATCACGATCTCGCCCCCCGCCGGAAAGTGCGGCACGTAGCGCTGGGCGTACATCTGCGATTTCTCGCGCTCGCCGGGCGGGGGCAGGGCGACGACGCGGAACACGCGCGGGCTCACCCGCTCGGTGATCGCCTTGATGACGCCGCCCTTGCCGGCGCCGTCGCGTCCCTCGAAGACGACGCAGACCTTGGCACGGCTCTCCCGCACCCATTCCTGCAGCTTCACCAGCTCGACATGCACATGCCGGAGCTCGCGCTCGTAGGTTTTGCGGGAGAGCCTGTCGCTCCCGGCTTCCTTGATCTGTTTTTCGGTGTCCTTGTCGATGACGGCGTCCATGTCACGTCACTCCCTGTGGGTTAGCGCGGCGCCTTTCGTCGGCCGGGTACTGGGCCGCAGTCGCTCGCGCAGCGCCTGGAACAGCACGTAGAGCGGAGGTATCGCGAAAATGCCGAGGAAGGAGGCGAGGATCATCCCGCCGAAAACCGGCGTGCCGACATTCTGCCGGGCGATCTGCGAGGCGCCCTGCGCGACCACGAGCGGATAGAGGCCGAGGATGAAGGCCAGCGAGGTCATCATCACCGGCCGGAAACGCAGCCGCGCGCCTTCGGCCGCCGCTTCCTGGAGAGGCACGCCGCGCTCGCGCTGCTCCTTGGCGAACTCGACGATGAGGATGCCGTTCTTCGCCGCGAGGCCGATAAGCACGATCATGCCGATCTGGGCGTAGAGATCGAGCGTGAGGCCGGCGATCACGATGGCGGCGAAGGCGCCGAGCATGCCGACGCTGACCGACAGCAGCACCGGCACCGGGATGGTCCAGCTCTCGTAGAGCCCGACCAGGAACAGGAAGGCGAACAGCACCGCGAAGGCGAGGATGATCGAGGTCTTGCCCTCGGCCCGCTTCTCCTGGAAGGAGGTATCGGTCCAGGCGCCGCTGAAGCCGGCGGGCAGCGTCTTAGCCGCCACCTCTTCCATCGCCGCCAGCGACTGGCCGGAGGAGACGCCGGCCGCCGGCGCGCCCTGCACCGTGACCGCGCGCTTGTTGTTGTAGCGGATCAGCGCCGGCGGACCGACGACGACCCGCGCCTCGACGATCGAACGCAGCGGAATCATGTCGCCCTGAGCGCTGCGCACATGGATGCGGTAGATGTCGTCGATGCTGCGGCGGTCGTCGGCCTCCGCCTGCACCTGCACCTGCCAGGTGCGGCCGAACAGGTTCATGTCGTTGACATAGAAGCTGCCGAGCGAGGCCTGGAGTGCCTGGAACACGTCGTTGAGCGCCACCCCGAGCACCTGCACCTTGTCGCGGTCGATATCGAGGTAGATCGACGGGTTGGTGGCCGAATAGGTGCTGAACACGCGCGACAGGCGCGGATCCTGGTTGGCGGCGATCACTAGGCCGCGCAGCACCTGCGCCAGCACCTTCGGGTCGCCGGCGCGCAGGTCCTGCAGCACATAGGCGAAGCCGCCGCCGGTGCCGAGCCCGACGATGGGCGGCGGCGCCAGCGGCACCACCGAGCCGCCGCGTATGTCGCGGAATTTGGCACCCACCCGCGCCAGCACCGCCGGGGCGCCGAGCGCGGCGTCCTTGCGCTCCTCGAACGGCTTCATGGTGACGACGATGAAGGCGGCGTCGGGCTGGGAGTAATTGTCGATGAAGTTGAGGCCGATGACCGAGGTGAAGTCCGCGACCGCCTCTTCCTCGCGCAGCACCGCCTCGGCCTGGCGGATCACCTCCGAGGTGCGGCCGACCGAGGCGCCGCCGGGGAGCTGCACCACCACGAAGAAGGCGCCCTGGTCGTCCTCCGGCAGGAAGCCGGTCGGCGTCGCCTTGCCGAGCGCGAAGATGCCGGCGCCGGCCACCGCCACCATGGCGAGGCCGATGATCGAGAACCGCACCAGCCGGGCGACCGCCGCGCCATAGGCGTCGCGCACGCGGTCGATGCCGCGCATCACATAGCCGATCGGGCCGCCGCGCGGGCCGGGGGCGCGGTGCTTGAGCAGCACGCCGCACAGGGCCGGCGACAGCGTGAGCGCATTGATGGCGGACAGGAACATGCCGACCGCCACCGTCACCGCGAATTGCCGGAACAATTCGCCGGAAATGCCGGGAATGAACGCGACCGGCACGAACACCGAGAGCAGCACCAGCGTGATGGCGATGATCGGCGCGGTGATCTCCGCCATCGCCTTCTTGGTCGCCTCGGCCGGGGTGAGGTCGGGATGCTCCTCCATCACCCGCTCGACATTCTCGACCACGACGATGGCGTCGTCGACCACGATGCCGATCGACAGCACCAGGGCGAGCAGCGAGACGGTATTGGCGGAATAGCCGATGGCGTTCAGCACGATGAAGGTGCCGATGAGGCTGACCGGCACGGCGAGCAGCGGGATCAGCGTCGCCCGCGCGCTGCCGAGGAACAGGTAGACGACGATGACGACGAGGATGAACGCCTCGACCAGCGTCTTCTGCACCTCGTGGATGGTCTCCGACACGAAGGTGGTCGGGTCGTAGGTGACCTTCCATTCGAGGTCTTCGGGAAAGCTCTTGGCGAACTCAGCCATGCGGGCGCGCACCTCCGCGAGGGTGGAGATGGCATTGGCACCGGGCGACTGGTAGAGCGCCAGCACCGAGGCGGCCCCGCCGTTGAAGCGGGTCTCGCGATCGAGATTGGCAGCGCCGAGTTCGAGCCGCGCCACGTCGCCGAGCCGCAGCACCGAGCCGTCGGAATTGGTGCGCAGCACGATCTTCTCGAAGTCGGCGACCGAGCTTAGCCGGCCCTTGGTCTGGAGATTGAGCTGGAGCTGCTGGTCGTTCGATACCGGCCGCGCGCCGATGCGCCCGACCGCCGCCTGCACGTTCTGCGCCTGGATCGCCTTGATGACGTCACCGGTGGTGAGCCCGAGCCCGGTGAGGCGGTCGGTGCGCACCCAGGCGCGCATCGCGTAGTCCTGCGGACCCCAGAGCGAGACGTCGCCGACCCCCGGCGTCGCCTTGAGATCGTCGAGCAGGTTGATGGTGACGTAGTTGGAGATGAACAGCGGGTCGTGCGCGCCCTTCGGGGAATAGACCGACAACACGCCGAGCAGGGCGGAGGACTTCTTCTTGACGGTGACGCCCTGGCGCTTCACGTCCTCCGGCAGCTTGGACAGCGCCACCTGGACGCGGTTGTTCATGTTGACGGTGTTGATGTCGGGATCGGTGCCGAGCTCGAAGGAGCCGACCAGCGAATAGGAGCCGTCATTGCCGCTGACGCTCTTCATGTACATCAGCTTGTCGACGCCGACGACCTGCGCCTCGATCGGCTGGGCGACGGTCGAATCCACCACCTCGGCGGAGGCGCCGGGATAGTTGGTCGTCACCGAGACCTGCGGCGGCACGATGTCGGGATATTGCGAGATCGGGATCGCCAGCAGCGACAGCGCGCCGGCAATGACCGTAACCAGCGCGATGACGATGGCGAGGCGGGGGCGGTCGACGAAGATGGCGGAGAACATCGCCGCTACTCCGCGCGCAGGTCGGTCGAGGGCTGGGCTACCACCGGCGTGCCGGGGCGCAGCGCCTGCAACCCATCGACCACCACGAGATCGCCCTCGTTGAGCCCGCTCTCGACCGTGACGTCGGTGCCGTGATCGCCGCCTGTGGTGAGGCGCCGGACCGCCGCCTTGCCGTCTTCGACCACGAAGACGTAGAGGCCCTTCTGGTCGGCGATCAGCGCCGCCTGCGGCACCACGATCCGGGTCTGCGGCTCGCCGAGCTGGAGCAGGACGCGCACCAGCTGGCCGTCGGTGAGCTCGCCTTTCGGATTCGGCATCACCGCCCGCACGACGACGGTATCGGTGGCGCGGTTGACGCTGACGTCGACGAAATCGATCCGGCCCACCGCGCCATAGACGCTGCCGTCGGAGAAGCGCACTTGAACCTTGACGTTCGACAGGTCGTCCGAGCGCCCCGCCTTCTGCGCCGCGAGATAGTCCCGCTGGCTGATCGGGAAGGTGACGTATATCGGGTCCTGGCTGACGATGACGGTCAGCACCCCGCTGTCGGGCCCGACGATGTTGCCCTTGGTCACCGTCGTGCGGCCGATGCGGCCGGCTATGGGGGCGGTGATGTCGGTATAGCCGAGATTGATCTGCGCGGTCTTCAGATTGGCCTCGGCCGACAGCACCCCGCCCCGGGCTTCCGCTTCGGCTGCGGCGGCCTGGTCGCGGGCGACGACGGAGCCGACATTCTTGGCGAGCAGCTCCGTGGCGCGCTCCAGCTGAATCTTGCTGAGATCGAGCGCTGCATTGGCGCGGGCAAGCGCGCCTTGCGCCTGCTGAAGCTCGGCGGCGAACTGGTCCTTCTCGATGCGGTAGAGCGGCGCGCCCTCGGCGACGACCTCGCCCTCCTTGAACAGCACGGCGTCGAGGAATCCCTTGACGCGGGCGCGGATGTCGACCCGCTCGCGCGCCTCCAGCCGGCCGACGAAATCGATCTGCCGGTCCACCGGCACCCGCTGGACGGCGACGGTGCCGACACGCACCGCCGCCGGATCGGCGGCCCATGCCGACCCTTGCGGCAGGCCCACCGCCATGGCTATGCCGAGAGCGATTCCCAAAATAAATCGGAAAAAATATGGCAGTATTACTGACGATTTTATCGACATGACCGGATCGCCCCTACGCAATTACTCGCGCACAATGCCGGACACCATAGCTAAACGATTCCAAAGGCACCATTCGGTCTTCGCCGTATCTCGAATAATTCGAAAGTCGATTGTCGAAGATACATGAAATACGTTATTACATTACGTGACGGAACGGCCGGCATCGGTTGCCGCAAAGGCGGTCGCCGCTTCCTCCAGGTCGTCGAAGACCATGGTCTTGCCGATGCGCGCGAGCACGCCCGCTCGCTCCAGCAACTCCATCGGTTCCGTGTTCAGTTCGGCGATGCCGAACGCAATGCCCTTCGCCTCAAGGGCGGCACGCACCTCGTCCAGCATCGCCGCGGCGGTGGAATCGATCTGCACCACGGCGCTGGCGTCGAGCACGAACCAGCGCGCGCCGTCCGGCAGGGCGTCCATCATCTCCTGCAGCCGCTCGCGGACATAGTCGACATTGAAGAACAGCAGGCTGCCCTGGATCAGGCAGAGCGTCAGCCCGGGCACCGGCCGTGCCGCCTTGGAGCGATGCAGCTTGTAGAAGCCGGCGTGGTGGGGAATCCGGCCGAGCATCGCGTCGCGCGGCCGCATCTCCTTCATGAGGACATAGAGCAGGGTCGCCGCCACCGCAACCATGACGCCGTTCAGCACCCCGAGGCTGACGGCGCCCCACATGCCGATCAGCGCGAAGGCGAATTCCATGCGGCTGATCCGCCACAGCTCGCGCAGGCTCGCCGGATCGATGAGGTCGAGCGAGGCGGCGATGAGGATGGCGCCGAGCGCCGGTGCTGGCAGCAGCCGTAGTGCGTCGTTGAGGAACAGCAGCATCCCGGTCAGCGTCAGCGCGGCGGCGAGGCCGGCCATCTGGCTGCGGCCGCCGACCGACATGTTGATGGCCGTGCGCGAGTCCGACACCGTCACCGGAAAGCCGCTGAACAGGCCGGAGGCGACGTTGGCGGCGCCGAAGCCGAGCAGCTCGGCATTGGCATCCACCGGAAAGCCGCCGCGGGTGCCGAAGCTGCGCGCCGCCACGATGCCGGAGCTGAAGCTCACCAGCCACAGGGCGCCGGCGCCGAGCAGCAGGCTCTGCAGCGGTAGATCGCCGGTCAGAGGCAGCGACAGCGAGGGCAGCTCGTCTGGCAGTCGGCCGACGACCTTGATGCCCATTCCCTCGAAGTCGAACAGGACGGAGCCGACGATGCCGGCCACGACCACCACCAGCGGTCCGGGGATGGGGGAGCGCAGGCGCTGGAGAACCAGTGCAAGGGCCAGCAGCGCCAGCCCCAGTGCCAGCGACGGCCAATGGATCGCGCCCGAATTGCGCGCGAGCTCGATGAGCGGTGCCATCAGGCCGTCCGCCTCGATCTTGAGCCCGGTCAGCCGGCCGATCTGGCCGACCATGATGGAGATCGAGATGCCGCTGATGAAGCCGATGAGGATTGGGCGGGAGAGGAAGGCGGCGATCGCCCCGAGCCGCAGCATGCTGGCGACGAGGCAGAGCAGGCCGACCCCCAATGCCAGCAGGGCGGCCATCGCCACGCGATCCGCGGTCGGATTCTGCGCCACGATTCCAGCCAGCACCGCGGCGAGCACCGTCATGGTCGCGGCATCGGGGCCGACGACCAGCCGGTGCGACGGGCCGAAAAGCGCATACCCGATCAGCGGGAAGATGCTGGCATAGACGCCGACCTCGGCTGGCAGGCCGGCGATCGCCGGATAGGCGACGGCGCTTGGAATGGCGACGGCGGCAATGGCGAGGCCGGCCATGGCATCTCGACCTAGCCACTGCGCCTTGTAGCCCGCAAAGCCCTGGAGGATCGGAAACCGAACCGGCATTGCGCACCTCACGCCAAGCGTCGACGGCAGCGCCCCGTATGGGCCGTGCAGTCGAGGCGGAACGTACCATATCCGCCCCGGATGTCATGGAGCTGTCGCATATTTGGGCGCCGGCGTGTCGAGCAAAGCCGGCGACGTCGTGGGCTCAGCTTTCTCCCGCACCGCGGACGCAGGCGGTGAGCTGCTTCACCAGCAGCTCTGCCGCCGGCAGCAATTCTTTGCGGCGATGGGCAAGCTGGAAGCGGTCGTCGAAGCGATAGCGCTCGGCTGCCAGACGGCGCATCCGTCCTTCGCGCACCCATCCGGCGGCGTAGTGGGTGGGCAGGAAGGCGAGATGGGCGCCGCCGCAGACCAGCAGCGCCGTGCCCTCCATATGCGCCGTCACTGCCGCCCAGCTGAAGGATACGCCGCAGATCGGCTCCTCGCGCATATAGGAGCGCCCCGCAAACGGGTGGGCGGCGAGGCGTTGCGGCGTGATCTCCGCGTCCGGCACGCCGAATAGCGGGTGGTCGCGGCCGCAATAGAGCCCCTGCGCCTCATCGATGAGGTCGGCGGTGACGATGTGGCCGGGGAAGACCTGCGCCGGGCCGAGCACGACGTGATAGCGCCCGCCGAGCAAGCCGCGCGCGAGTTCCTGCGGCGAGGCGATGTCGATCTCCAGCCGCACCCGCGGCGCCGCGCGGGCGAAGGCGGCGAGCGCGCCGGCAAGGTCGAGCGACGGATTGGTCTCAAGCGCGTCGACGGTGCCGAAATGCAGCACGCCGGCCAGTTCGCCGCGCTGCGCCGCCACCGCGCCCTGGAAACCCTCGATGGAGCCGAACAGATCCAGCATCGCCGCATGCACCTGCTTGCCGGCCTCGGTGAGGAGGAAGCCGGATCGCCCGCGCTCGCACAGGCGCAGGCCGAGGCGCTGTTCCAGCAGCTTCATATGCGATGAGATGGTCGCCTGGCTCATGCCGAGCGCCTCCTGCGCGGCGGAAAAGCCGTTATGGCGGACCACCATCTGGAAGATGCGCAGCAGGCGGAGATCGATGTCGAGGAGGGAAGGGCGACGTTCCATACATTGAGAATGCTCAATGTGAATGTTCCATCAAGTCCATTTTTCGATGCGTATGGCGCAGCTAGCTTGCCTCGGGTCTGCGGAGAGGCTCGGGAGGCGTCATGAGCGAGGAATTCGACTACATCATCGTCGGTGCCGGCTCGGCCGGCTGCGTGCTCGCCGCGCGACTCACCGAGGATCCCGGCACGCAGGTGCTGGTGCTGGAGTTCGGCGGCAGCGATCGCAGCGTCCTGATCCAGATGCCCTCGGCCTTCTCGATCCCGATGAACGGCAGCAAATATAACTGGCGCTACGAGACCGAGCCCGAGCCGGGCCTCGACGGACGGCGCATCCATTGCCCGCGCGGCAAGGTGCTGGGCGGCTCCTCCTCGATCAACGGGCTGGTCTACATGCGCGGCCACGCCCACGATTTCGACGAGTGGGAGGCGCTCGGCGCCGATGGCTGGGGCTACCGCAATTGCCTGCCCTATTTCCGCAAGGCCGAGAGCTTCGCCTTTGGGGGCGACGCCTATCGCGGGGCCGATGGGCCGCTGCATGTCAACAACGGCAACGGCATGGCCAATCCGCTCTATCGCGCCTTCGTCGCGGCGGGTCGCGAGGCCGGCTACGTCGCTACCGACGATCCCAACGGCCATATGCAGGAGGGCTTCGGCCCGATGCATATGACCGTGAAGGACGGGGTGCGCTGGTCGGCGGCCAATGCCTATCTGCGCCCCGCCATGGGACGGCCGAACCTCAAGGTCGTGACCCAAGCCATGACCCGCCGGCTGCTGCTCGACGGCAAGCGGGCGGTGGGGGTCGACTACGAGGTCGGCGGTGCGGTGCGGGTGGCTCGCGCGCGGCGCGAGGTGATCGTCTGTGCCGGCCCGATCGGCTCGCCGCATCTGCTGCAACGCTCCGGCATCGGGCCGGGGGCGGTGCTGAACGATGCCGGCATCGAGGTGCGGCACGATCTGCCCGGCGTCGGCGAAAACCTTCAGGACCATTCGGAGATCTATATCCAGTACGCCTGCAAGCAGCCGATCACCCTGAACGGGCGGATGGGACTGATGAGCCGCCTGCGCATCGGCGTCGAATGGCTGCTGCTGAAGCGCGGGCTCGGCGTCTCCAATCATTTCGAGGCCGGCGGCTTCATCCGCTCCGACGCCCATGTCGCCTGGCCGGACATCCAGTTCCACTTCCTGCCGGCCGCCATGCGCTATGACGGCAAGCAGCCGCTGAAGGGGCACGGCTTCATGGTGCTGACCGGCCCCAACAAGCCGAAGAGCCGCGGCCATGTGCGGGCGCGCTCGGCCGATCCGCGCGTGCATCCGGCGATCCTGTTCAACTATCTCGACCGCGAGGAAGACCGCGAAGGCTTCCGCCGCTGCGTGCGGCTCACCCGCGAGATCATCGCCCAGCCGGCCATGGATCCGTTTCGCGCCGGGGAACTCGCGCCCGGCTCGGATGTGCGCAGCGACGACGAGATCGACGCCTTCGTCCGCCGCACCATGGAGAGCACCTACCATCCCTGCGGCAGTTGCCGAATGGGCGAGGACGTGCGGGCGGCGGTGGACAGCCAGTTGCGGGTGCACGGGCTCGATGGCCTGAGGGTCGTGGACTCCTCGGTGTTCCCGACCGAGCCCAACGCCAATCTCAACGCGCCGACCATCATGTTGGCCGAGCGCGCCGCCGACATGATCCGCGGGCGCGACCTGCTGCCGGCATCGAATGCCGCGGTCGGGCTGGCGGAAGGCTGGCAGACCCGCCAGCGCACCGGGATGCCGGTGCGGCCGGCCGCGTGAGGGGAGCTGTCGCGTCGCTTACGCCAGCTTCGGCACCGAGACCGGAGCAAGGCCGGGCAGATCGGGGCCGACCGGCACGATGCCGGTCGGGTTCAGCGCCTTCACCGAGTAGTAGCCGCGCTTGATGTGGTCGATGCTCACCGTCCCGCGCACGCCCGGCACGTCCAGCACCCGCATCATATAGGCCTGCAACGCCGGATGGTCGGCGATGCGCCTGAGGTTGCATTTGAACAGGCCGTGATAGGCGGCGTCGAAGCGCACCAGCGTCACGAACAGCCTTATGTCGGTCTCGGTGAAGCGCTCGCCGAACAGGAAGGGACCGCCGACGGCGAGACGTTCCTCCAGTTCGGCCAACATGGCGAACACCTCGGCGAAGGCCTCCTCATAGGCGACCTGCGTGGTGGCAAAGCCGGCGCGGTAGACCCCGTTGTTGAGGTGCGGGTAGATGCGCTCGTTCAGCGCGTCGATGGCTTCAGCGAGATCGGCCGGGCGCAGCGCCACGCCGTCATAGGCCAGCGCGCCGAAGCCGGAATCGAACATGCGCAGGATGTCGGCGGATTCATTGTTGACGAGGGTGCCGCGCTGCTTGTCCCACAGCACTGGGACGGTGGCGCGGCCGGTATAATGCGGGTCGGCGCGCGTATAGAGCTCGTGCATGTAGGTGGCGCCGTTCACCGTGTCGGGCGTCGCGCCGGGATAGGTGCCGAAGCGCCAGCCCTGATCGGTAAGCGCCGGCTCGACGATCGAGAGCGAAACCACGTCCTCCAGCCGCTTGAGCCTGCGGGCGATGAGGGTGCGCGAGGCCCAGGGGCAGATGAGGGCGACATAGAGGTGGTAGCGGCCGGGTTCGGCCGGAAAGCCGCCCTCGCCGGTCGGGCCGGGCGCGCCGTCCGGCGTCACCCAGTGGCGGAAACCGGAGACCTGCCGCACGAAGCCGCCCTTTTCGTCCTTGGCCTGAACCGGATGCCAATCGGACATCCATTTTCCATCGACGAGCATGGTTCGGTTCCTTGGGCGGCCTGCGGCAGACGAGGGACGTTAAAGCGCAGGGCCGCAAACGAGGACCGGCCGCCGGCGGAGGACGCCGGCGGCCGGCCTGTCGGCGGCCCGCTGCAGGTCAGCGGGTGGCGGAGGTGGTCGGCTTGAGCGCGAAGGCGCCGTCGCCGGCGAGCGCCACGGCGAGGAGGCCGACGATCCACAGCGCCAGGAATTCCCAGCCGCCATTCGGGTTGGTGAAGAAGAAGCCGGCCGGGCCGTGCACGGTGGCGATGGCGCCGAGCAGGATCGGGATCAGCGCGAGCGCGGCGATGCGCGGCCACAGGCCGAGGATCAGCGCCACGGCGCCCACCAGCTCCCACAGGATGGTGACATAGGCGAGCCAGCCCGGCAGGCCGAGCGAGCCGAAGAAGCCGGCGGTGCCGGCCGGGGTGAACACGAAGATCTTCAGCCCGGCATGGGCGAGGAACAGGATGCCGAGGGCAAGGCGCAGGACGAGGACGGCAATGGGAGCCGTGCGCGTATCGATCATGGCGGGGTCCTTTCGCGGGAACGCAAGCTGCACGCACCCTGCACCGGGCGCGCCCGGATGAGTATCCACTCGAAAGGGGGGAGGTTTCTTCCAAAATGGAAGCAGTCTGGCGCGGATCCACCTACCATCCTAGTTCCAGCCGTGATCCCATGCCGGCTCGCCGCGATAGCGCTCGACGAGGAAGTCGACCAGCACCCGCACTTTCAGCGCCAGATGCCGCCCCGGCGGATAGAGCGCGTAGAGCCCGTGCGGCAGAGCTTCCGCTTCCGGCAACAGCCGGCGCACGAGGCCGGCGCGGATCGATGGGCCGGCGATGAAGCTCGGCACGTTGGCAATGCCGAGCCCGGCCTGCGCGGCGGCGAGGCAAGCCTCGCCGCTGGAAAATCGCAGTCGGCCGGCGATGGCGACGTCGAACGACCCGCCATCGCCATCGCGGAACCGCCAGTTCAGCGGATCGCGGAAATTGGTGTCGAGGATGCAGTCATGGCCGGCGAGGTCCTGCGGGCGCGCCGGGGTGCCGCGGGCCGCGAGATAGGCCGGGGCGGCGACGAGGACCACGCGCGCGTCGCACAGCTTGCGGGCGATGAGGCTGCTGTCGCCCGGCGTGCCGATGCGCACGGCCGCATCATAGCCTTCCTCGACGAGATCGACACGCCGGTCGGTGAAGCCGACATCGAGGCGGATGTCGGGATAGGCGCGGGCGAAATCGGTGAGCGCCGGCACGAGCTGGATGGTGCCGAAGGACATCGGCGCGGTGATGCGCAGCGTGCCGGTCGGCGTGCCCGAGGCGGTGCGCACCGAGGCGTCGAGCGCGTCGAACTCGTCGAGCAGCGCCTTGACGCGCTGGAAATAGGCCGCGCCGACCTCGGTGGCGGCGAGCGCGCGGGTGGTACGGTTGATGAGCTGGACGCCGAGTTCGGCCTCCAGCCGCGACACCAGCTTCGAGGCCTGCCCGCTGCTGGTGCCGAGCCGCCGGGCGGCGGCGGCGAAGCTGCCGAGGTCGAGCACCGCGACGAACATGCGGTCACAGTCCAGCCGCTCCATCGAAATCCTTCCGCCATGCACGCGACATGGCCATTTCTACACGGATCGCTGCCAAGGTGGAATTTCTGCCAGGCTTCGGCCCGCTCACGCCTGCGCGCGCACCGCTTCGACGAGGTCGGCGCTGCCGTCGCGCAGATGGCGGCGCAACGCATCGAGGGCGGCGGCCGTGTCCCGGCGCGCCACGGCCGCCAGCACCTCGCGGTGCTCCTGCTGCGAGCGGGCACGGTAATCGAGACCCGACAGCAGGATGCGCACGTAACGGTCGGCCGCCCGGTGCTGCGCCTCAATAGCCGCCAGCAGCCGGGCATTGCCGCAATCCTGGTAGAGCGCGAGGTGGAAGGCGCGGTTCAACTCCCCCCATTTCGCCACATCCGGCTCGCTGTCGATGCGGTCGAGCCATGCGCCGGCGCCGGCAAGGGCCCGTGCATCGAGATGCGGTGCGGACAAGCGCAGCGCCTCGACTTCCAGGAGCTCGCGCAGGGCGTAGATCTCGACGATTTCGCGCTCGTCCATCCGCGCCACCGACGCGCCGCGGGTAGGATGGATGACCACCAGCCCTTCGGCTTCCAATTGGCGCAGGGCGTCGCGGATCGGCATGCGGCTGAAGCCGAAGCGGGACGCCAGCTCGTCCTGGCGCAGAATCACGCCCGGTCTGATCGCGCCGCCGGCAATGGCCTCGCGCAGCACCTGGGCGATCTGGTCCGCCACGGTCTGCGGCTTGTCGAGATGGATAGGCGGTTGCGCCATGGCTCCCCCTCCGCGCTGCAAGCACACCGGCGCGCGTTGCCGCTGTCAGGAATCTCGTATACGAGTATCCTGAACTCGTGAAGCTTCCCATGACCGACTTGCGCACGCTCTACCCGACGATCGAGCCCTTTGAGACCGGCATGCTGGATGTCGGTGACGGTCATCGCATCCATTACGAACGGGTCGGCACGCCGGGCGGCAAGCCGGCTGTGTTCCTGCATGGCGGGCCGGGCGGCGGGATCTCGCCTGATCATCGCCGCTTGTTCGACCCTTCCCGCTACGACCTGTTGCTGTTCGACCAGCGCGGCTGCGGTCGCTCGACGCCGCATGCCGGGCTGGAGGCCAACACCACATGACATCTGGTCGCCGACATGGAGCGTCTGCGCGAGAGGATCGGCGTCGAACGCTGGCTCATCCTCGGCGGTTCCTGGGGTTCGACGCTGGCGCTGGCCTATGCCGAAAAGCATCCCAAGCGGGTGAGCGAGCTGATCCTGCGCGGCGTCTACACGCTGACCCGCGCCGAGCTCGACTGGTATTACCGCTTCGGCGTCTCGGAGATGTTCCCTGACAAATGGGAGGACTTTCTTGCGCCGATCCCCGAAGAGGAGCGCGGCGACCTGATCGCCGCTTATCGCCGCCGTCTCACCAGCGAGAACGAGGCGGTGCGGCTGGAGACGGCGAAAGCGTGGACGGCCTGGGAGGGCGAGACCATCACGCTGCTGCCGAACCCGGCCGTCTCGACCGCCTATTCCGATGGGCATTTCGCGCTCGCCTTCGCGCGGCTGGAGAACCACTATTTCACGCATGATTGCTGGATGGAGGACGGGCAGTTGCTGCGCGACGCGCACAGGCTCGCGGGCATTCCCGGCACTATCGTGCATGGCCGCTACGACATGCCGTGCCCGGCGCGCAGCGCCTTCGCCCTGCACCGGGCATGGCCGAACTCCGAGTTGCACATCGTCGAAGGCGCCGGCCATGCCTGGACCGAGCCGGGTGTTCTCGACCTCCTGATCCGCGCCACGGATCGCCATGCCGGCGCGGCTCGACGCCGAGAGCCTCCCACTTGCCTATATTCCCGGCCATGCTAGGCGGGTTAGGGTGCAGGTGGTCGGCGACGTAGAGTGAGAAATTTCCGGTGCATTTCCCGAATGTGAGTCTCGGCGATGTCGAGGCGGCGGCGGCACGCATTGCCGGTGCGGTGGCGGCGACGCCCTTCGTGCATTCCGAAACCCTGTCGCAGAAGCTCGGTGCCGAGGTCTGGCTGAAATTCGAGAACCTGCAATTCACCGCCTCCTTCAAGGAGCGCGGCGCGCTGAACAAGCTGTTGTCGCTATCGGACGAGGAACGCGCGCGCGGCGTGATCGCCGCCTCCGCCGGCAACCACGCCCAGGGTGTCGCCTATCACGCCCGCCGCACCGGCATCGGCGCCACCATCGTCATGCCGACCACCACCCCGGTGCTGAAGGTGGAGCGCGTGCGCGAGCACGGCGCCCGCGTGGTGCTGCATGGCGCTGATTTCAGCGCCGCCGCCGCCGAGATGCAGCGGCTCGCCCGCGAGGAGGGGCGGACCATCGTCCATCCCTTCGACGATCCCGCCATCATCGCCGGGCAGGGCACGGCGGCGCTGGAAATGCTGCGCGCCCAGCCCGGTCTCGATACGCTCGCCGTGCCGATCGGCGGCGGCGGGCTGATCGCCGGGTCGGCCGTGGTCGCCCGGGCGCTGAAGCCGGAGCTGCGGGTGGTGGGCGTGCAGTCGGAGATCTTCCCCGGCATGGCGCGGGCGGTCGGGTTTTTCGAGGGCGAGCCGGTGCCGGGTTCCTCGGTCGCCGAGGGCATCGCCGTCACCGATCCGGGGCAGATCACCCGGGCTATCGTGCGCACCGGCGTCGATGCCATCGCGGTGGTGAGCGAGGATGCCATCGAAGAGGCGATCGCGCTGGTGCTCGGCATCGAGAAGACGCTGTGCGAGGGCGCCGGCGCCGCCGGCATCGCCGCCCTGCTGGCGCGGCCGGACCTGTTCGCCGGGCGCAAGGTCGGGGTCATCCTCTCCGGCGGCAATATCGACACGCGCGTGCTGGTGGCGGTGCTGCAGCGCCACCTCACCCGCGTCGGGCGCATGGTGCGCATCCGCGCCGAGCTGCCGGACAATCCGGGCGCCTTGGCACGGCTGACCGCCGTGGTGGCCGCCGAAGGCGGCAACATCTACGAGTTGCGCCACGAGCGGCTGGCGGCTGCAAGCCGGGCCAAGGAGAGCTCGGTGACGCTCGATGTCGAACTGCGCGATCCGTCGGACCTGCCGCGGCTGATGGAAAAGCTCGCCGCCGAGCAATTCCGGGTGCGGCGCGGCGAGTTCTGACGCTGTCGGAACGTCCATTGCGGTCGGCGAGATCGGCATCGCCGATACCTCGCGCAATGGGTGCTGGAGCGGGTCCGGCTGACGCTGGACCTATGCCATCCCCAGAGCGAGGCGCTCGGGCCGCAGGCGGCCACCGGATTCACCAGGCGAGCCAGCGCCGTCCCGCCAGATAGCCGGCCAGCGTCACGATCAGCATCGCCGGCGTGTACCACGCCGCGACGAAGAGCGGGCTGTCGTCCGAACAGTGCCAGGCATAGAGGCCGGCGGCGATGGCGCCGGCTGCGAGCCCGGCGGCCGCGCCCGCGCGACCTGGATTCTCCGGCGCGGAATCGGTCAGCACATAGATCAGCCCCGCCAGCGGCGCGAGCGACAGAACCGGGAGGAAGAAAAGGCAGAAGGCCGCATGGCCACCCATGAGGCTTGCCGCCAGCCGGTCCCCCGGCAGCACGACGAGTTCGGTGCCGACGGCGATCAGCAGCAGCGCAAGCGCACCCAGCAAAGCGAGAACGTGCACCCGCACCGGCTCCGCCGGGCGCCCGATGCGGAACACCAGGGCGCAGGCGACGGCGGCGAGACCGATCGTGAAGCCGATCTTGAACAGCACGCGCGGCGTTCCGAGCACGCTGGCGAGGTTGTGACGCAGGCCGACGGTCGTGACGAGGAGCACGCCCGAGACGAGAATGCCCGCCGCGAGCGCCAGCGCCAGCATGCGCCCGAGGCGCATCCGCACCGGCGCGTCCTCCGCCAGCAGGCCGATCAGCTCATCCGTCTTCACCCACGTCACTCCGATAGAGGGCGGCCAGCGATTTCAGCGCCCGGTGCAGCGCGACCCGCACCGCGCCCTCGCTCATCTTCAGCCGTGCCGCCGTTTCCCTCACGCCCGCGCCCTCCAGCGAGATGGAGCGGACGATGTCACGCTGCGGCTCCTTCAGCCGGGCCAGCATATGTTCCGCATCGAGCCGGTCGGCGGCGTCGGTGCGTTCGTCGGATTCCAGCGTCGCCGTGACCTCCTCGATCGGCACGACGATATGCCGGCCGCGACGGCGCAAGCTGTCGATCAGCTTGTGACGTACGATGGTCGACAGCCACGGGCCGATCGGACGCGCCGGATCCCAGGTGCCACGCTTCAGATGCACGGCCAGCAGGACTTCCTGCACCACGTCTTCCGCCTCGCTGGGCGGCGCCCCGAATTCCCGGCAGCGCCGCACCGCCATGGTGCGCAGGTGTGGCGTCACAGCGGAAAGGAAACGGCGATAGGCCTGGGCGTCGCCCTTGATGGCGCGGCGCATCCAGTCTGTCCATTCCTCCTCCCGAGCCGACCGATTCACCCGATGTCATCCTCTACGCAGGCGCTCGTGCCTTTGTTACCGGCGGCCGCAAAAACGGGGGGAACCGGCCGCGAACGCGTCGCGCCGTCTTGCTTTTCCATCTGTCTTGTCCCCGCTCGTCGCCGCCTCGGCAAGTAGAGATTGGTAAAAATGCGGATGCCGGCTGTAACGTCGGCTGGTGGACCCGCGCCCCTTTTCCCGGCGTGTCACCATCTGGCTCGCCACCTCGTGATCATCATCGCCCGCGGGCACCGTGCCGGCTCGGCGGGCAGCGGATCACCTGTTCGCACAGTGGTGTAAGGC
The DNA here is from genome assembly GCF_058809335.1 of Ancylobacter sp. GW821-FHT10E12. NCBI lineage: Bacteria > Pseudomonadati > Pseudomonadota > Alphaproteobacteria > Hyphomicrobiales > Xanthobacteraceae > Ancylobacter > Ancylobacter sp. GW821-FHT10E12. The sequence continues at coordinate 108,743 of NZ_JBXASN010000007.1, read as the reverse complement.
GGTTGTTTGACTATTCCGCGAAGCAACGATCGCGCCTATTGTCTGATCGTGCGATAGGGGCGTGAAGGCAGGCAGATGACTGCGCAGCGAGGAGCGGGGACCGCGTCGACAGTCATGCCGGCGAGGGGGCGTCGATGGAACCGGATTGCTTTGGCTTTCGCCGCCTGTCTGTGCGCGGCGCCTGCCGCCTCGGCCGAGGAGGGCACCGTCAAGCTTCAGATCGTCGGCGGCCTGGCCGGCGTGACCCAGTTCGCCAAGTTTGAGAAACCCTTCTGGGAGAAGGAGATCGTCGAGCGCTCCGGCGGTCGCATCACCGCGACCATCAAGCCTTTCGATGGGGGTGGCTTGCGCGGCCAGGAAATGCTGCAGCTGATGCGCCTCGGCGTGGTGCCCTTCGGCACCGCCCTGCTGAGCGTCGCGGCTGGCGAGGAGCCGGAGCTCAACGCCGTAGACTTGCCGGTGCTCAACCCCGACATGGCGACGCTGCGCCGCTCGGTAGGTCTCCTGCGCGAACATCTCAGAGAAGTCCTGCGGGAGCGCTACGATATCGAGCTGCTCGGCATCTATACCTATCCGGCGCAGGTTCTATTCTGCAACAAGGCTTTCACGAGCCTCGACGACATTGCGGGCCGCAAGGTCCGCACGTCCTCGATCGGCCAGTTTGAGCTGATGAAGGCGTTGGGAGCCGTGCCCGTGGTGGTGCCTTTCGCCGAAATAGCGAACGCCCTTCGCGCCGACGTCGTCGACTGTGCGCTCACCGGCACGCTGAGCGGCTACGAAATCGGCTTGCCCGACATCACCACCCATGTCCACACCATGGCGCTCAGTTGGGGACTGTCCTTGTTCGGAGCCAATGCGGCGGCGTGGGAGGCACTGCCGCCCGATGCACGGGAAACCATTCGGGTCGGCGTCGCGGATCTGGAGCGGCGGATCTGGGAGCAGGCCGATGCGGATACCCAGCGCGGACTCGCGTGCGATGCGGGCGCTGCGTCCTGCGGGGAAAAGCCGCGCCGGCCGATGACGCTGGTGCCGACCTCGCCGGCGGACGAGGCGCGGCGCCACCAGTTGCTGAAGGAGGTGGTGCTGCCGCGCTGGATCGAACGTTGCGGCGAAGCCTGCGTGCGGGCCTGGAACAAGTATCTCGCGCCGATCCACGCCATCCATGTCGCGCCGCAGTGAGGCGTGTGCATGACAATCGATTGCGCTCGATGATTTGGCACCGTCTGAAACTGACCATCGTTGCCGGAGCGACCGTCATTCTGTTGATCATGGCGGCGGGGACGGCCGTTCTTCTCGATCGCGCCGAACGCGCCGCGCTGAATGCGGCGGAGACGTCTCTCGAACGCTCCGCCCAGGCGATCGAGAATGCGCTCAACCGCCAGTTCCTCCAGGTCCACGGCGCGCTCGCCAGCCTGTCGACGCTGTTTGCGGCGGCGAAAGCCTCGCCGTTCGACATTCAGGTGGCCGGTGAAATCCTGCGCGGACTCAACTTCCAGACCCTCGCCTATCACGACCTGCTGCTGGTGCGGCAGGACGGCACCATACTGGCAGCCGCCCGTTCGCGAAATGCGCGACGCAAATTGCCCTTCGATGCCGCTGCTCTCAGCGACGAACCGACGTCTCTGGTCGGGCCGGTGCGCAACGGCATCACCGGCGACTGGTCCTTGTATGTCGCCCGTAGCGTCCCCGACTGGGAGGGCATCACTCCGGTGGCCGAAGTGCCGCTGCCGACGCTCATGGAGTTCCTGGCGGAGACCGGCATCGTCCCCGACGTGAAGATCATGCTCGAGCGGCCCAATGGCGAGCTTATCGCCGCCCTGCCGCATGACGAAGTGCAGACCGGCCGGGTGAGACCCTCTGCGCTGGGCCTGCGGCCGGCGGATGGCAAGGCTTTCATCGTGGCCGCGGACGGTGAGGGCGGCCCGCGTCTCGCCGTCGTGCGCGCCTCGCTCTACGGCGACATTCGCGTCGTGCTCACGATTGATCGCGAAATCGTGCTGGCGGACTGGCGGCGCGACCGCGATCGCACGCTCGCTGCCGTCGCGATCGGGGCGCTGCTGCTGGGCGCCTTCACGATGGCGCTGCTCGTGGCCCTGCGCCAGCGCGAGAGGGCGGATGCCGAGCGCACGCGGGCCGCGACGGTGCTTGTCAACGCGATCGACGCGATGTCGGACGGCTTCGTCATGTGGGACGAACAGGACCGGCTCGTGACCTGCAACCAGCGCTATCGCGATCTCTACTCCCTGGTCGATCCCTACCTGGTGCCGGGAAAGCGCTACCCGGACATCGTGCGAAAGGGAGCCGAGATCGGGCAGTTCCCCGAAGCCGGGGAGGACATCGATGCCTTCGTCGCCGCGATGGTCGACTGGCACCGGCGCGGCAGCGGTTCGGTGGAGCGGAGCCTGCCGGACGGACGCTGGATCCTCGTCAAGGAGCGGCGCACGGCGGATGGCGGCATGGTCGGCATCCGCACCGATATCACGGCCCTCAAGGCGATGCTCGCGGAGCTTGCCGAGGCGAACGCGCGCGCCAATGAGGCGGCGGTGGAGGCGCAGCGGCAGAATGCGGCGCTGACCGAGCGCGAGAGCCGGATCCGTTTCCTCGCCCATCACGACGACCTGACCCGGCTGCCGAACCGGGTGCTGTTCCGCGACCATATCGAGGCGGCGCTCCACATCGCGGCCGAACAGGGGTTGCGCATGGCGTTGCTCTATCTCGACCTCGATCGCTTCAAGGATGTCAACGACACGCTCGGCCATCCCGTCGGCGATGCGCTGCTGCGCGCTGTCGCCGAGCGGCTAAGTCGTTGCGTCGACCATACGGAGCGTGTCGCCCGGTTGGGCGGCGACGAGTTCGCCGTCATCAATCTCGCGCCGGCGCAGCCGCAGGAGGCCGAGAGGCTGAGTGCGCATATCGTCAAAGCGCTGAGCATTCCCTACAACATCCTCGGGCATACGATCGTCATGAGCGTCAGCGTCGGCATCGCCGTGGCCGATGGGCATGGCGATGCCGACGCTGACGCGCTGCTCAAGCAGGCTGACCTCGCGCTCTATCAGGCCAAGGCCCGGGGAAGGGGCATGTCCTGCGTGTTCGTGCCGGAGATGGATGCGCATCTGCGCGCCCGGCTGGAGATGGAGGCCGATCTTCGCGATGCCCTGCCCGGCAAGCAGTTCGCGCTGGTTTACCAGCCGATCTACGAACTGGCCGGGGGACGGCTTTGCGGCTTCGAGGCCCTGCTGCGCTGGCGGCATCCGCGGCGCGGCCTCATCAGCCCGGCCACCTTCATTCCGCTGGCCGAGGAAACCGGGCTCATCGTCGAGATCGGCGCCTGGGTGCTGCGCCGCGCCTGCGCCGATATCATGCAGCTGCGGGACGGGCCGAAGATCGCGATCAACATCTCGCCCGTCCAGCTCGCCCTGGGCGACATTGCCGAGGCGGTGAGCGACGTGCTCGACGAGACCGGGCTCGAACCCTGCCGGCTGGAGCTGGAGATTACCGAGACGGCACTGTTCGCCAATGACCAGCGCAACCTCGATGCATTGCGGCGCCTGCGCGACCTCGGCGTGCGGATCGTGCTCGATGATTTCGGCACGGGCTATTCCAGCCTCAGCCATCTGCGCCTGTTTCCGCTCGACAAGATCAAGATCGACCGCTCCTTCGTGCACGACATGACGGAGCGGGCGGACAGCGCCGCCATCGTCGACGCCATCGCCGGATTGGCGCTGCGGCTCGGCATGACGACGACCGCCGAAGGCATCGAGACCGCCGAACAGCTGGACGCCGCACGGCTGGCCGGCTGCACGGAGGGGCAGGGTTATTTCCTCGGTAGGCCGCAGCCGATGCAGCTGATCGCGGACGTTGTCGCACCGTCGGATTTGCCCGGCTGAGCGCGGCCGGCGAGGGCTCGACAGGATCGTCGTGTCTGAATGTGGCGCGGCATACCGGCCGGTTTATCTCAGGTGAACATGGGTGCGAAGCCGACCCGAGCGTCGCAGACCACGCGACACGCCTGCGCCCGCTGACGGCGCTGGCGGGGGGAGGGTGGTCAGGCGATCAGCGTCTCGATCGCCGCCGCGACATGTCCGACGGCTATGTCGCCGTCGCGCCGTACATGCCAGGCCATGTGGAGGGCGAACCCCTCGACCGGGATGGGCGGCACGAGCACCGCGAAGCGCGAGGGCGCCTCCGTCGGCACGCAGCGGCTCGGCAGCATGGCGATCAGGTCGGAATCGTCCAGCAGTGGCGGCGCCATGGCGAAGCTGGGCACCACGATGCCGACCCGGCGCCGTAGCCCCTGCGTCGCCAGCACCTCGTCGAGCGCGCCGCGCGCATCGCCGCGCCCGGAGACGACGACATGCGGAAAGGCCAGCCATGCGTCGAGATCGAACGACGCGGCGGCCGGATGATCACGGCGCATCACCACGACATAGTGCTCGTGCAACAGCTCCCTGCGACGGAAGGTGGCGTCGACCTTCGGGAATACAGAGACCGCGAGATCGGCCGTTCCCTTGGCCAGAGCGTCGAGCGCGGCCGCGGCGCCGTGCCAGGGTTGGATCACCAGATCGATGCCGGGAGCGGTACGAGCGAGGTGGCGGTGCAGCGGGCCGGCGAGAAGGATGGCTGGATGGTCCGCCATGACGATGCGCAGCGCCTGGCGGATATCCGCGAGGGCAATGGCGGGTGGGTCGATCAGGATCGCGGCCTGCGCCAGCAGGTTCTTCAGCGGCTCCCGCAGCGCTTCGGCCACGGGCGATAGCCGCATCTCGCCGCGGCCGCGCTCCAGCAGCACGTCGCGGAACAGATGGCGGCAGCGATCGAGGGCGGCCGAGGTCGCCGGCTGCGACAGGCCGAGCCGCACCGCCGCGCGCGAGACATGCGCTTCGTCCAGCAATGCGTCGAGCACCACCAGGAGGTTGAGGTCGATGTTTCGCAAATTCATACAGAAAATAATATCGTATATTTATTATCTATTGGAGTGATTTTATCGGCACCGGCATCGTCCTTTCGAATCAACCGAGAGGAGACCTGACATGGCCGGCACCCTGATCCTGCTGTTTCACCCCGACATCGCCCATTCGCAGGCCAATCGCGCGCTGGCGCGGAGGGCGGCGCGGCTGGCGGATGTCGAACTCGTCGACATGCAGGCGCTCTATCCCCACGGCGAGATCGACGCCGACGCCGAAGTCGCCCGGCTGCTCGCTGCCGACCGGATCGTGCTGCAGTTCCCGATCCAATGGTACGCTCCGCCGCCGCTGCTGAAGGCTTGGCAGGATGCGGTGCTGACGCGCATGTTCTATATCGCCTATTCCGCCGAAGGGCGCCTGCTGGAAGGCAAGCCGCTGCTGGTTTCGGCGACCGCCGGCAATACCGAGGCGGCCTATCAGCCGGAGGGGGCCAATCTCCTGCCGCTGGAAGCGCTGCTGGCGCCGCTGCGTGCCACCGCGCATCGCTGCGGCCTGCCATGGGCGGCGCCGTTCTTCCTCTACAGGGCCAACAAGCTCGACGAGCCGTCGCTCAATGCGGCGGGCGACGACTATGCCGCACATCTCATGCGGTGGATGGCAATGTCGTCGCCCGTCCGCGAGCCCGCTTGACGTCCGCTTATGCCATCTCGATGACGATCTTGCCGAACGGCCCGCGATCGAGGTGGTCGAGCGCCGCCGGCAGGTCGGCGAGGCCGTAGCGCTGGTCGATGACCGGCTTCAACCCCGTGCGGTCGACGGCGACGACGAGGCCTTCCAGCGCCCGCCGGTGTCCTACCGCGATGCCGCGGACTGTCACGCCCTTCAGCAGCAGCGGCCCCACGGGTCCCGATATCTCGAAGCCCTCCTGCACGCCGATCATGGCGATCTGTCCGCCCAGCGCGACCGCCTGGAGCGACCGGCCGAGATGGGCCCCGCCGACGGTTTCCAGGATATGGTCGGCGCCGCGATCCCCGGTCAGCCGCCAGACTGCCTCGACCCAATCCTCGGCAACCCGATCGATGCCGTGATCGGCGCCGAGCGCCCGTGCCCGCTCGAGCTTGGCCGCGCTGCCGGAGGTAACGATCACCTCGGCGCCGTGCGCCTTGGCGATCTGCAACCCGAACATGGCGACACCGCCGGTGCCCTGCACCACGACCGTCTGTCCGGCCCGCAGCTTGCCGTGCTCGACCAGCGCGAACCAGGAGGTGAGGCCGGCGCAGGGGAGCGTGCTCGCCTCGGCGTCGTCCAGAGAGGTCGGGGCCGCGACCAGCCAGTCCTGAGGAAGCGCGAGATAGGTGGAGAGGACACCAGGGTAAATCCCGCCCAGCGTCCGATAGGGCGGCGTGCGGGCATTGCCCAGCGGCTGGCCGTCGATCCAGCCGGGCGCGAAGGTCGCGATCACGCGGTCACCCGGTGCGAGGCGGTCGGCGCCGTCTCCGCGCTGAACCACCGTTCCCGCCATGTCGGACGCCGGCGTGAAAGGGAAGGAAAGGTCGAGACCCATTCCGCTCGCCATCAACAGCTTGTCGCGATAGTTCAGCGATACCGCCGCCACCTTCACCAGCACCTCGCCGGGGCCGGGCGAAGGCACCGGCATATCGACGAGCCGCAGGTTTTCGCGGCCGAGAGCAGGCATTTCCCAACGCTTCATCATTTCCGTCATCGACGATCTCCTGTGATGAAAGGAGCCTATCGTTGATGAAACGGCATCGGTGGTGATAAGAATTCCTATCATTGGTTCCATAGGATACCCAATAGCGGATGAGCGACCTCTTGGGCGGCATTGGTGTTTTCGTAACGGCGGTCGAGACCGGCAGTTTCTCGGCGGCGGCCGAGCGGCTGCATCTTACCCGCTCGGCGGTTGCCAAGACCGTCGCGCGAACCGAGGCGCGGCTGGGTGTCCGGCTCTTCCATCGCACCACGCGCAGCCAGAGCCTCACCGAGGATGGCCAGATCTATTTCGAGCGCTGCCTGAAAGCGCTCGAGGAGATCCGGGCCGGCGAGGCGACGCTGGAATCCGGCCGCCGCGAGGCGGTGGGGCGTCTGCGCGTGACGATGCCGGTGCTGTTCGGTCGCCGCTGCGTGGCGCCGGTGTTGGCGAATCTCGCTGCGGTGCATCCCAAGCTCGAACTGGACCTGTCCTTCAGCGACCGGCCGGTCGATCTCATCGAGGACGGCTTCGACCTCGCCATTCGCAACGGCCCGGTCGGCGACGGTGCCGGCCTCATGATGCGGCGCATCGGCCTGCAGCGCATGACGGTGTGCGCCTCGCCGGCCTATCTCGCGGCGCACGGCACGCCGGCCAGTCTCGACGACCTGTGCCGTCATGAGGCGGTGACCTATGGCCGCGCGGGCCGCGTGCGCCCCTGGCTGTTTCCGCGGGATGCGGCCAAGCCGATCGAGACCACCCCGCCGAGCCGGATGCGGTTCGACGATCTCGACGCCATCGCCGAGGCGGCGGTCGCCGGCCATGGCCTCGCCTGGCTGCCCTGCTGGCTGATCCGTGAACGGGTGCGCGCGGGCGTGCTGGTTCCGGTTCTGGCCGAGGTGCCGCGGCTGGTGTTCGAGAGCCATGCGCTCTGGCCGCAGACGCCGCATCTGCCGTTGCGCGTCCGCCTCGCCATCGATGCCTTGGCGGCGGAGTTGCCGGGAGGCGTCGAGTTCTGACGAACTGCCCTGTTCCGTGCGGCGGCAGGCGGGTGGCTCACCGCATCGGCTTCAGCGTCCTGGCGGAAAAATCGGGTCCGCCAGGAATGCCCGATGCATCGGCAACGCTTGTCCGGGCTTTGGGAATGTTGCCGGCTTCCAACCGGTCGCCGTCTGTGCTCCCTTGAGAGCTGGCGACCCTCACGCATCCATGAGCCTGTCCTTGAATTCCTGCATTATCGATCCCCCGTCCGGGACCTGTTTGCGGTGAGAGCCGTTTCCGCCATTTTCTCGGTGCGCAGGCATCGCCGGGCCGTTTTCGGCGTTCTGCTGTGCAATGTGTTGGAATGGTTTGATTTCGCCGTTTACGGCCTTCTCGCGATCCATATCTCGCAGGCCTTCTTTCCGCAGGATGGTGGTCGTACGGCCCTGCTGGCGACGCTGGCGGTGTTCGGTGTCAGCTTCGTGATACGGCCGCTGGGCGGGCTCGTGCTCGGCGGCCTCGGCGACCTCAGGGGACGCAAGCCCGCTCTGCTGACGGCGGCGAGCCTGATGGCCGCGGCGACGCTCGCCATCGGCCTCATCCCGCCCTACGCGCAGATCGGTCCGCTCGCCCCCGCGCTGTTGCTTGCGGCTCGTCTGGCCCAGGGTTTCTCGGCCGGCGGCGAATGGGGGGTGGCGGCCGCTTTCCTGCTGGAATCGGCGCCCGAGGGGCGTCGTGGCTTTTCCACCAGCTTTCTCTCGGTCACGGTTGCCCTCGGCAGCGGCCTGGCGAGCGCCGTCACGGCCGTGCTGGTCGGCATTTTGCCGGCCGAGGACATGGCATCCTGGGGGTGGCGGGTTCCGTTCCTGCTTGGCGGGGTGCTCGGCGTCGTCGCGCTTTGGCTGCGTACCGGCATCGACGAAACCCCGGTCTATCGCCGAACCGAGGTGGAGAGAGGCCCCGAGGAACCCGCGCTGACGCGGATCCGTCGGCCCGGCCTCGCCGTCTTCGGCTTCACTATGCATTGGACGGTCTGCTATTACATCTTCCTCATCTACATGCCGCTTTTCACGCAGAAGCAGGGTGGATTGAGCGCCCCCGCGGCCAGTTGGGCGAACACGCTCTCGACGCTCGTCATCACCCTGCTCGTACCCCTGGTCGGCTTGCTGTCGGATCGTTATGGCCGCCGGCCGTTCCTGATGAGCTCCTGCATGCTCGTCATGGTGCTGGTGATCCCGACCCTCTGGAGCATCGCGCAGTTTCGCAGCCTGCCGCTGATCATCGGCATCCAGCTGCTGCTCGGTGCGGCCATCGCCCTGTATTCGGGGCCGGGCCCGGCGGTTTCGGTGGAATTGTTCGCGACCCGGGACCGCTCGCGCTGGTCGTCGGTCTCCTACGCCCTGGCCGTGGCCGTTTTCGGTGGTTTCGCCCCTTTCGTCGCCGTCTGGCTGACGGCGGCGCTGGATAGCCCGCTGGCGCCTGCGGGCTATGTGATCGTCGCGAGCGCCGTCAGCTTGCTGACGATCTGGCATATTCCGGAAACCGCCCACGAGCCGATCGCCTGACGCGGGCCGGACAGGCCGGGTACTACTGCGAGCCCCACATCCGGGGATCGGCAACGGACGGGGCGTAGCCGTAATGCGCCTGATAGGCGCGCGCGAAGCTTGCATAGCCCTCATAGCCGACGCGTCGGCCGATCTCGCTGATCGACAGCTGCCCACCGCGCAACAATTCCTGCGCCCGCTCCATGCGATGCACCTGTGCATAGGCATGCGGCGTACGGCCGAACAATTCGCGAAAGCCGCTGGTCAGCTCGTTGCGGTTGAGGCCGACGCGCTGGGCGATCTGTTCGATCGTCGGTGGATTGCCGAGCTCGCGTCGGTAGATCTCCGCCGCGGTCTCGATCGCCCGGGTCTTCGAGCGGTCGCCGATGGGATGCATCGTCGAGCGCCGGCGCAGGCCGTGGAGTTGCGAGACGATGTCGCAGATGATCTCCACGGTTTTCGCGGCGAGAAAGATCGTACGCAGCGGTTCTGCGTATCGGCAGGAAAGCATCTGGTCGACCAGCCCGATGCCGATCGCCGAGAGCGGCAGCTTCAGCACCTCCGGGCTTCCGGCCTTCGACAGGAAGATCGGGCGATAGGCCGGCGGAATGTGATGGGTATTGATGCGGTAGCGGTCGATCAGATGCTGCCGATCGCAGACGATGAGTACCCCGCGAAGCCTGGCGCCTGCCTCGACGTCGGAGATCGAACGCGGAACGTTGCTGATGTGCAATCCGTGTGGGCTGACCAGGTCCATCCGCTGTCCGATCCAGCGGTTATAATGGCCCGAAATGCTGGCCTGAAAGCAGACAAGGTCGGTTCGGGCATGGTGCAGGCTGTAGGGTCTGCCGGCTTCGAAATTCAGCAGATGCAGCAGGGTGAAATCGTCGATCCGACGATAGCCGTGCTCCTTCGCGGCAATCAGGTCGTCGACCGGACCGAGCAATTCGCTGGAACGCACGAATTCGCCGATGCACAGCCCGGACCGCAGAGCCCGGAAATCGATCTCCAGCTTTCGTCTTTCGTCCATGGTTCTAAGCGCCGAGTGGTGTTCTGAAGTCGCGTTTCACGCCGGCCAGCGAACCGCTCATCTGAGGACTGCAATATCGCGCGATACTGCGCTTTTTCACCGGCTATATCCAGTTGTCACGCCCGGGTTCGACCCACTGCCCTTTCATGCGAGACAGACCGTCCTGTCTCCGCGATGGACGGCGCCCTTGCATCCCTTTCCGCTCATCGCCTCCGCCGGTCGGGACCAATCACAAAAGCCGGACGGTCTCGGGAGCGTCGGGGCCGGCTCCGGCCCGCTTGCTTTGCGTCGAGCGGGGTACGGCATGGCGGCTCCTTCCATCTCGCAACACGGTCATCACTTCGCGCGCGGCCAAGGTGTGACACGCGCCATGCCGAACCTAGCGGTCGGAAACGGATCGTAATTACGATCAAAAATGAAGATTTACCGATGCACTTTCATACAAATATTTTTGCAATGCAGCAAAAATTGGCGCATCTGCTAATGAAAATGGCGATTTGATTGATGGATCGGAGAAAAATATACTGAAATATGTCCAATCGCCCGAGTGCCTACTCGTCACAAGCATGCCGAATCCAATTCTTTTTAGTGAGGCGCATCATGGCGGACACGTCGACCGGCAAACTTTCCCTTCCGATCCTCACTGCCATGGTCGTCGGCTCCATGGTCGGGGCGGGCATCTTCAACCTGCCGGGCCGGTTCGCTACGGCAACGGGCCCGTTCGGCGCCATTATCGCCTGGGCGATTGCCGGAACCGGCATGTATATGCTGGCGCGGGTGTTCCAGGCGCTCGCCGAGAAGCGGCCCGACATCGATTCCGGTGTGTTCGCCTATGCCAAGGCGGGCTTCGGCGACTATATGGGCTTCCTGTCGGCCTTCGGCTACTGGCTCGGAAGCTGCCTCGGCAACGTCTTCTACTGGGTGCTGATCGGATCGACGCTCGGGCGCTTCTTCCCGGAAATGTTCGGGGATGGCAGCACCGCGATAGCGATCATCGTATCGCTGATCGGCATCTGGGCCTTCCACTTCATGATCCTGCGCGGTGTCGAGCAGGCCACCTTCGTCAACACCATCGTGACCATCGCCAAGATCGTACCGTTGATCGTAGCGATCCTCGCCTTCATCTTCTTCTTCAACTACACGCAATTCTCCGAGAACTTCTTCGGCGGCGTCGGCATGCCGGAGAAGACCCTGCTGGCGCAGGTGCGCGACACGATGCTGATCACCGTCTTCGTCTTCCTCGGAATCGAAGGCGCGAGCGTCTATTCCCGCTTCGCCAAGAAGCGCTCGGATGTCGGGTCCGCCACCATTCTCGGCTTCGTCGCCGTCACCGGCCTGATGGTGGCCATCACTCTCCTGCCCTACGCCACGGCTCCGCGGGCAGCGATCGCAGGGGTTCAGCAGCCTTCGCTTGCCGGCGCCCTCGAACTGGTCGTCGGGCATTGGGGCGCGGTCTTTATCTCGATTGGCGTCCTGGTCTCGGTGCTCGGCGCCTATCTCGCCTGGTCGCTGATCTGTGCGGAAGTGCTGTTCGCCGCCGCCAAGTCGCAGGACATGCCAAAGATGTTCGCGGCGCAGAACGGCAACCGGGTGCCCGCCAATGCGCTCTGGTTGACCAATATCGTCGTCTCGTTGTTCGTGATCTCGACCTATTGGTCGCGCGACGCCTTCAACTTCATGCTCGACATGACCAGCGTGACCGCGCTGCTGCCTTACCTGCTCGTCGCGGGTTACGGCGTGCTGCTCGCCCGCAGCGGCGTGGGTTACGAGAAGAAGCCGGACGAGCGCGGCCGCGACCAGATCTTCGCCTGGATCGCGGTCGTCTACACGCTGTTCATGTTCGTCGCCGCCGGCCTGAAATACGTGCTGCTGGTGGCGGTACTGTTCGTGCCGGGCACGATCCTCCTCTACTTCTGGGCCCGACGCGAGCAGAAGGCGCGGCTCTTCACGCCGACCGAGCTCATCGTTTTCGCCGTCACCGTGGTCGCTGGCCTTGTCGGAACCTACGGCCTGCTGACCGGCGTCATCACACCCTGACAAGAAAAGCCAAGAGGAGCGCGACGATGGAAATCAGTTTCGGCGTCCATTCAGAGGTCGGCCAGCTGCGCAAGGTGATGGTCTGCGCGCCCGGTCGCGCGCATCAGCGCCTGACCCCCAGCAATTGCGACCAGTTGCTGTTCGATGACGTCTTGTGGGTCGACGTCGCCAAGCGCGACCATTTCGACTTCATCACCAAGATGCGCGACCGCGGCATCGACGTGGTGGAGATGCACAACCTGCTTGCCGAGACCGTCGCCATCCCTGAGGCGAAGGCGTGGATCCTCGATCATCAGGTGGTGCCGAACCAGATCGGCCTCGGCTTCGTCGACGAGGTGCGCTCCTATCTCGATGGCTTGCCGAACCGGCAGCTTGCCGAGACGCTGATCGGCGGCCTGTCGACCTATGAATTCCCCGAGACCATCGGCGGCGAGACGCTGGCACTGATCCGCGACGCGGCCGGCGTCAACGAATACCTGCTGCCGCCCCTGCCCAACACCCTCTACACCCGTGATACCACCTGCTGGATCTATGGTGGCGTGACGCAGAACCCGCTCTATTGGCCGGCGCGGCACGAGGAGACCATCCTCACGACCTCCATCTACAAATTCCACCCGGACTTTGCCGGCAAGATGAACGTGTGGTGGGGCGACCCGACGCAGGATTGGGGTCTCGCCACGCTAGAAGGCGGCGACGTGATGCCGATCGGCAAGGGCAACGTGCTGATCGGCATGAGCGAGCGCACCTCGCGGCAGGCCATCAGCCAGCTTGCCGGCGCACTGTTCGCGAAGGGCGGCGCCGAGCGCGTCATCATCGCCGCCATGCCGAAGCTGCGCGCGGCGATGCATCTCGACACGGTGTTCACTTTCGCCGACCGTGACTGCGTGCTGCTCTATCCCGATATCGTCGACAAGATCGAGTGCTTCTCCTACCGGCCGGACGGCAAGGGCGGCGTCGAGCTGCGCAAGGACAAGGGCGGCCTTGTCGAGACCGTACGCGACGCGCTGGGTCTCAAGGAGATGCGTGTCGTGGAGACCGGCGGCAACGATTATATGCGCGAGCGCACCCAGTGGGATTCGGGAGCCAATCTCGTCTGCGCCTCGCCGGGCGTCGTGTTCGCCTATGACCGCAACACCTATGCCAACACCCTGCTGCGAAAGGCGGGCATCGAGGTTGTCACCATCGATGGATCGGAGCTCGGCCGCGGGCGTGGCGGCGGCCATTGCATGACCTGTCCGATCATCCGCGACGCCGTGGACTACTGAATCCACGCACCGGATCGGCGTCGGCAAGCCATCAGCCGCCGCCTGTCGACAAACAACCTGTTTCCGGGACGGTTCGGCTTGGCGCCGCGCCGTCCCGTTGCCTTTGATGCGATCCCAGCCGCCGCCTGCACCGCAGAACCGACAGGATTGAGTTCCGAGATGAGCGCGCCCACCGATCAGAAATTCGCCCTGCCGGCCCTGAGTGCGATGGTGGTGGGCTCGATGGTCGGGGCCGGCATCTTCTCGCTGCCGCAGACCTTCGGCCGCGTCACCGGCGGGCTTGGCGCACTCGTCGCCTGGACCATTGCCGGCGGCGGCATGCTGATGCTGGCCTTCGTGTTCCAGAGCCTGTCGCGCCGCAAGCCGGAGCTCGACGCCGGCGTCTACGCCTATGCCAAGGCCGGCTTCGGCAATTATCTCGGCTTTCTCTCGGCGCTTGGCTATTGGACGGTTTGCTGCCTCGGCAACGTCTCCTACTGGGTACTGATCAAGTCGACGCTCGGCGCGCTGTTTCCGATCTTCGGCGACGGCAACACCGTGGTGGCGGTGGCGATCTCATCGCTCGGCGTGTGGATCGTGCATTTCATGATACTGCGCGGGGTGAAGCAGGCTGCGACGCTCAACACCGTCGTCACGATCGCCAAGATCATTCCGATCCTGATCTTCCTCGTCTTCGTCGGCGTCGGCTTCAAGGCGGATATCTTCGCTGCCAACTTCCACGGCGGGCCGGGGCTGGAGGGCGAGGGGCTGTTCGCGCAGGTACGCGGCACCATGCTGGTGACGGTCTTCGTCTTTGTCGGAATCGAGGGCGCCAGCGTCTATTCCCGCTATGCCCGCAAGCGCTCGGATGTCGGCCTCGCGACGCTGCTCGGCTTCCTCGGGGTGCTCTGCCTGCTGGTGATGGTGACCATGCTGTCCTACGGCGTGCTGCTGCGCCCGGATCTGGCGGCCCTGCGCAATCCGTCGATGGCCGGCGTGCTGCAGGCGCTGGTCGGCCCGTGGGGAGCGGCGTTCGTCAGCGTCGGCTTGATCATCTCGGTGCTCGGCGCCTATCTCTCCTGGTCGCTTCTGGCGGCCGAGGTGCTGTTCTCTGCGGCGCGGATGGAAAGCATGCCGGCCTTCCTGGCGGCGGAGAACCGCAACAAGGTGCCCTTCGCGGCGCTCTGGCTCACCAATGTGCTGGTGCAGTTCTTCCTCGTCATGACCCTCTTCGCCGAACAGGCTTTCCTGCTGGCGCTGAAGCTCACCTCGTCGATGATCCTGCTGCCCTATCTGCTGGTCGCGGCCTATGGCCTGAAGCTGGCGTGGATCGGCGAAGCCTATGATGGCAGAGGCGGTGCCCGTGTCGCCGATCTTGCCCGCGCGGCGCTCGCCACCGTGTACACGGCCGGGCTCGTCTATGCCGGCGGGTTGAAGTTCCTGCTTCTGTCGCTGCTGATCTATGTCCCCGGTACGATCCTGTTCCTGATCGCGCAGAAGGAGCGCGGCCATCGCGTCTTCACCCCGTTCGAGGCGCTGCTCTTCGCCATAGCGGCGGCCGGCGCGGTGATGGCGCTCTACGGCCTTGCGACGGGACGCATCCGCGTCTGAGTGCGGCGATCCCTGCCGCCGGCTCGCGCCGGGCTTTCAGCCCGCCGCGCTATCGATGTGCTTGTAGACGGTGGTGCGCGAAATCCCCAGTAAACGCGCCGTCAGTTGCACGTTCATGTCGGTCTTTGCATAGGTTTCGCGAATTTGGCGGCACTTGGTCCTGGCCAGCATCGTGCCGGTGCAATGGGGACATATTTCCGGCGTGGGAGCCGCGAGGGCGATGGCGGCGTCATTAATCGCGGCACCATCGAGACAGGCCCTTCGGATCCAGTTCTGCAGCTCGCGAATATTTCCCGGCCATGGGTAACGCTGCAGTCTGTCGAGGACGGCGTCGTCCAAGACGATGTCGTGACCTTGCTGTGCCAGGAGGTGCTGCACGATGTCCTGGAAGTCGCGGCGTTCCCTCAGCGGCGGCAGATGGATCGGAAAGCCGCCGAGCCGGTAGTAGAGATCGGCACGGAACTGTTTGGCAGCGACCGCCGCTTCGAGGCTGCGATTGGTGGCCGAGACGATCTGAACATCGACACGAATGGCCTTCGTCCCGCCGACGGCGCGTATTTCCATTGTGTCGAGAAAGCGCAGCAACGCGGACTGCGCCGCGAGCGGAATCTCGCCGACCTCGTCGAGGAACAGCGTTCCCTTGTCGGCAAGACGCACGAGGCCGGGGGCGCCCTCGTTGCGCGCATTGGTAAAGGCGCCGCGGTCATGGCCGAACAGCTCGGCGATGAACAGCGATTCCGGCACCGCGCCGCAATTGACCGCGACGAATTCGCCGGTCCGCCCGCTGAGGGAATGGACATGGCGGGCCATCAGCTCCTTGCCGGTGCCGGTCTCCCCGTGAACGTGCACGGCGAGGCGGTTGCGGACGGCGGCGTGCAGTCCCTTCATCCGCCGCCGCAGCACCGGATCTTCGCAGACGAAGTCGGAGAGGGGGGCGGGCCGGATCGGCGCGAGAGGGGTGGCGTTGCGGCGCGGGGAGACCTGCGCGTCTCCCGTCGCGGAGCGGGCGGAGAACCGGCGGCAGGCGACATAGAGCATGCTGCCGGCATTATCGCGGATCCGTGCGACGCCGCTTGCGCGCAACTCGTCGACGACGCCGCCGAACCGGGTCGCGAACAGCGCGCCGAAGGCCTGGCCGGGTAGCGCGTCGAGCCCGGCGAGCAGGGCGCGCGCCGCGCGGTTGAGGGAGACGACCTCGCCGTCCGGCGACAAGGCGATGAGACCGGCCGACAGCGTGTCGAGATATTCCGCGCGTGGATGCAGGGCGAGGAGCAGCACGTCGGCATGGCCGTGTACGATCAGCCCGTTCTCGATCGCGGCGGCGGCCATGCGCACGAGCGCGTGGGTATGCTGCTGGCGCGCCTCGTTGGCGCTGGAGGCGTCGAGCAGCCCGACCAGCCGATCCGCCGGATCGAAGATCGGCACCGCCATGCAGCTCAGGTGGCCATGGCAGGAGAAGAAGTGCTCCCGCCCATAGATGGCGACCGGCGCCTGCTCCACGAGAGCGAGGCCGAGCGCGTTGGTGCCACGCCCGCTCTCCAGCCACAGGCTGCCCGGCACGATAGAGCGGCCGGCTTCGCTGTCGGCGAAATGCTGGTCGCTCAGCGTATCGAGAACGACGCCGCCGGCATCGGCGAAGGCGATCATGAAATCCGAGCCGGCGATCTGTTCGTGCAGCAGCTGCATCTGCGCGAGGGCGAGGCGCCGGAGCAGCGCGCGCTCCTCGCGCCGGGAGCGAACCTCGGAAAATGAAATGACGACATCGTCCGGCCGCCGGGCGGGATCGAGACCGTTGGCGATGCAGCGCTCCCAGCTCCGCGCGATCTCGGGCGCGAGGGCGCCGGCGGGAAAACGGCCGCCCGCCTCTAGCGCGGTGCGCGCGCGATCCATGTTCGAGAGGGACGGCATTTGGCGTGGTCCTCCGCATTCTTGTCGTTTTGCTGCAGGTTCCGCGCAAAGGAACCGGAAAGCAATATCCAGAAACTGGACACTTCTCGCGTTGACCTGTTCAGCAACTGAACGGTCGAGAATAGGTCGTCATCCTGTAAAGCATTGATGAGGTGAGAGAATGCAGCGTGGCACGCTTGCTGCGATGGCATGTTTCGACGGCGACGGATGCGGGCGCCGAAAAAGAACGGGAGGACGCCATGAAGGCGCAAGTGCTGAAAACCTATGACAAGACCCTCACGGCCGACCGCTGGGTAGCGGAGGAGAATGTCCCCGATCCGAAGATCGTGAAGTCGACAGACGTCATCGTCCGCATCGGTGGCGCCGGCGTGTGCCGTACCGACCTTCACATCATCGAAGGCGTGTGGATGCCGCACATGGACCCGAACGGTGACCAGCTTCTGCCGCTGATCATGGGTCATGAGAATGCCGGCTGGGTGGAGGAGGTCGGCAAGGAGGTCGAGGGGCTGAAGAAGGGCGATCCGGTCATCATCCATCCGAAGATCACCGGCGGCACCTGCCTCGCCTGCCGCCGCGGCTTCGACATGCACGGGCCGGGCAAGTTTCCGGGCCTCGACTGCGACGGCGGCTATGCCGAGTTCATCTGCACATCCGAGCGCAACATCGTTCCGCTGCCGCGCTCGCTGGCGCCTAGGGAAGTCGCACCTTATGCCGATGCCGGCCTGACCGCCTACCGGGCGGTGAAGAAGGCCACCCGGCATCTGCTGCCCGGCGAAAGCTGCGTGGTGATCGGCGCTGGCGGTCTCGGCCATATCGGCATCCAGTGCCTGAAGGCGATGTGCGCCGCCGATGTCATCGTGGTCGACAAGTCCGACGCTTCGCTGGCGCTGGCCAGCAAGAGCGGCGCCGACCACCTGGTGAAGGCCGACGGCAACGAGGTCGAGGCGGTGCTGGCATTGACCAACGGCGTCGGCGCCGAAGCGGTGATCGACTTCGTCGGCGAGAAGGGCACCACGGCCAAGGGGCTCGCCATGACGCGGCCCATGGGCAGCTATTACATCGTCGGCTATGGCGAGGACATCCGCATCCCGACCGTCGACCTCATCATCTCCGAGCGCAACATCATCGGCAATCTGGTCGGCACCTGGGCCGAGCTCACCGAGCTGATGGCGCTGGCCGATCGCGGCCTCGTCGAGCTGGCAACTGCCGAATACAAGCTCGCGGATGCGAACCAGGCGCTGCACGATCTCAACGCCGGCAAGATCCACGGTCGCGCGGTGCTTGTGCCCTGAACGACTAGGGCCGCGCCTGACCATCTAGCAATAGATATGTGCATCGCAGCATAGTGGCCGGATACGTAAGCAAATTTTACCAATTATTCGGCACTGCAACATATTCGCATAATGAAACACTTCCTGACGTCCGATTCGCAAAACACTTCAATTCCACGGATCGGAAACAGTGCTGTCGCTGAAAAGTCGTTAAAATACCTAATGCGGCGAATTGGCACGGCATTTGCTCTCTTAACATTAGAACAATGCTGAATGTCCCACGGGACAGGCCGCGACAAGAACGAAGGGAAGAAGTCCGGGGGAGGCTGCCGGCACGGCGATGAGCCGGGCCGGCGGGCATGGGGCGGTCGGGTCAGGATCGCCGTCCCACATCCGTCACGCCAACAGTCGATCCCGGTGTCTTGCACCTTTGCCCAAGCCCAGACGGCCGTCGCGCGAGCGACGGGCGAAGGCTTGCTCATGTCCGAAACCCGGCCGGCCAGGCGGCGCCAACAGCCGTTCATGGCCCGGCGGGAGGAAGTTGACCGTGGCTCCAAGAGCAGGATGGCAAAAATGACAAGTACGCTGACCCTGAACAAGATTACGTCGCAGAAAGGCATCTCCGTCGCCGATGCGGCGAAGAAGATCGCCGACCTCGGGTGGAACCCCTCCTATGTGCAGGAGGCGATGACCTTCCCGACCGACTACAAGATCACCAAGGCCCCGAAGGATCCGATGAAGCAGGTGCTTCGGTCCTACTTCCCCATGCAGGAAGAAAAGGACAACCGGGTCTATGGCGCGCTCGACGCTGCCCTGCGCGGCGACATGTTCCGCAATGTCGAGCCGCGCTGGGTGGAATGGATGAAGTTGTTCCTGGCGATCATCCCGTTCCCGGAAATCTCGGCGGCCCGCTCCATGGCGATGGTCGGCCGCCTCGCACCCGGCGAGGACCTGCGTACCGGCTTCACCATGCAGATGGTCGACGAGTTCCGTCACTCGACCATCCAGATGAACCTGAAGAAGTGGTACATGGAGAACTATATCGACCCGGCCGGGTTCGATATCACCGAGGAAGCCTTCGGCAAATGCTACGCGACCACGATCGGTCGCCAGTTCGGTGAAGGCTTCATCACCGGCGACGCCATCACCTCGGCCAATGTCTACCTGACGGTCGTCGCCGAGACGGCGTTCACCAACACGCTGTTCGTCGCCATGCCGTCGGAAGCCGCCCGCAACGGCGACTACGCGCTGCCCACCGTGTTCCTGTCCGTGCAGTCCGACGAGAGCCGGCATGTCGGCAACGGCCATTCGATGCTGATGTCGATGCTGAAGGAGCCGGAGAACCACCTGCTGCTCGAGCGCGACATGCGCTACGCCTTCTGGCAGAACCACGCCATCGTCGACGCCGCTATCGGCACCTTCATCGAATACGGCACCACCAACCGCGACAAGAACAAGGAATCCTACGCGGAGATGTGGCATCGCTGGATCTTCGAGGACTATTACCGCACCTACATGCTGCCGCTCGAGAAGTACGGCATCAAGATCCATCACGACGACGTGCAGGCCGCCTGGAAGCGGATCACCGAGAAGCATTACGTCCACAAGATCGCGCAGTTCTTCTCGGTCGGCTGGCCGGTGAATTTCTGGCGCATCGAAGCGCAGACCGACAAGGACTTCGAGTGGTTCGAGCATAAGTATCCAGGCTGGTACGCGCAGTTCGGCGAGTACTGGAAGTGGTACTCCAAGCTGTCGCATCGCGGCCAGACCAACATGCTGTTCAATACCGATACCGGGTATGTCTACCCGCATCGCTGCTGGAGCAGCATGGTTCCCTGCGTCGTTCGGGAGGACATCGTCACCGACACGATCGACGGCAAGCTGCACACCTTCGCCCACGAACTCGACCGCTGGACCGCGGTGGAAGCCTTCGCGAGCGAGTACCAGGGCCGTCCGACCCCGGCGATGGGCCGCTTCAGCGGCCGGCGCGAATGGGAGAGCTGCTACCACGACTGGGACCTGGCCGACGCCATCAAGGATCTCGGATTCGTGCGCACCGACGGCAAGACCCTGATCCCGCAGCCGCATCTGCGCTTCGAGGAGAAGGAGATGTGGACGCTGGACGATGTGCGCGGGCACACGATCAAGAGTCCGCTCATCACCCTGCGTGAGATGAGCCCGGAGCAGCGCGAGAAGCACCTCGCCGAGTATCGCGCCGGCTTCACCATCAACCCCTGCAACTGACCGTCGGGGCGGGACCGGGCAACGCCCGGTCCCGCATCGGCCGAGGGCGCTCCACAACATACCGGGAGGTCGCACGATGGGCGACGTCTATACCGTCCGCTTGAGTCCAGTCGGCGTCGAATTCGAGGTCGAAGAGGGCGAAACCGTTCTCGATGCCGCCTTTCGCCAGGGCATCGCCCTGCCGCATGGCTGCAAGGAGGGCCGGTGCGCGGCATGTAAATGCGTGCTGAACGAGGGCGAGGTCGAGCTCAAGCCGTATTCCACCTTCGCGCTGAACGAGATGGAGCGGGACCAGAACCACATCCTGCTGTGCAGGACGCTGGCCTATTCGGACATCGAGGTCGATCTCCTCAACTTCGACGAGGAGATCTTGTCGAAATCGATACCGGTTCGGAACATCGGCGCTGAGGTTGCGCGGGTCGTCGAGCTGACCCACGACATCAGGCGCCTGGAGATCGTGCTCGATCAGCCTCTCAAATTCTGGGCGGGCCAATATGTCGACATCACGCTCCCGGGGGCAGAGACGATTACGCGCTCGTTTTCCATGGCAAATACGCCGGTCCAGGGCAAAGAGCTCGCCTTCATCATCAAGAAATATCCCAACGGAAAATTCTCCTCCCGCCTCGATGGAGAACTCCGGCCCGGAACCCGGATCGACGTCCGCGGTCCCTACGGCACCTGCTTCCGACGGGAAGACAAGGGAGGAGCCCTGATTCTGGTCGGCGGCGGCTCCGGCATGTCGCCGCTATGGTCGATCCTTCACGACCATCTCGAAAGCGGGGAGGACCGCGAGGTCCACTTCTTCTACGGCGCACGTACCGCCAAGGACCTGTTCTATCTCGACGAATTCGCGCGTCTTGCGGCGGAGCATCCCCGCTTCCGCTTCATCCCGGCGCTGTCCGGCGCCGACGACGACGACGGCTGGACCGGCGAGCGCGGCTTCATCCACGAGGTGCTGAACGCCCATCTGCGCCGCCTGTCCTTCGGCGAGGACATCGACGTCTATGCCTGCGGCCCGGAGCCGATGATAGAGGCTCTCGTGCCGGTCCTGCAGATGAACGACGTTCCGACCGAACGGATCTTCTTCGACAAGTTCACACCAGCTTCCAACGCCACCGAACAGCTGGCGCATGCCTGAACGCCGACAGATTCAAGACTTGCCACAAGCCTTTAAAATTGGGAGGACCACCATGACAGCCACAGAAACGGCGCCGGTCAAATCGGGGGCGGCCGGTTCGGCGATCTTTGCCGATAGCGACAGCCGCAAGTACCGCTACTTCGAACCGCGCGGCAAACGCGCGACCCACTACGAGGACGTCACCGTCGACGTCCAGCCCGATCCCGAGCGCTATCTTCTGCAGGACTGGATCATCTCGTTTCCGAACGGGCGCGGCGCCTATTCCAAGGACAATACCGCCGCGCTGAGTTCCAACTGGCACCTGTTCCGCGCACCGGACCAGGAATGGGAGCGCACCCACTACCAGCGCCAGTCCAAGATCGAGGCGATGGTGCAGGCGGTGATCGCCAACGGTCGCAAGTCGGGAGCGCCGAAGCACTTCGACAAGGCATGGGTGAAGGTGCTGCAGAACCACCTCGGTGCGTGGAAGCACGTGGAGTTCGGCCTCGGCACCTCGCTGATGCAGGCGCAGCGCTACGGCTACACGCAGATGATCAACAACGCGACGCTGACCAATTCGTCGTACAAGCTGCGCCTCTCGCAGGACATCACGCTCTATCTTGCCGAAATCGGCATGGATATCGGCAATTTCGACGACGAGGCCGGCAAGCGCACCTGGCTGGAAGATGGCATCTGGCAGGGCACGCGCGAGGCGGTCGAGTCCATCATGGGCTCGTCGGATTATCTCGAGCAGTATTTCGCCATCAACATCGTGTTCGAGCCGCTGGTCGGCGAGCTGTTCCGCAGCGGCTTCCTGATGCAGGTCGCCTCGCCGAATGGCGACTTCATCACCCCGCCGGTGATCTCGGCGGCCGAAGCCGATTACGAGCGCAACCTCGCCAACGCCATCGACCTGTTCCACCTGCTGGCGCATGACCCCGAGCATGGCAACCACAACAAGGGCCTGTTCCAGTCCTGGCTGCGCAAGCACGTCGCGCTCGCCAACAAGGCGTCCGCCGGCCTGCAGCCGATCTGGTCGCAGCCGCATTCCAAGCCTGTCCAGTATTCCGATGCGCGCGCGCAGTCGGTCGAGCGCATCGGGAAGATCCTGGGCGAACTCGGCCTCGAACTTCCCAAGGAGTGACGCCCATGTCCGTAATGTCCCGGTCGGCTACCAACCACAACATCTTCCAGAAGATGGGCGATCTCGTCTTCGATCAGACGATTTCACACCAGTGCGGCGTCACCATGAATGACAGCGTCGAGGCCCGCGCCATCGCCGAGTTCATGGGCCAGAAGCCCAACGTCACCATCACCTATCAGCCGGCGCTGATCCGCATCGACGGTGAAGGCAAGCTCGTCTTCAAGATGGACGAGATCAGCGAGATCCTCGGCAAGGAGATGAATGCCGAGATCTTCGAGGTCAACACCTCCACCCACTACGGACGCATGATCCGGGTCGACGACAACACCGTCACCCTGTTCGGCGACATGGACGAGATCCGCCAATACATCGAGTGAGCTTCCGCATCCGGGCCGGCAGGCGATCGGCCGCCCGGCCCGGATGAGGATCGACGCAATGCGCCAAAGGGCGCTCACGAAATCCGCTCAAGGGGAGAGGGACAATGTTCAGGACGCCGGACGGCGAAGAGATCTTCGTCATCGATGGTCACACGCATTTCTGGGACGGCAGCGCCGAGAACCAGGCCAACATCCATGGCAGGCAGTTCATCGATTGCTTCTATGCCTACCATACCGCTTTGAGCCCCAAGGACCAGCTGTGGTCCAAGGAGCAGTTCGAGAAATACAGCGCCGACAAGATGTATAACGACCTGTTCGTCGACGGCCCCGACGATATGGCGATCGTGCAGTCGACCTATCTGAGCGAATTCTACAAGAACGGCTTCAACACCATCGAGCGCAATCTCGAAATGGTGAAGGGACGTGAGGAGCGCTTCATCGTCAACGGCGCCTTCGACCCGCGCGATGGCGAGAGGGCGCTCGAATACATCCATTTCATGAAGGAGAACTACGGCATCAAGGGCGTGAAACTCTACACTGCGGAGTGGAAGGGCGATTCCCGCGGCTGGAAGCTCACCGACCCGAATGCCTATCGCTGCCTGGAGCTGTGCCAGAAGCTCGGCATCACCAATGTCCATGTCCACAAGGGCCCCACCATCATCCCGCTCGACAAGGATGCGTTCGACGTTCACGACGTCGACCACGCGGCAACCGACTTCCAGGACCTGAACTTCATCATCGAGCATTGCGGCTTGCCGCGGCTGGACGATTTCTGCTGGATCGCGGTGCAGGAAACCAATGTCTATGGCGGTCTCGCCGTGGCGCTGCCCTTCATCCATTCGCGTCCGCGCTACTTCGCCGAGGTGATCAGCGAATTGCTGTTCTGGGTCGGCGAGGACAAGATCCTGTTCGGCAGCGACTATGCGATCTGGACGCCGCGCTGGCTGATCGAGAAGTTCTGGAACTTCGAGATCCCCGAGGACATCAAGCAGGAACACGGCGTCGACCTCACCCGTGAGGCCAAGCGCAAGATCCTCGGCCTCAATGCCGCGCGGCTCTACAATGTCGATGTCGAGGCGCAGAAGGCGAAGCTCAAGAACGCGACGCTCGCGGTTGCGGCGGAGTAGGTCCATGCGCCGCTCCAGCACCGACTTGTTCGGCGGCGATCCGCGCATCGCCGTCGTGTGGAACCGGGTCTCCGGTGTCATGGACCCGGAACTCGACGAGTCCATCGTCGATCTCGGTTTCGTCGAGGACGTCACCATCAGCGGCGATGGCCGGGTGGATGTCGGCTTTCGCCTGCCGACCTATTGGTGCTCGCCGAACTTCGCCTTCCTGATGGCGGACGACATCGCCCGCTCGGTTCGTGGCTTGCCATGGGTGCGGGAGGTCCATCCCCATCTGGCCGATCATATGTGCGCCGAGGAAGTCAATCGCGGCACCCATCTCGGCCTGTCCTTCGCCGATGCCTTCCGCGACTATCAGGTCGGCGGCACGCTGGACGACTTGCGCGAGACCTTCCTGCGCAAGGCCTTCCAGCGGCGACAGGAAGCGGTGATCATCGGCCTGCGACGTGCCGGCTGGTCGGACGCCGCCATCGTGGCGATGGATCTGTCCGCCCTGGATCGAGCCGTCATCGCCGATCCCGAGGGCGCGCGGCAGAAGCCGCGCTATCGCGACATCCTGCTCGGGCGAGGCCTGGCCGCACGGCCCGGGGACCCGGCGTTCGTCACGCTTGAGGGCGGGGCGCTCGCTGTCGAGGATCTGCCTGTCTACATGCGGTCGCTGCGAGCCGTCCGCATCAATATGGAAGCCAATGGCGCCCTGTGCCGCGGCCTTCTCGACGCGCGTTACGAAGAAGGGCCGCGGGAGACGCCCCCCACGCCGGCTACCCATGCCTGCGGTGGCGGATCGGCGGGCTGCTGCGGCAATTGCGCCCTCCATGCCGGCGCCGGCGGACACGCTGCATCGGGAGCCGCCGCGTCCCGCCCTTACTGAACCGCGGCGGTGAAAGCCAGCCGCGACGCCGACCCGAACAAGCAATCAAAATGACGAGGAAACAGCCATGGCAAAGATGATCCTGCATGATGGCGAGGCGCGTCGCGCGCTCGCGCGCGGAGTTGGCAAACTGGCGGCCGCGGTCGAGGCGACGCTCGGTCCCAAAGGCATGAACGCCATGGTCGACCGGCCGATCGGCACGCCCATCGTCTCGCGCGACGGCGTAACCATCGCCTCGGAGATCGAACTGCCTGACCGCTTCGAGAACATGGGCGCGCAGGTCGTGCGCGAAGTGTCGATGCAGACCAACGAGGTCGCCGGCGACGGCACCACCACCGCGATGGTGCTGGCCAACGGCCTCATACAGAACGGTGTCGCCGCGCTGGAGCGGGGCGCCAAACCCGTCGACCTGTGCCGGGGCATCGACACCGCCGTCGACCTGGTGGTGGAAACGCTGAAGGGGCGTGCCCGGCCGGCTTCCGAGCGCCATATGCTGGAAGCGGTGGCCACCATCGCCGCCACCGATCCCCATCTCGGCAGCCTGGTGGCCGAGGCTTTGCACCGGGTCGGTCTCGACGGCATCGTCTCATCCGATTACGGCCTGACCATCGAGACCACGCTCGACGTGGTGGAGGGCATGTCGTTCGACCGCGGCTACATCTCCCATCACATGGTGACCGATGTCGAAAAGATGGAGGTGGTGCTCCACGAGCCCTACATCCTGCTGACCGACCTCAAGATCCGCTCGCCGCAGGAGATTGCCGGCATCCGCTCCGCGGTCGCGCAGACGGGCCGCACGCTGGTCATCGTCGCGGAGGAGATCGCGCCCGAAGTGGTCGTCACCCTGCTTGGCGACGGCAACCGCGGCAAGGTGCTGGTGGTCAATCCGCCCGACTACGGCCATTGGCGCAAGGCGATGATGGACGATCTCGCCATCATCACCGGCGGCAAGGTGATCGCCCGCGATCTCGGCGGGCGGCTGGAGGACGTCACCCTCGACGATCTGGGCACCGCGCGGCAGGTGCGCGCCAGCGCCCGCGAGACTGTCATCGTGCGCGGCGGCGGCGATCCCGAGGAAGTCGCCGCCCGCAAGGCGCAGGTCGCCCGCCAGCACGAACTCGCCCCGCCCAATATCGAGCAGGACAAGCTGAAGGAGCGGCTTGCCAAGCTCTCGGGCGGCACGGCGGTGATCTATGCCGGCGGCGTGACGCCGGTCGAGCAGAAGCGCAAGATCCAGCTCATCGACGACGCGCTCAGCGCCACCCGCGCAGCGGCGGAGGAGGGCATCGTCGCCGGCGGCGGCACGGCGCTGCTGCAATGCGCGCCGGTGATCGCGGCCAAGCTCGGCAATCTCAACGGCGATGTCGGGGAGGGGATCAGGCTGGTGCGCGAGACGCTCTCCCGCCCGGCGGCCTTCATCGCCCGCAATGCCGGCTACGACCCCGAGGCCATCGTCGGCACGCTCATGGCGGCGCCGGACGGCGTCGGCTTCGACGCGGCGTCCGGTGAGATGACCGACATGATCTCGGCCGGCATCGTCGATCCGGTGCGCGTCACCTATACCGCGCTGCGCAATGCCGCCTCGGTCGCGACGCTGGTGCTCACCACCAACACGCTGGTGGCCGACATTACCGACTATGTCGACCCGACCGCCGGCCCGGCGCTCGGCGGCGGCGCCGAGAGGCTCGGCCGCGCATGATCATGACGTCCCGCCGCCGGCCTCCGTCCGCCCGGCGGGCCGTCCCCCGAGCGCATTCGGGCACAATTCGCATCGATCTCACGCCGGCCCCGGTCTGGAGCAGCCGGGCGACAACGACATCAAAGGAAATGGACATGAGGAAATATATCGCCGAGTTCATCGGCACCTTCACACTGGTATTCTTCGGCTGCGCCACCGTCATCTTCATGCGTGAGGAGGTCGGCTTGCTCGGCGTCGCCTTCGCTTTCGGCCTGTCGGTGGTCGCCATGGCCTATGCGATCGGGCCCATTTCCGGCGCGCATCTCAATCCCGCGGTCAGCCTGGGCGCCGTGGTGGCCGGCCGGCTGCCGATGAGCGATTTCGTCGGCTATATCATCGCGCAGTTCCTCGGCGGCATTGCCGCCGCGGCGGTGCTCTATGTCATCGCCTCCGGGCGTGTCGGCGGATTCGATGCCGCGGCCAACGGTTTCGCGCAAAACGGCTGGACCAAGTACGGCATGTTGTCGGCCTTCATCTTCGAGGCGACGGCGACCTTCCTGTTCCTCACCGTCATCCTCGGCGCGACCCAACAGGGAGCCTCCGCCATCTATGCCGGCCTTGTGATCGGCCTGA
The DNA here is from genome assembly GCF_058809335.1 of Ancylobacter sp. GW821-FHT10E12. Classification (NCBI taxonomy): domain Bacteria; kingdom Pseudomonadati; phylum Pseudomonadota; class Alphaproteobacteria; order Hyphomicrobiales; family Xanthobacteraceae; genus Ancylobacter; species Ancylobacter sp. GW821-FHT10E12. The sequence goes on along the minus strand of NZ_JBXASN010000007.1, from coordinate 81,314 downwards.
CGCTGGTCGCCATCCATCTCGCCGGCATCGCCGTCTCGGGCGCCTCGGTGAATCCGGCGCGCTCCTTCGGCCCGGCGCTGTTCGCCGGCCCGTCGGCGATGTCGCAGGTTTGGCTCTACTTCGTGGCCCCGTGCCTCGGCGCCGTGCTCGCCGGCGCGCTGTTCCGCATGGGCGTCACGCGGCATGCGGCGGTGCCTGCCTGAAGCATGGGACCGTCCCGTCGGATCCGGCCCGCCCGGACCCGACGGTTTGGCCTGACGGGTGACGCTAGATTTGAAGCGTGCTAAAAAACGGACAATAAAGCGGCGTGTGTTATCTGGATGTTACATTCAGTAATGCGAAGCCAGCATAAAAATGCCGGGAGGGACGAGTGGTATATATTATCACCAAGAACGACGGCCCTCGCAAAGAGGACGTCGCCGCCAAGAAGTTCATCGAAAGTAACCGCGCGACTATTGACAGCCTCGCCAACCATCTCTCCGGAGGGCGTTGGCAAGACATCAAGCAGGCCCGGAACGCCCAGGTTTCGGTCGCCGAGCATGACCGGAAGAGTTTCGTCGGTTACGCGTCGACGGCGCGAAGCGCACCGGTGCGTCCCTATATCCGCATCAGCCTGAACAACCGCGTCGTCGTCGTCGACGAGGAGACAAACCGCCAGGTGCTGTTCCTCGGCGACATCCGGCGGCGGGTGCAGGGGCGTGTCTTCTGCCTCGCCACGCGTGCCAACGGCTTTTTCGATCCGCTGGCCGACGAGTTTCTCGAGGTGCTGGCCGATCTCGACGGCATGGTGCTGCGGGACGACGAGGTGGACGAGCCGTTCAAGCAGGCGCTTGCCGCACGTCTCGGCTTCGGCGCGCCGGAAGCCTTTTGAGCCGGTGCCATCGATGAAGCCGCCGGTGCGTTCTGCGGGGAACGCTGGCCCGCGCGCGATTACGGGATAGTCGGATGCAGACGGAAGCGCCCATGGTCAAGCCGCCGCTCCAGTTCAAATCATCTCTGCCGCCCGCTCGCGCGGGAGGGGTGGTGGAGGACGAGGAGCATTCGGCCAACATAGCCACGCCTTACGATGCCGCGGCCACGATGAAGGCGTGGGAGCGTTTCCTGGCGTCCGACCCGATACCTTCGGCCGGCGGTCTCGTCCGCAGCGCCATCGAGCGTTCCTGGCAGCGCAGCGTGCGCTCCGGCGTCGATGCGCGGGGACGCGGCAGCGGGCTGATCGCCTCCACCGACGAAGTGGACGGGTTGCGCCGTCACAATGGTGATCTTCTCACGGCAGCGGGCAAGACGTTCGAGCGTATCGCCGAGATACTCGGCGATACGGCGACGATGGTGGTCGTCACCGACCATCAGGGCGTGATCATCGAGACCAGCGGCGATCCCCGCACCATCGACGCCGCCCACGACATCCGCCTCGAGGTAGGGGCGAACTGGGACGAGACCGTTACCGGCACCAATGGCATCGGCACGGCGCTGGTCACGGGAAAGCCGGTCTATGTCCGCGCCGCTGAGCACTTCTGCGAGGGCGTGAAGTCCTGGACCTGCATCGGCGCGCCGATCCGCAATCCGCTCGACGGCAGCATTGTCGGCGTCATCGATTTCTCTGGCCCGCAGGATATCTTCCATCGCCACAATATTGCGCTGGGGATGATGGCGGCGAGCCATGTCGAGCTTGCGCTTGCCGACCAGATGCGGCTCGAACGCATGCGGCTGCTCGAACTGTGCCTGTCGCGGCTGCAGGGCGGAGGGCGCAGTGACGGATTCGTCATCCTCGACCGTTTCGGCCGCGTCATCCACCATAGCGAAACCGCCGCGGCGCGCTGGCGCAGCGCCAATCCCGGTGCCGATCTCAAGCTCGGCGAGCGGCTGGTCGATTTCAAGGGCGATGCCTGGCCGGACAATATCGCCGCCGTTACCATTCCCGGCGTCGATGCGCAGCGCATGGAACCGCTGATGTTCGACGGGGCGTTCTCCGGTGCGGTACTGGTGCTGGGGCCGACCGCGCCTCCGGCGCCGTCGATCCGCGCCTCGAACAATGTTGTGCGCGAGGCGCTGAAGGCGGCACGGGCGGCCATTGTCGGCGAGAGCGCGGTGTTGATCGAGGCGATCGAGCGGGTCGAGCGCGCCGCCCAGGGCAAGACGGCGATCCTCCTGGAGGGCGAGACCGGCGTCGGCAAGGAGCTCTTCGCCAAGCTGATCCATGCCGTCGGACTGGAGACCGGCAAGGAGCCCTTCGTCGCCTTCAATTGCGGCGCGGTGTCGAAGGAACTGCTCGGCGGCGAATTGTTCGGCCATGCGCCGGGCGCCTATACCGGAGCGACGCGCGAGGGTCGCGCCGGCCGCTTCGAGGTTGCCGATGGCGGCATGCTGAGCCTCGACGAGATCGGCGAGATGCCGCTCGACCTGCAGCCCTACCTCCTGCGCATTCTTGAGGAAAAAGTGGTCTACCGCATCGGCGAGAGCCGGCCGCGCCCGATCAATGTGCGCCTTGTCGCTTCGACGAACCGCAACCTGAAAGTGGAGGCGGCCGAGGGGCGCTTCCGCAAGGACCTCTATTTCCGCATCGGTGCGGTCAAGATCACCATCCCGCCGCTGCGCAACCGGCACGGTGACATCGGTTTGCTGATCCACCATTTCAACCGTCAGATCGCCGACGACCACGGCACCGAGCCGCTGCGCTTCCAGCCGGGCGTGCTCGACTTGCTCGAACGCTACGAGTGGCCTGGAAACGTGCGCGAATTGCGCAATCTGGTCGAAAGCCTCGCGCTGATGTCGGCGAGCCGGACGGTCGGTATCGACGGTTTCCCCGAGGATTTCATCGAAGAGTTGCAGAACCTGCGCGAGGGCAGCGTGGCGGCAGAACCGGTGCCGGCCGGCGCGGCGGGCGGGGACGGGATTGCGCGGATCGACGAGACCGAGCGCCGGCTGATCGAGCGGACCCTCGTCGCCTCGGGTGGCAATACCTCGGTCGCCGCCGATCGGCTCGGGATCTCCCGCAGCACGCTCTACCGCAAGCTCCAGCAATACCGGGCCAGCCAATAGATCCGCCTCGCGCGGTTCGCACACGGGATGGAATGTCGAGGCATCCGATGACAGAGCGGCCTTATCGTTCGGCGAGCGTCCCCCGGTCCATGGCGCTCGCGTCGAGAATTCTCGACAATGCCACGCGCGACATCGTCTTCACCATGCGCGTCCGTGGTGAGAGCCTCGACCTGCTGTCGCGGCATTTCCAGTCGTTCATCGAAGAGGCGCTTGCCAGCAACGGTGTCAGCTACGGCGATCACCCGCTCCTGCGCCTGTTCGTCGAGACCCATGGCCGCGAACTCACCGAATTCGTGGTGAACGGCCTTGCTCTCTCCCACCAACTCGACCTGCAGGCCTTCGAGCGTTTCGGCGGCGATTCAACCCATCTGCTGCGGGCGGATATCTGGGACAGCCTGCGCGGCCATATCGAGACCGCCGAATTGCATTTCATGTCCGGCCTCGGCGGGTTGCACGACATTCTGGCCGAGGTTGACGGCCCGCGGTCGGGCGGGGAGGGCGGCTCGAATGGCTAGTCCCGGCACTGTTCAATGCATCCACCCGGGCGCGCCTGCAGCGGCGAAGGCGCCAAGGAGATTGGCGGGATTCTCCCGCAAGCTTCGGTGCGCCGAAGCCATCAGGCTGTCGCGCGTCGCTTCCGGCAATGCCTTGAGCGAGGCCTCGGCGAGAGCGAAATCCGCCGCCGTCCCGCTCGTTGCCGCCTGCCGCAGTGCCTGCGTGCAGTCGTGTCCGGCGCCGAGCTGTCGTTCGGCGCCATCTGCGAGGGCGGAGAAGAGCGGCGTGCCGATGGCCTCGAACATGGTGGCGGCTTCCTGTTGGCGTGCGGCCACTATCTCGCCCGGCCGGGGACCGTGTCCAGCCGCCGCGCGGGCCATTTCGCCGGGAGCCGCGCATGAATGATCCCGACGAACTGCGGACCTTGCTGATCGAGCGACTGGAGATCGTGCAGCAGATCGCGCGGCTGAACGCGCGCCAGCTGCGGAATCGGCAGGCCTTCAGCGGGCTGGAGCTCGAAGTGATGCAATGCGAGCGTGATTTGTCGCAAAGTCAGGCCGGTGCTTCAGCGGATCGTCTCGCGCAGGCGATAGCACAGCGCGACGCGGCCGATGCCCTGCTCGCCGCCGACGAAGCCGACCTGGCCGAGTGGAACGGGCAGCTCGACGCGGTGGATCGGCGGCTCGGCGGCGGTTGAGCCTAGGGATAAACGAAACGATGCAGGGAAGGGTGTCATGAGCACAATGGAAGCCGAAACGTCGCCGCTCTTCGCCCTGCTCGCCCGGCAATGGCGGCTCGATGCGGAGGTGCAGGCCGGGCTGTTCGACCGGGCCGGCCTCAGCGCGGCTTTCGCGCTGGCGGACGGTACGCTCGCCATCGCTTCGATGGACGATCCGGAATCCGCCATGGTGCGTTGGCGGATGTCGATCGAGAACGGGCGTTCCACCATATCGCCGCGTGCCCGCACGGTGTCGCTGCCTGCCATCGTGCCGGTGGACGTCGCGCCGGTGAGGCTGGCGGCATTCGGCCAGGCCGGGTTCCTGGCCGGCGGCGCCAGCGGCCGCCTGGTGCAGGTGGAACCTGGCGGACGGACGGAAAACTGGGTCGAGATGGATAGCGGCCCTGTCGATGCGATCGTCCCGACCCAAGACGGCCGGGCTCTGGTGGCGGCGGCTGGCACAGTGACGCGCTACGATCCGCATGGCGGCACCGCCTGCGCCGTGGCGCAGTATGACGGGCGGCTGCGTGCGCTCGCGCCGTCGCCGGACGGACGCCGCGTGGCGCTCGGCCTCGACACCGGCATCATGATCGTCGACCAGAATGGCGAAGCCGGGGACCGCTTCGATGTCGACATCGCAGCAGTGGAGACGCTCTCCTGGTCGCCGGATGGCTCGCGGCTTGCCGTTGGGCTTGAGCATGGCGGCGCCGCGCTCATCGAGGCCGCCAGCCAGCGGGTGCTGCGGCTCCCAGATTATCCGGCGGCGGTCCGCTCCCTCGACTGGAGCGCCGATTCGCGCTTGCTCGCCACCAGCGGCGCCTTCCGCGCCATCGTCTGGGAAATCGCGGACGGGGACGGGACGGATCGGCCGAAGACCATCGCCACCGGCCGTTCGGGCCTCGTGGCGGTGGAGGCCGCGCGGCTGCATCCTCATCGGCCATTGGTGGCGGTCGGCTATGAGAACGGGATGATCGTGGTGGTGGCGATTGGACACCGCGACGAACTCGTCATCCGCGATCCGAGCCCAGGTGGCCTGCGCGATCTGCACTGGTCCGCCGATGGCGAGCATCTCGCCTACCACGCCGGGCAAGGCTGGGCCGGCGTGATCGATCTGCCCGCACCGATGTTCAAATAGACCGACAGGAGGACAACATGAATTCGCCCGAAAAGATCGCCGAGAGCAAGGACAGGTTCTTCGAGGATATCGCCGCCCTCGCCGAGCGCATGATCGCCGAGCACGGCCGCGAGTTCACCATGGGTGCACTGGTCCTCGCCGCGCGCTTCATCGCCGAGAAGAAGGAGTTCGGTGCCATGAAGGTGGAAGGCGGGCACTGAACCTTCCACCTTATGCCGGGAATTCGATGGCCGAACCTCGCGCCGGCGCGCCCGCCTGCTGCCGGCGTTTTTCTCAGGCAGCAGGCAGCTACGTGCCGGCGCCCCTGACAGAGCCTGTTCACGGATCGATATTGCCGGGCGGCTGATGTGCCGCCTGCCGGTTCAACTGCAGGTACGCAGCACGCACGGAGCGACATCTGTGCGCACGGCGCCGAGCATCATCGCCCGCCGTTGCCCCATGTCCCGCATTCCGGGATACTCACGGGCAGACATGGCGCAGGGGCGGGACGCTTTATGACGGAGATCGGGGAGCGGGCTCCCTTGCTCGCGCGTGTCGACACCGGCACCGAACTGCGCGGTTTCTCACAAAAATTCGTGCATCTTTCGGAGCGATGGTTCCCCGACGCCTATGTCTTCGTGCTGACGGCGGTCGTCGTGGTTGCCCTCGGCGCCATGCTGCACGGAGCATCTCCCCTCGCCGTCAGCCATGCGTTCGGCGACGGCTTCTGGAATCTCATTCCCTTCACCATGCAGATGGCCTTCGTCGCCATCGGCGGCTACGTCGTGGCGGTGTCGCCGCCGGTTGCCGCCCTGCTGCGTCGCCTCGCGGCGGTGCCGCGGACGGCACGGGGCGCCGTGGTGTTCATCGGCGTCGTCAGCATCGCCCTGTCGCTGTTGAACTGGGGCCTGAGCCTTATCTTCTCCGGCCTGCTCGTGAGGGCGATCGCGCGCCGAACCGATATGCGGCTGGACTATCGGGCCGCGGGCGCAGCCGGTTATCTCGGCCTGGGTTGCGGGTTCACGCTCGGCATCACCTCATCGGCCGCGCAGCTTCAGGCAAATGCCGCCAGCATTCCGGCCGCGCTGCTGCCCATCACCGGCGTGATCAGTTTTTCGCAGACCATCCTCACCTGGCAAAATGGGGTGATGATCCTCCTGGTAACGCTGCTGTCCGCCAGCATCTGCTATGTCACCGCGCCGCGCGAGAGCGCGGTGAAGACCGCGGCCGAACTCGGCATCGTGCTCGACGGCGACCAAAAGACGAAAGAACTCAGGGAATCCGAGGTTGCTCGCCGGCCGGGCGATTTCCTGGAGGTCAGCCCGATCCTGACCATTTTCGTCGCGCTGCTCGCGCTTGGCTGGGCGTGGCAGGCCTTCCGGGCCGGTAACCCGCTCATCACGCTGTCCGGGCTCAACACCTATAATTTTGTCTTTCTTTTCCTGGGCGTCGTGCTGCACTGGCGACCGCGCAGCCTGCTGGCCGCCTTTTCCAAGGCCATGCCGAGCGTGGCCGGCGTGATGCTGCAATTCCCGTTCTATGCCGGCATCGCGCACATCCTGACGGCCGCCCCCGACGCGCAGGGCGTGACGCTCTCCCACACGTTGGCGAGCTGGTTCGTCGGCGCGTCGGCGGACCCATGGTCCTTCTCGGTGCTGATCGGCGCCTATTCCTCGGTACTTGGCTTCTTCATCCCCTCCGCCGGCGGCAAATGGGTCATCGAAGCCCCCTATCTGATGGCGGCGGCCAATGACATCGGGGCCAATCTGGGCTGGACCGTCATGGTCTACAACATCGCCGAGACGCTGCCGAACTTCATCAACCCGTTCTGGATGCTGCCTTTGCTCGGCATACTGGGATTGAAGGCGAAGGACCTGATCGGCTACACCTCGATGCAATTCGCCTTCCATTTCCCGATCGTGCTGTGCGTGGCCACCCTGTTGATGGCGACATTCTCCTATTCGCCACCCGTCATGCCGTGACGGCGGCCGGCGGCTTGCAGGATCAGGCCGGCGATTTCCTGCGGGTGCGATATGAGCGACAGATGGCTCGACGGCACCTCGATCGTCGTCGCCCCCATGCGCTTGGCCATGAACCGCTCCAGGTCGGGATCGATCGTCCGGTCCTGGGTCGAGACGGCGTAGAAGCTCGGCCTGGACCGCCAGGCGGCATTGGTGGTCCGGCCGGCCAGCAGCGCCTTGTGGAACGGTTGCTGGACCGCATATAGCAGCCGCGCCCGCGCTTCCGGGAGGTCGCCGGCGAAATCGCGCAGGAAGGCGGCCTCGGTGAGCCGCCCCTCGTCCCCGTCGAAGACGATGCCCGCCGAGGCTGGCGGCGTCGGAAAGGTTTTGGCCAGCGCGGCATAGTCCTCGCCCACATCCGGCGCGCGCGCCGCCACATAGACGAGCGCCGAGACGTTCGGATCGACGCCGACCTCCGTCACGATCATCCCGGAGAAGGAATGCCCGACTAGTACGGTGGGTCCATCCTGCCGAGCGAGAACGCGGCGGGTCTCCGCCACCGCGTCGTCCAATGTGGTCAGCGGGTTCTGCACCGACGTCACGCCGAGCCCCGCGGCCTGAAGCCGGGGAATGACTTCCGACCAGCATGAGCCGTCCGCAAACAGCCCGTGCACCAGCACGACATTTCGTGCGACGGGGACGTTTCCTGCCGACGCCAGCTGCGGCAGCAGGGTCGTCGCGGTGCCGACCGCGAGCAGGGAGGCGAATTCACGACGGTTCATCATGGCGAGGCTTCCTCGGTGGCGTGTCGCCGCCCTACGGAGCGCAACCGGAGCGTGGACACCAAATGGCGCGGCCGCCTTGATCGCGGCGGCGCTCGACATTGGGATGAGCGTGCCGCATCGCATGCCGTCCGGTCTTTTCGGAATGCATCGCCTGTCCTCGCCGGTCTCGACGCCCGGCAGGGAAGCGAGTTGCCCCCGCTGTCTCAGCGTACCGCCTGCACCGCCCAATTGGCCATGCCGGGAAAGTGGATCAGCAGCGCCATCATGAGCACCATGGCGGCGACGAACGGGATGGTGCCGGCGAAGACCGTGCCGATATTGCCCTCCCGCCGCACGGTCTGGATGACATAGAGCGTCATGCCGACGGGCGGACTGAGAAGCGACATCTCGCACATCAGCACGATGAAGACGCCGAACCATACCGGGTCGATGCCGGCGGCGACGATGATCGGGAACAGCACCGGCACGGTACCGACCATCATCGGCAGGGTCTCGAAGAAGATGCCGAGCAGCACGTAGAAGATCGCCAGCACCCATTTCAGCAGCAGCTGGCTGGCACCGAGGCCCGCGACCCAGGTGCTGAGCGTCTGTGTGATCTGCAACAGGCCGAGCGCATAGTTCAGATAGAAGGCGACCGCCAGGATCAGCATGGTGATGGCGGTCAGGCTGGCCGTCGCCACGAAAGACTCGTGCAGCATGCGGATCGACAGGCGCTTCTGCAGGCCGGCGATGATCATCGTCGCCACCACCGCCAGCGCCGCCGACTCCGTCACCGTCGCCCAGCCGGTATAGACCGAACCCATGATGATGGCGAACACCACCGCCGGGCCGATCAGGTCGATCATGCGCCGCACGCGCTCGCCATAGGGAACGTCGGGTTCGCGGGCGCCGGCAAGGCCCGGCCATGCGAGGCAGAGCACCACGATCACCGCCATGAACAGCCCGGTGAGGATGAGGCTCGGCACCAGCGCTGCCGCGTAGAGCTGGGCGACCGAGGTATTGGTGAGCGAGGCATAGACGATGAAGGCGATGCCCGGCGGAATGAGATTGCCGAGCGAGGCGCCGGCGGCGATGGAGCCGAGCACCAGGCGCTCGTCATAGGCGCGCTTCTTGAACGAGGGCAGCGCGACGGTGGTGATGGTGGCGGCGGTGGAGACCGACGAGCCCGACACCGCCGAGAAGATCGCCGACGCGCCGATATTGGTGTGCAGCAGCCCGCCGGGCAACCGGTTGAGCCATGGCGCCAGCGCTGCGTACATCTTGTCCGTCATGCCGCTGCGCACCAGGATCTCGCCGAGCAGGATGTAGAGCGGGATGGAGAGGAGGATGTAGTCCTCCATCGCGCTCCATAGTTGGCTGCCGAAGACCTTGAGATGCACGCCGTCGAAATAGACGACGACAGCTGTAACCGCCGTCAGGAACAGGGCGGTGGCGACGTGAAGGCCCAGGAACAGCAGGGCGACCATCACCAGGAAGCCGAAGACGACGATGCCGATGCTGATCATTGAAGTACTGCCTTTCCATCGTGCGGCAGCGTGCCGTTCGGGAGGGTTCCCTGCGTCTCGATCTCGATCTGCTCCTCCAGCGAGGGCGGGCCGTAGAATTGGTCGAGCCGCCGCCGGTCGCGCACGGCGAGGATCGCGGCATGGATGGCGAGCGCGGTGGCGAGGCCGGCGAACACAATGAGGCCGAACAGCCAGAGCGATTGCGGGATCCACAGCGGCGTCTCCAGCGGCGTGCTGGCGCGGGCCTGCCAGCGGAGCGTGTCCTTGAGCACGCTCCAGCCCTCCCAGGCGGAGAACACGGCCAAGCCGGCCAGCGTGGCGGCGGCGATCAGGTTCAGGACGTTGCGCAATGGCCGCGGGAAGCGCGGAAACAGGAAGTCGACCCGCGAATGCGCCCGCTGGAGCAGCGCCATGGAGAATCCCCAGGTGCTTCCCACCGCCAGCATATAGGCGCCGATCTCGTTGACGCCCTGAAGCGAGAAGCCGAATAGCCGGCGGGCGAGGATCTCGTAGGCGGTGGCGAAGCACAGCGTGACGAGAGCCCAGCCGATGACGATCTGCATCGCGCGGATCGGCCGCTCAACGGCACGCACGACGGGATTTTCAACCGGAGGCCGGACGGCGGGCTGTTCCACGCGAATCTCCAAACGGACTGAGGTCGGTGTCGAATGGGGGGTGAGCCGGCCGCCAGTCGCGGCACGGCTCACCGAATCTCCTCACGGCGCAGCGATCTTGACGCCGAGCGCCTTGCCGACGCTGTCGTTCCACACCGCGGTGCAGCCGGCATAGGCGGTTTCGCAACGCTTCGCCCAGCTGCCGAGGATCTTGTCCTGCGCGATCGCCTTCACCTTCGCCTTGTCGGCATCGGAGACCGGCACCAGCGTCATGTCGTATTTGGTGTAGATGCCACCGACGCAGGGACCGCCGGTCGAGCAGGACAAGGCGTCGGCATTGGTCTTGGTGGCGAGCGTCCAGAGGTCGTCCTCCAGCGCCTTGAAATCGGCGGTGAGGGCGGTCTGCTTGTCGGCGGGCAGGCTGTTCCACCATTCGAGATTGACGATATGCGCCTGCACCGAACCGGAAACGGAAAGCGGCATCAGGTATTTGGTGACTTCCGGCCACTTGCCGGTATTGGCCGAGGTCGGCGAGGTGACGCCGCAGGACGCGACGCCGCGCTCCAGCGCCGGGTAGACTTCCGGGAAGCTCAGCGTGACCGGCGCGGCGCCGAGCTCGGTCAGCAGCGTCGACATGGAGGCGGTGAAGGACCGTACCTTCTGCCCCTTCATGTCGGCCAGCGTCTCGACCTTCTGGTTGCAGAAGAACACCTGCGGCCCGAACGGCCAGATCGCCATCGCCTTGACGCCGAACCGTTCGCCGAGGCGCTTGTTGAACGGCTCGCGATAGGCGTCGACCGCGGTGCGCAGCTCGCCCATGTCGGTCGAGACGCCGACGAGGTCGATGCCCTCGAGGAACGGGTCATCCTTGGCGGCGCTGCCGATCTGCGTCGTCACCACCTGGAAGGTGCCGGAGCTTGCGAGCCGCAGCGCATCGGCAAGGTTGAGCCCCAGCACCTGGAACTCGTTGCGGGTAACCTTCACGCCGTCGGCGGTGATCTTTTCGATCGCCTTGGTCTCGGCGGGGTACTGGGCATTCTGTTGCTGTGTCTGGGTCAGCCAGCTCGCGGTCTGCGCCGCGGCGGGGTAGGTGCCCGCGGCGGCAAGTCCGGCGACAAGGCAGGTGGTGGCAAGGGCGGAACGGAGGCGACGGTGCAGCATGGGTTCGGGTCCTCGGTCTCGGTATGTGTTGACGTGGCGGCGGACGCTTAGGTCGGGTCGTCGAGAAGTGCGCTCAGGGCTGGCGAAACCCCTTTCGCCGGCGATCCGGCGGCGAGGCGCGCCGGCCGGCGCGGCGGTCGCGGATGCAGCCGGGCCAGCATCTCCGCCTGTGCCAGCGCGGGGGCGACGCCATCGAGAAGCGGCAGGGGAGCGCGCTCGCGCAGCCGATGGGCGACGCCTGCCACCGCCGCACCGCAGGCCACTGCCACATCGACACGGCCACCAGCCGCCAGCCGTTCCACGGCAGCGAGGATCGCGTCGTCGATGGCGGGACGGTCGAGATAATCCGCCGCCGAGGCGACCTCCACCGTCTCGATGGCCGCGAGCCGGCCGCGCAAGCCGATGCGCTCGATGACGTCCTCATAGAGGGGCAGGCTGACGCGGCCGAGCAGCACCAGCCCATACCGCCGGCCGAGCAGGCAGGCCGTGTGCAGCGCCGCCTCGGTGAGGCCGACCACGGGAATCGGCAGCAGCGTACGCGCGGCGAAGACGCCGGCGTCGAAGGACATGGCGACGACGGCGGCGTCGAAGCCCGCATGGTGGCGGGCCAGCAGGTCCAGCGCGGCATGCGCCGCGATAGTGTTTTCCGCTTCTGTGGAGACGATGGCCGCGCCGAATTCCGACGTGATGCCCTCGACAATGGTCGATGGCCCGGCGCAACGCCGGGCCTCGATGAGCACGGTGTCGGTGACCGCCTGGGTCGTATTGGGGTTGACGAGAAGGATGCGTGTCATGGCACCGGCTGCTCCTCGCTGGCGCAGACGCGGGCGGCGATGTCGCCGGGCGTGGTGATCCAGAGGCCTTCGCGCCGCGCCGCGATATGATCGAGCGCCCGCCGCAGCGCCCGCAGCCGGAACGGCTGGCCGGTGATGAAGGAGTGCAGCACGATGCTCATCACCAGCGGTTGGCGGGCCGAGGCGTCGAGCATCTCGTCGAACTCGTCGACGATCATGTCGGCGAACTCGCGCGCGCTGTGCTGGCGGCCGATCAGCGTCGTGCTGTCGTTCAGCTCCAGTGCATAGGGCAGGGCGAGCAACGACCCCGTTCGCGTATTCAGCCGCATCGGCTGGTCGTCGGCGCGCAGGTCGGCGAGGTAGCGGAAGCCCTGTGCGGCGAGGATGTCCAGCGTCTGCGGGCTGTGCGCCAGCCATGGGCTCGACCAGCCGGTGGGCGGGGCGCCTTCCTCATGGGCGATCCGCAGGCGGACGGCGGCGATATAATCCGCCTCCTCGGCGGGCGTCATGCCGGCGAGGCAGTCTGAATTGGCCCAGCCATGGGCGACGAACTCGGCGCCGACATCGCGCGCCGCCGCGATCACCGCTGGCGCGGTGTCATAGACCGCCGTGTTCAGCAGTACCGCCGGACGAATGCCATAGCCGGCGAGGGCGTCGAACAGCCGGAACGCGCCGACCCGGTTGCCATAGTCGCGCCAGGAGGCGTTGACGAGGTCGGGGGGCGCGGCGCCCGGCAGGATGTCCTCGCTGCGGCCGGTGCCGAAGGCATAATCCTCGATGCCCACCGCGACATAGAGCGCGAGGCGCGCGCCGTTCGGCCAGCAATAATCCGGCCGCCGCGTGATGGGAGAGAGGTCGTAGCGTCCGTGGCGGGCCGGCATCGCGTCCATCCTCATGCCGCCGTCCTCGTGTCCGACACCCAGCGGTTCATGCCGACATCGCGGCTGGCGGCCTTGGCGACCATGGCTTCGTAATAGGGGCGCAGGCGTCCGGCGGCATGGGCCGCCTCTTCGAGCGCCCGGTGACGGCGGGCGAACAACTCGCCCGCTTCCGCGAGCAGATCGGCCTCGTCGATGGTGCTGCAACGTCCGGCTTCGAACACGAAGCGCCCGGCTACCATGGTCGCCACCACCGAACGGCCGTCCTCGCAATAGACGAGCTGCCGCGCGAGATCGTTGAGCGGTGTGAAGGCGAGGGTGTGCAGGTCGATCAGCGTGAGATCGGCAAGGCGGCCCGGCTCGACGGCACCAAGCTCATGCTCCAGGCCCATGGCCCGCGCGCCACCGGCGAACAGGCAGTCGAGCACTTCCCACGCCTTCGGCCATTGTGCGCAGTCGGGGGAGGCGATGTTGTGGATCAGGCCAGCCATCTTGGCGACCGGCCACATGTTGACGCTGTCGTCGGCGATCGCTTCGTCGGTGCCGAGGCAGATCGGGATGCCGCGTGCGCGCAGGCGCCGGAACGGCATGACGCCGCTGCCGAGCCGAAGATTGCTGATCGGGTTGTGGGCGACCGTGCAGCCGGCTTCGGCCAGGAGATCGAGATCGGCGTCGTCGACCCAGATGGCGTGGATGACGTTGAGGCGATCGGACAGGATTCCCTCGTCCGCCGCGTAGCGGATCAGCGATCGTCCACCGAAACGTTCCTCGCCCAGCACGCGCTGGAGCTTGGTTTCCAGCATGTGGGCGAAATAGGGAATCCCGTGCGTCCGGCTGATCTCGTCGAGGGTCCGCATATAGTGTGGCGACACGCGTTGGGGCGCCGAGCACGAGACGGCGGCGCGTAGCCTGCCGCCTTCCGCACCGTGCCAGCGGCCGAGCAGGTGGCGATAGGCGTCGAGCAGGAAGGCGGTATCGCGCGGCACCGAGAGGTCGGCGCACAGATCGGGGGGAACCAGGTCGCGCAGGAAGGGCAGCTTGTCGAGTTCGGCGAGTTCAGGCTCGTCGAGCGCGAGGTTCACGCGCATGCCGCTGTCGGCATAGGCCTGCATCACCGCGTCGATAATGTCGGCCGTGGGTTCGGGCAGGAAAAAGGCATCGTCCTGCACCGAGGTGATGCCATTGCGCAGCATTTCGGCGCAGGCGAGCAGGGTGCGCAGATAGGCTTCCCGCGGGCTCGGGCGCAACGCCTCCAGCGACGGGCTCTCATAGAGCATGAAGATCTCGAGCGGCAGGCTGTCGAGCCGGCCCTTCATATGGCTGACCGGGGAATGGAAATGTCCGTTGATCAGGCCCGGCAGCAGCAGCTTGTCGTGGCCGTCGACCATGCGCGTGCCGTCCGGTGCATCGAGGTCGTTACCCATCGCCGCGATGCGTCCATCTTCCACCCGCACGTCCACGGGGGCCGACAGGCCCTTGCCGTCGCCGCGCTGCAGAAGATGGACGTTCCTGAACAGGGTGGTCACGGCGATCTCCACATGGGCAATTGGCCCCGATGCTGCTTCTGTCGTTGGGGAAGCCTGCATCACCGGGGATCGACGGCCGGGCCGACGCTTCGTTCGCGAGCGCCGAATTCGGCGCCGAGGCCGTTATTGCATCCAATATGTCGATAATCGTATTTAATATTGTCGACAATTCAAGATCATAATATGTACAATAACTGTCGCCATTTGCCAGAAAATTGAGCATCTTTCTCGACAAGCAATGCTCGGAATGTCTACATCATCCGGCGGCGTACGATAGGCGGCGGAGCGATGATGAGCGGGACCGAGATGGGAGAAAACGAAGCCGATCTCGGCGCGACGTCGGACGACGTCATTTACGACCGCATCCACGCCGCCATCGCGGCACAGGACCTGCCGCCCGGCACGAGGCTGCGGGAGGATGAGATGCGGGAGATCTTCGGCGTCAGCCGCGCCCGGATCCGCAAGGTGTTCACCCGCCTCGCCTATGCCGGGCTCCTCACCATCGAGCCGAACAAGGGCGCCTCGGTGTTCCAGCCGACGCCGAGGGAGGCGCGGGAGATCTTTGCCGCCCGCCGTGGCATCGAGGACACCATCATACGCCTGCTCGCCGGTCGCCTCGCCGGCTCCGACCGGGCGGCGCTCGAAGATCACATCCGAGCCGAGATCGCCGCGGAGGTCGGGCGCAACTGGCCGGAAATGGTGCGGCTATCCGGCGAATTTCACCTGCGCCTCGCCGAAATCGCCGGCAACGCCATCCTGCTCCGCTTCCTGCGCGAACTCATCACCCGCGAGGCCCTGGTGATCCTGGTCTACGAGAAACCGGGCAAGCCGAGCTGCTCCCATCACGAGCACCAGATGATCCTCGATGCCTTGGCCGCCGGCGACGGTTCGCGGGCGGCCGCACTGATGGATGAGCATCTGGCGAATGTGGAGCATCGGCTTGATCTGGATCGGGATACCCGCCGAAGCGTCGATCTCGGGAAGCTGTTCGGCACGACGTAGCGGCCGGCGGCCTGGCGGACCGGAACGCATATGGCTGAGAGGCGTTGGCTCCGAAACAGGAGGAAGCCATGCCGTCGACAGCGCCCGCCCGCATCCTGGCCGCCGCATCCGCTGTCCTGGTGCTCGCAATGGCCGGCGCCGTATCGGCGCAGACCGGCACTGGCGGCGCCGCGCCGATCCTCCCGGTACCGATCACCGGCAATCCGGCGTTGCGAAACCCCGCCGCAAACGAGCCCGTTCCCGGCTTCCAGGCGGCACCGCCGCCGGTGGCGGCTCCGCGGCCCAGCACGCCGGTGCCGAACGCGGCTCAGCCTTCCGGGTCGGTATCGGAGATGCCGGTGCCCAATTGCGCGCCGCCGGCCTGCGGAACGCCCAAGATGATGTCCGATCCCTGAGCCTGCCGCCGTCGCCTCCACCGCCGTCATGCTCATGCCAGAATGGGTGGGTCATGCCTTTAGGGAATGACCGGATCCATGACCCGTACCCACGCCGCGTTCGCCTCCCTGCCTGTCCCCGCCAAGGAGGACGGCACGCCGCGCCGCGTCGGGGTGGAGGTCGAGTTTACCCGCCTTGGCGTGGGCGCAGCGGCGAAGGCGCTCGCCGCCGCCATGGTCGGCACCACCCGCTGCGAGGATCCCTATGCGTTCCACGTCGAGACGGCCGAACTCGGCAGGATCGGCATTGAGCTCGATATCCGCCACGTTCATCCGCTGCGTCTCCAGGACCATCCCCGGCCGTGGATACAGCCGCCGCTGTCGACCTGGCTCGGCCACGCGCTGAACCCGTTCGTTCCGCGGGAGCTTGTGACCGAGCCGGTCGCGGTCGGGCGTTTGCCTCTGGTCGACCACGTGGTTGGGATATTGCGGCAGGCCGGCGCGGCGGGGCGAGGGGTGACGCCGTTCGACGCCCTCGGGCTGCATTTCAATATCGAGCCGCCGGCCATCGCTGCGGAGGCGCTGCTGCCGATCCTGCGCGCCTACGTTCTGCTCGAGCCGTCGCTGCGCGCCCGATGCCGCCCGACATGGGCGACGCGGCTGCACGCGCCGCCGTCCTTTCCGGTGACCTATGTGAAGCGGATCCTCGATCCGGGCTATGTGCCGGACCTGGCGGCCTTTTGCGACGATTATGTTGCCGCCAATCCGAGCCGGCACCGCGGGCTCGACCTGCTCCCGTTGCTGGTCGCCTTGGCGCCGGATCGCACCCGCACGCGCATGCTCAGCAAGGTCAAGCCACGCTTCGCGCTGCATTACCGGCTGCCGCTGGCCCACGTGGGCGATCCGGCCTGGAGCCTCGCGGAAGAATGGAACCGCTGGATCGAGGTGGAAAGGCTCGCCGGCGACGGGCCACGCCTGCGTGAACTGAGCGCCGCCTGGCGTGCGAGGGGCTGAGGCTTCGATCAGCGGGGGGAATCACGGCCGTTCTCAAAACAAAAAGGGCGCCGCGAGGCGCCCTTCATATCTGCCGCATCCGTCAGGATGGCGGATCAGGTGATCGAAATCACTTGATCTTGCCTTCGCGGAATTCGACGTGCTTCTTCGCGACGGGGTCGTACTTCTTCACGACCAGCTTGTCGGTCATGGTGCGGGAGTTCTTCTTCGTCACGTAGAAGAAGCCGGTGTCGGCGCTCGACACGAGCTTGATCTTGATGGTCGTCGCCTTGGCCATGACCGGTCTCCTGGAAAGGTGGCACGCCGCCCCGTTCGGCAAGGCAGCGTCGAAATTATCGGGTTCGCGCGGCAGCGACGCCGCTCGTTGGCCGTCCGTATCCTTGATCGGCGCCCGATTGTCAAGAAAGGCATGGCGCTTCAGCGATCGCGGGCGACCTGAAACGCCACCACCAGCACGTAGAAGGCGAGGAAAGCGGCGAGGACGACGGCAAAGCCGTGCGGCCCCAGCAGTCCCATGCCGGCGCCGACCGATACCGGGCCGACGATCAGCCCGATGGAATAGAGCATGACGAAGGCGGCATTGGCCGTTGCCAGCGCTGCGCCATCGAATCGGGCGCCCAGCAGGGTGAGGCCGACCGTGTAGAGGCCGGCAACGATGCCGGTCATCACGAACACCGTCGCCATCATGGCGATTCCATCGATGGCGAGAAAGGGAATCAGCATCGCGCCGGCGAGCCCGATCAGACCGCAGACGAGCAGCAGCTTGCGACGGTCCATGCGATCGCTGATCAGGCCCATCGGGATCTGCAGGGCCACATTCCCCAGTTCGGCGATGGTAAGGAGTATCGCGGCCTCACCATCGCCGAGGCCGCGACGCAGGCCGTAGAGCGGCAGGAAATTGACGAGCCCCGTCTCCACCGCTCCGAAGATGAAGGCGGCCAGGGTGGCGGCCGGCGCGAGGCACAGCAGGCTCACCATGCCGCGCGAGCTCTCCTTCTCGATCACCGGCGCCTGCGCGGCGCCGATCATCACCGGGATCGCGGCCAGCACGAAGAAGGCGGCGCCGATCAGGTATGGCGGCCAGCCGCTGGTGCCGACCAGCGACAGGATCGCCGGGCCGCCGGCGAAGCCCGCCGAAAGCGTCGTCGCGTAGATGCCGATGACGAGGCCGCGCTTGTCGCTGGGGGAGGCGGCATTGATCCAGAATTCGCTCACCACGAACAGCACGCAGAGCGACGCGCCGAACAGGAAGCGAAGCGGGAACCACAGGATGAAGGCATCGGTGACCTTGAAGGCCAGCAGGCTCGCCGCCCCGAGCAGCACCGCGCCCATCATCATCGGGCCGGCGCCGAAGCGGCGCACGAGATCCGGCAGGAACGGCGCACACAGGATGGTGGCGAGGCCGCCGACCGCGGTGTTCAGGCCGATCCATGTGCTGGAGATGCCACGCGCGTCGAGCTCGAAGGCGAGCAGGGGGATGGACAGCGCGAGACCGAGCCCGACCACCGAAATGGCGGCGATCGCCGCGGCGATGGAAGCGAAATTGGTACGGGCGGCGGGCAGGTGGGCATGCATGGGACGGGCGGCTCAGCGAGGACCGGGCCGTCGCGTCTAGGGCTTCGCGCCGTCTTAGTCCAGCATCTCGCGCATCATCCGGCCATGGCGGCTCGCATAGAAGGGCACGGGCAGGCGCGGTGAATTGCCGGCGGCGAGGCGGGTCTCGACCTCTTCGAGGATGGCGTGGGTGATCACCGGCACCTCGGCCTTCTTCGCCTCCTCGAAGCTCAGCCAGGCGAGTTCGACCAGCTCCGAATCCGGTCCGACGACGTCCGGCACCCGATGCGCGACCTCGGCGGCGTCGGCCATGAAGAAGCGCGTATCGAAGCGGCGCGACAGCCGCGGCGGGGTGATGGCGCGGGCGACGAAGGTCAGCGCTTCGAGATTGGGAAACGCCCCCGCCTGCCCGAACGCGTCCCAACCGGCGGGCATGGCGTCCGGCTCCCCGGCCTCGCGCGATCCGAGGACGAGCCCGGTCTCCTCGCAGGTCTCGCGTATGGCCGCGAGGGCAAGGGCGCGCGCGCGCGCGGAACTGGGGCGCACCACCCGTTCCTGCAGCCGGCGCTCGGAATGGGCGTCGAGCATGCCGTAGACCGGTACGTTGCGGTCCTGCGGGTCGACACGTCCGCCGGGGAATACCAGCTTGCCGGGCATGAATTTCTGGCCCGGATGCCGGCGGCCCAGCAGCACGCGCGGCTTGCGGCCGGAGCGGTCGATGAGGATCAGCGTCGCCGCATCGACCGGACGCCGATTGGGATGGGTGGCGTCGGCTCGCTTGTCCGGGAACCGCGCGGAAACGTCGAGGACTGTCATGTCGGGCGCACGAGTCCGGCGGCACGCTGGCTCGGGGGTACGCCGTCGTGTTCCTCGCTGGTCGGATCGAAGCCGTGCATGCGTAGCGCCCATTGATAGCCGACCAGAGCGCCCTTGACCGGCGGCAGCAGGACGAGGCTGAGGATGAGGGTGAGCGGCAGCCAGATCGCCATATGGATCCATTGCGAGGGATGCCAGGCAATCTCCACCGCCAGCACCGCCGGCACGATGATGTGGCCGACGATGGTGATCACCATGTAGGGCGGGGCGTCGTCGGCGCGATGGTGCCAGAGCTCCTCGCCACAGGCGGCGCAGCGCTCGTTGACCTTCAGATAGCCCTGGAACAGCGGGCCCACGCCGCAATTGGGGCAGCGCATGCGAAAGCCGTTCCTCATCGCCGGGCCGACCGGCCGGACTGGCTGAAAGCTCATGCGGTGCGCGCTCCTTGCCGTGCCCTTGGGCGCTATCTGCGCTTGCTGAACTTTGGCGGACCACGCCGCACGGGAGCCGCTCCACGGCGTATGCCGCGCGGGCCGTTGCGGGGCGGGCCGCCCTTGCCGGGCTTTACATAGTCACCCTTGCTCAGAAGCTCAAATCGCAATGCGCCCGCCACCGGGGCCGCTTCGACCAGCTTGACCTCGACGCGGTCGCCGAGCCGGTGCATTTCGCCGGTTCGCTCGCCGATCAGCGCGTGGCGGGCCTCATCATACCAGTAATAGTCCTGCCCGAGCGTCGCCGCCGGAATGAAGCCGTCGGCGCCGGTATCGTCGAGCGCGACGAAAAGCCCCGACTTGGTGACGCCGGCGATCCGCCCCTTGAAGGTGGCGCCGATCTGCTCCGCCATATGGTGGGCGATCAGCCGGTCGATGGTCTCGCGCTCGGCGGTCATTGCGCGCCGTTCGCAGGCGGAGATGCGGGCGGCGATCTCGGCGAGCTGCTCCGGCGTCGTGTTCTCCGGCAGGCCGTCCGACCCGAGGCCGAGGGCGCGGATGAGCGCCCGGTGCACGATCAGGTCGGCATAGCGGCGGATCGGCGAGGTGAAATGCGCGTAGCGGCGCAGATGCAGGCCGAAATGGCCGTAATTCTCGTTGGCGTATTCCGCCTGCGCCTGGCTGCGCAGGATCACCTGATTGACCAGCGGCGCCAGTTCGGTGTCGACGACGCGGGCCAGAATGTCGTTGAAATGCGCCGGGCGCACCGTCTCGGTCTTGGGCAGCGCGATGTCGAGCGTCTTCAGGAATTCGCGCAGTGCCGAGACCTTCTCCAGCGAGGGCTGGTCGTGCACGCGGTAGACCAGCGGGATGCGCTGTTCCTCCAGCGTCTCGGCGGCGGCGACATTGGCGAGGATCATGAATTCCTCGATCAGCCGGTGGGCGTCGAGCCGCTCCGGCACCAGGACCTTGTCGACCGTGCCGTCGGGCTTCAGCTGGATCTTGCGCTCCGGCAGGTCGAGCTCCAGCGGGTTGCGGGCGTCGCGCGCCTTCTTCACCAGTGCATAGGCGGCATAGAGCGGCCGCAGGATCGGCTCCACCAGCGGCGCGGTGACGTCGTCGGTGTGTCCCTCGATGGCCGCCTGCGCCTGCGCATAGGCGAGCTTGGCGGCCGAGCGCATCATCACCCGGTGGAAGCCGTGGGTCTTCTTGCGGCCGTTCGGACCGATGACGAGACGCACGGCGAGTGCCGGGCGGTCTTCCAGCGGCCTTAGCGAGCACAGGTCGTTGGAGATGCGCTCCGGCAGCATCGGCACGACGCGGTCGGGGAAATAGACCGAATTGCCGCGCGCCAGCGCCTCGCGGTCGAGCCCGCTGCCGGGGTGCACATAATGGGCGACGTCGGCGATGGCGACGGTGACGATGAAGCCGCCTTCATTGGCCGGATCCTCGTCCGGCTCGGCATGGACGGCGTCGTCATGGTCCTTGGCGTCCGGCGGGTCGATGGTGACGAGCGGCAGCTCGCGCCAGTCCTCGCGGCCCTTCAGCGTCGCCGGCTTGGCGCTCTCGGCCTCGGCGAGCGCCTCGCGGCGGAACACGCTTGGAATGCCGTGGGCGTGGATGGCGATGAGGCTGATCGCCTTCTCGGTTGCCAGCGAACCCAGCCGCTCCTTCACCTTGGCGGTAGGCAGGCCATAGGCGTGGTGGCGGGTGATCTCGACCGAGACGAGGTCGCCGTCCTGCGCCTCGCCCTCCGCGCCGGGCGGCACGGCGAGCTCGCGGCCCATGTTGCGCTTGTCGACGGGAATGATGCGCCCGCCATTGTCGGGCCGCGAACGGTCGGCGCGGTAGATGCCGAGGACCTGCGCGCGTGCCTTCTCGATCAGCTTCAGTACCCGGCCGGTATGGCGGATGCGCCCCTCGGCCTCGGGAATCTCATCGGTCTTGAGCAACACCCGGTCGCCGATGGTCGGCGCCGGGCCGGCGAGGCGTCCGCGCCGGGCGAGCTTCACCAGAATGCGCGGCGGCCTTCCGTTCTCTTCCTCGTCCCAGTCCACCGGCTCGGCGACGAGCTCGCCGTCCTCGTCGCGCTCCACCACTTCGGCCATCACCACGGCGGGCAGGGCGCCGGGCACATGCAGCTTGCGCCGGCTCTTGCCGATGACGCCCTCCTCGGCGAGTTCGCGCAGCATGTCCTTCAACGCGATGCGGTCGCTGCCGTCGAGGCCGAAAGCGCGCGAAATCTCGCGCTTGCCGACCTCGCCGCCATGAGAGGCGATGAAGGCGGTGAGGTCTTCCTTGCTCGGCAGGCCCCTGGGCAGGCGGGGCTGGGCTGGCTTGCGGATCTTCGGCTTGGTGGGTTTGCGCACGATTCTCGCATCCGGAACGGGAAAGGCGACGCTAAACGCTGAGCCGGGCCGCGTCGACCTTTGATCGCGATGGTGTGACGACGGTCAGTGGCTGCTCCCTTGTCAATCGCCGTTGCGGCGACCATCTTGCCGCGCCCCGACAGGGGAGCAGCGAAGGACGCAGATGATGGATGCCCGTTCGCCGGACCAGGAGCCGGCGCGCCTCAGCCATGCCGAAATCCGGACGATTCTCGTCGGCGTCATGCTGGCGATGTTTCTCAGTGCGCTGGAGCAGACCATCGTCGCCTCCGCCCTGCCGACCATCGGGCTGGCGTTCGGCGACATGGAAAACGTGCCCTGGATCGTCACCGCCTATCTGCTGACCGGCACGGCGGTGACGCCGCTGGTCGGCAAATTCGCCGACATGTACGGGCCTCGGCCGGTTTTGATCGCCAGCATCGGCTTGTTCCTCGGCGGATCGGTATTGTGCGCGCTGGCCCCCGGCATGATCTGGCTGATTCTCGGCCGGGCGGTGCAGGGGCTGGGCGGCGGCGGGCTGATCGCGCTCGCCCAGACCATCATCGGCCTGATGGTCGCCCCGCGCGACCGCGGCCGTTATCAGGGCTATTTCGCCACCGTCTTCATCACCTCCAGCGTCGCCGGGCCGGTGCTGGGCGGCTTCTTCGCCGAGCACCTGCACTGGTCGCTGATCTTCTGGATCAACGTGCCGCTCGGCCTCGGCGCCGCCTATATGAGCGACGGCGTGCTGCGTCGCCTGCCGGCCCATCACCACCCGCACCGGCTCGACATGGTCGGCGCGCTGCTGCTCTGCGCTGCCGCCATGGCGTTGATGCTGGCGCTGAGCTGGGGCGGTCAGCTCTATGGCTGGGGCTCGACGCCCATCCTCGGCCTGCTCGGCGGTTCGCTGCTGCTGTGGGTGCTGCTCGGCCTGCGGCTCGCCCTGGCCCGCGAGCCGCTGATCCCGCTCTCCCTGTTGTTTAACCGCGTCGTCGGACCTGGCGTGACCGCGGCGGCGGTGGCGATCGGCACCATGATCGGCCTGTCGGTCGAGCTGCCCTTCTATTTCGAGGGCGTGCTGGGCTTCACGGCGAGCGAATCCGGCGTCGCGCTCATTCCGCTGCTCGCCGGCGTGGTGGTGGGAGCGACCAGCACCGGCCGGGTGATGGGTCGCCTGCGCCATTACAAGCGCGTGCCGTTGGCCGGGCTGTCGAGCGCCGTGGTGGCGCTGACCGTGCTGGCGATTTTCCCGCGCGGCATGGGCATCGCCATGCTCGCCGGCCTCACCGCGATCACCGGGGTCGGGCTCGGCACGGTTCTGCCGGTGGTGACGGTCAGCGTGCAGAACGCGGTGCCGCTGCAGCAGATCGGCACGGCGACCGGGGTGATGAATTTCTTCCGCTCGCTGGGCGGCGTCGTCCTTGCCGCCGCCTTCGGCGCCATCGTGCTCGGCGCCTCCGGCCTTACCGGCCATCAATTGCTGGACGGCTTCCGGCAGGGCACCATCGATGCGGCGGCGCTCACCCAGGCGTTCCGCTTCGTGTTCGGTGCCGCGGCCTTGGCACTTGCCATCGGCCTTGTCGGCCTCGTGTTCATGGAGGAGCGGCCGCTGCGCACCCATGCAGGCCCGGTGCCGATCGAGTAAGCGCGGCACCGACATCGGCGAGGTTCTCGAGTTCCTGCATTCGTGAGAGCAGGGCGCGTGCGCCCTCGCCATCCAGCACCACGGCGGCATTGCCGAGGAACTTGCCGGCAAGCGCCGGTGGGGCGAGCGGCAGCTTCACGCCGCCCGGCGCATCGACGGCGAGCTTCGAGCGCAGCACCGTGCCGTCGGAGAGCCGGATCTCGATCCTTCCCGCCGGCCGGCGCGCACCGCTCATCAGCGCGCTCGCTTCGGCATCGACGGCGCCGGTCACCCGTGCCGCGAGGGCGTCGCGGGTGGCGCAGGCCATCCGGTCATCGTCGTACCAGCGCGCGCGGTCGGTGCGTAGCGCAAGCGATGCCAGGGCATAGGGGAAGGAGAATTGCGCGTCGTTGATGCTGAGCGGCCGCGCATCCATGAAGTCGCGCAGCAGCGCGGCGTCGGTCAGCACCGTGATCGCCTCGATCCGGTCGGCCTCGACGGCGTGTATATCCACAAGCGCTTCAAAGGCGCTGAGCGTCGCATGCATCCAGCGGCAGGCGGGATAGGGCTTGATGGTGTTGAAGCCGAGCGTCCATCGCGTCCCGAGCTCGCCCGTCAACCGCTCCGGCTCGAAACGATCCGATCCCAGCATGCGCCAAAGGCCGGACGGCCCGTCGAGCACGGCCTTCGCCCCGACCAGTCCGGCGCGATGCAGGCTCACGCCGCGGACCCCGGCCTCCGCCGCCGGGGCGACGAAGTCCTTGAAGGTGATGAGCGGCCGACATTGCCAGTTATATTTATGCAGGCTCGGCACGGTCGCGAAGGTGCCGGCGAAGCCGAGCGCATTCTCCATGCCCGCGCCGTCGAGGCCGCAGAGCCGGCCATAGGCGACGGCGGCGCCGATCGACTGGTGCTGGCAGACGCCATAGACCTGCCGGAACCGTTCCATACTCGGCTGGATGGCGCGGATCAGCCGGTTGTTGATCTCATAGGCGATGGCGACCGCCGTGATGAAGTCGGCACCGGACACCGGGCGCTCGAAACAGGCGCTGAGCGCCGCCGCCACGATGGAGGAGCCGGGATGACCCATGCCTTTGCCGGTCTCGTCCTCCAGCCCGTCGTCGAAATCGAGCGCGTTCATCGCGGTCGCGTTGGCGAAGGCGGCGGCGACCGGCCCGAAGCCATGCTCGCTGCCCAGCACGAGGCAGGGGCCGGGCCGGGCCTCCGCCGCGGTGGCGGCGAGGACGCGCCGCACCACGTCGGTCGGGATGCCGGCGAGGCCGCAGCCGATGCTGTCGATGATGTGGTCCTGCGCCTTGCGGCGAGTCTCGGCCGGGATCGCCCCGCCGTCGAATTCGGCGGCGAACCGGCTGATCGCGGCGGTGACCACGTCGTCAGCCATTGAGGAACGTCCGGTCATAGAGGTCGGACAGGTGGCGGGTGAGCGGGCAGGGGCGTTCGGTGCCGATGCCGCGGCCATCGAGGCTGCGCACCGGGGTGATGCCGCCGAACGTGCCGGTGACGAAGGCGCCATCGGCATTATAGGCCTCGGCGAGGGTGAAATCGGTCTCGCGGCAGGCGATGCCCTCCTGCCGGCACAGTTCGATCACCTTGCGGCGGGTGATGCCCTTGAAGCAGAACCGCCCGCTGGAGGTGAGCACCTCGCCGCGTCGGACGATGAAGAAATTGGTGGAGTTGCAGCTCGCCACGAAACCATGCGGATCCAGCATCAGCGCCTCGTGGGCGCCGGCGGCGATGGCCTGCAGCAGCGGCTGGATGAAGTTCAGGCGGCTGTGGGAATTGAGATGCAGGTCGAAACTGTCCGGCGCCGACGAGCGGAAGGTGGAGGTGAACAGCTTGATGCCGGCTTTTTTGATCTCGGGGTCCGGTAGCTTGAATTCGGCGGTGATGGCAATGGTTGCCCGGCCCAGCGCGTTGCGCGGGTCCTGGTGAATGGTGTGCTTCTCGCCGCGCGTCACCATGAGGCGCAGATGGCCGCCATCGGCCATGTCGTTGGCGGCGCAGAGCTCTTCCAGCGCGCCGAGCAGCTCGGCCTTCGTCATGCCGATGTCGATGGCGATGGTATTGGCGCCCTCGAAAAGGCGGTCGAGATGGTCCTGCACCAGCACCAGCCGGCCGCGGGCCATGCGGATGCCTTCCCACACGCCGTCCCCGAGGCCGAAGCCGGCGTCGAAGATCGACACCAGCGCCTGCGCGCGCTTGACCAGCCGGCCGTTCAGCCAAATCCACAGATCGCGGTTGCGCGGATCCTCGACAGGGGTCTGCGCGCCCTTCTCTTCGACCATGACGGGCAGTCCCTGCTAGAAATGAAACGAGGTGAAGCGCTTGAGGAATCCCTGCGTGCGTTCCTCGCGCGGGTTCTTCAGCACTTCGTCGGGCGTTCCCTGCTCGTGGATCAGGCCGTCGTGCAGGAACAGCACGCGCGTGGCGAAATGGTAGGCGAAGCCGACCTCGTGGGTGACGAGCAGCATGGTGCGCCCTTCCCTGGACAGGCCGAGGATGACGTCCAGCACCTCGCCGACCAGTTCGGGGTCGAGCGAGGATGTGGGCTCGTCGAACAGCAGGATTTCCGGCTCCATGGCCAGCGCCCGGGCGATCGCCACGCGCTGCTGCTGGCCGCCGGAGAGACGCTGTGGATATTGATCGGCCTTCTCGGCGAGGCCGACGCGCCGCAGATAGTCCTGCGCCTTCTGCCGGGCCTCGGTCTTGTTCATCCCCTTCACCGTCACCGGGCCCTCCATGACGTTCTCGATCACCGTCATGTGCGGGAACAGGTTGAACTGCTGGAAGATCATGCCGACGCGGGCCCGTAGCTGGCGCAGTTCGCGCCCGCTCGCCTCGATGGTGCCGCCGCGTCCGGGCCGGCCTACCGGCTGGCCGTCGAGCACGATGCGACCGGCGCTCGGCACCTCCATGAAGTTGACGCAGCGCAGGAGGGTGCTCTTGCCCGAGCCGGACGAGCCGAGAATGGCGATGCGCTCGCCGGCGCCGACGCTGAGGTCGATGCCCTTCAGCACCTCATGCGGCCCGAAACTCTTGCGCAGGCCCTCGACGGCGAGGATCGCGGCCGGATTTGCAACTGCCATGGCGCTCAGGTCCCTTTTGAAGTCAGGCGCCGCTCCAGCGCATAGGCGGCCAGCGTTCCCGGATAGATGACGCAGAAATAGATGACCGCGACGATCGAGAAGGTCTCGAGCGGCAGGAAGGTCTGGGTGCTCAGCATCTTGGCCTCGTACATCAGTTCCTGCACGGTGATGGCCGAGGCGATGGAGGTCATCTTGGCGAGCTCGACGCCGCGATTGGTGAAGGCCGGCACCATCCGTGCCACCGCCTGCGGCACCACGATGCGGCGCAGCAGCTCGCTCTCGCTCATGCCGATGGCGCGCCCTGCCTCCCACTGGCCGGTCGGCAGCGACTGGATGCCCGCCCGCCAGATCTCGGCGCAATAGGCGGAGGTGTTGAGGAACAGGCCGAGTGCCGCGGCGGTGAAGGCGGTCGGCTGCCAGCCGGAAAGCGCCGGCAGGGCGTAGTAGAACCAGATCAGCTGCACCAGCACCGGCGTGTTGCGGAACAGCTCGATATAGGCGGTGGCGGCGAGATTGGGCAGGCGGCGCGTCGAGGCGCGGCCGAGCCCTATGAACAACCCGGCCACCAGCGCGCCGGAAAAGGCGAGGGCGAACAGAGCCAGGGTGAGCTTGAGGCCGCGCAGCAGCAGGTCGCTATTGGCCAGGATCTCGCCGAACTGGAAGGAGTAGCTCATGGTCAGCGCACCTGCCGGCGGGCGAGCCGGGCCTCGACCATGCGCATGCCGAGGCTCGCAAGGAACAGGACCGAGAAGAACATCACCGCGACGGTGGAATAGATCTCCATCGGCCGGTAGGTCTGGGTCGTCAGCACCATCGCCTTGTAGACCAGCTCGCCATAGGTGAGGGTCGCGGCGAGCGAGGTGGTCTTCACCAGCTCGAAGGAGCGTTCCATCAGGGGCGGGATCATGCGGCGGAAGGCCTGGGGCAGGATGATGCGCCGCATGAGCTGCGCGTAGCCCATGCCGATGGCGCGCCCGCCTTCCCACTGCCCGCGCTCGACGGAGATGATGCCGCCGCGAAACACCTCGGCGAAGAAGGCGCCCGACTGGACCGACAGCGCCGCCGCCGCCGCTGCGAAGGGGGTGAGGCTGACGCCGATCAGGATCGGCAGGCCATAGAAATACCAGAAGAAATGCACCAGCGGCGGCGTGTTGCGGTAGAACTCGATGATCACTGTCGCCGGCAGCGACAGCGCCCGCGACGGCGCCAGCCGCCCGAGCGCCAGTATCAGGCCGACGGCGAGGCCGATGCAGATCGACACCGCGGAGAGCTTCAGCGTGTTGCCGAGCCCTTCCAGCAGGATATCGAAATTGAGCCAGACGGGTCTGAAGTCCCAAACATAGTGCATTCTGGTCGACTGTACCGGGCTGCCGTCCCGCGCCGACGAAGGGCGGCGCGGAGCGCGTCACGAGGACGGGGCTGCGAAGGACGCCGGGTTCGCCCGCCGGACTCGGCGGGCGCCGGAGTGCGATCGGGGGAGCTTATGCCTTCCAGCGCTCGCGCATGATCGCGGGCGTCGAGGTCGGGTCGATGCCGCGGAAGGCGAGGTAGTCCTCGAAAATCTTCTGCGTCTGGCCGGTCGCGTACATATAGGCCATCGCCACGCCGAGCCAGTCGCGCCAGCTCTTGTCGGCGACGTTCTGCACCGCGGCGCTCGACGGCGATTCGCGCAGCGGCTGCGGCAGGATGATATGGCCGCGCTTGATGCGGGACTGCAGCATCACCAGAGCGGGGTGGAACAGCGAGATACCGTCCATGCGGCCGGCGATGAAGGCGGCGCCGGTCTCGTCGGCGCTCGGGAAGCGCTCGATGCTGGCCTTGGGCAGGCGAACGGTGATGTCGCGATCGGGCGAGGTGCCGAGCACGACGCCGATGCGGAATTCCGGCTTGTTCATCTCCTCCCAGTTGGCGACGGTGATTCCGTCGGCGAGAAGGACGCCCTGCGCATACCAGAACATCGGCTGGACCGGAAAATCGACTGCCAGGGCACGCTGCGGCGTCGCGTCCATGGTGAACATGACGTCGAACTGGCCGGCCTGCAGGGCAGCGACGGCGTTGCCCCAGGTGGTTTCCACCGGTACCGGCTTGATGCCGAGCTCCTTGGCGAGGGCGACACCCATGCCCCAGCCGAGGCCGTACCACTCGCCGCTGCGCTGATCCTTGTAGAACCAGGGCTCGCCCGGCGCGACGCCGATCCGCAACTCGCCGCGATCGCGAATGGCCTTCAGGGAGCCGGTCTCCTGAGCGAGAGCCTGGCCGGACGTCGCGGCGAGGGCGGCCGCTGCGCCGACGAGAGAGCCCGCCGCTAGAAAGGTCCGACGGTTGCCGACATGTTCAGTCATGCTGATACCCCTGGAAAGGAAATGTGATTTATGGTTCGCAATTGAACTAATTTTTCTTTTGAGAAATTAATATTCCTATCATGAAACATGTCAAGTGGATGCCAGGGCGGCCTCGTCGAGGTTGAGCGCCTGGTCCGCCGCGCAAACCCAGAAGATCTCGGCATCTTCCTCCCCCGCCGACAGCAGCGCGTGGCCCATGGTGCTGTCGAAATAGGCGCAGTCGCCCTCGTTCAGCATGACGGGCGCATAGAATTCCGTCAGCAGCTGAACCTGGCCCTTGATCACGTAGACGACTTCCTCTCCGGCATGGGCGGCGAGCTTGCCGAACGCCCGTATCTCGCGGGCATGCAGCCGTGCCCGGATAGGTTGCATGCGCTTGGCCGTGAGGTCGGAGCACAGCATTTCGAACGTGTAGTTCTGCGTGCGGATGAAATCGCCCTGGCCGGACCGGGTCAGCGAGCGCCGGCCGTGCGGCATCTGCTTGCGGGTCGAGGAAAACAGCTCGGAAATGTCGACGTCGAGGCCCTGCGCCAGCCGGATGATGTTGTCATAGGTCGGCGACAGCAGGTTGTTCTCGATCTTGGAAATCGCCGAGGGCGAGATGCCGGAACGGATGGACACTTCCTTGATGGTGAGGTCCGCCCGGAGTCGCAGCGCCTTCACCCGTTCGCCGAGATCGCCGCCGTCGGTGTCGCCGATTTTCATATCCATGGCAGCGGCCCCTGGGCGCGAGATGCGGCACTACAAGCGAGTATCAAAGCATCATTGTCCCAAACGAACAATATATTCGCATAGGAAATTCAGCTTGGTTGCCGGCGCCGATTTCGGGGCAGGGCGCGCATACGACGCTCTTCATTCGCCGGCATAGCCGGAGCGCGCCTCCCGGACCGGAGGCGCGCGTCGTCGCTACTCGCCTTTGGTCGCTTACTCGCCTGGGGCCACTTTCCGCTTTGCCGGCGCCTTTGCGGGGCTCTTCTTCGCCGGGGCCTTCTTGGCGGGCGCGGGCTTGTCGCTCGTGCTGGCCTTGGCGGCGGTGCGGCGTACCGGCTTGGCGGGGGCGGAACCGGCCTTGGCGGTGATCAGCTCCACCGCCTGCTCCATGGTGACGGCTGCGGGATCGAGGCTCTTGGGCAGCGTGGCATTGACCTTGCCATGGTTCACGTAAGGCCCGAACCGGCCCGGACGCACGGATACCGGCCCGCCGAGCGTCGGGTGCTCGCCGAGCTCGCGCCCGCCCGCCGCCGCGCCGCCGCGCCGCGGTCCCTTGTTCTGCTTGTCGGCGATCAGTGCCACCGCGCGGTTGATGCCGATGGAAAGCACATCGTCGCCGGCGTCGAGATTGGCGTAGGTCTTGCCGTTCTGGACATAGGGGCCGAACTTGCCGATGCCGGCCAGGATCTTCTCGCCGGTATCGGGATGCGCGCCGATCTCGCGCGGCAGCGCCAGCAGCGCCAGCGCAGTCTCGAGATCGACATCGGCGGGCGCGAGACCCTTGGGCAGGCTGGAGCGCTTGGGCTTCTCGCCGTCCTTGCCCTCGCCGAGTTGGAGATAGACGCCGAAGCGGCCGTCGCGCACCGTGACCTCGAACCCGGTGACGGGATCGGTGCCGAGCACGCGGGTGCCGTTGGTCTCGGCCTCGCCATTCTCGCCGGACTGAACCGCCAGCGGGCGGGTGTATTTGCACTCGGGATAGTTCGAGCAGCCGATGAAGGCGCCGAACTTGCCGACTTTCAGAGACAGGCGCCCGGTGCCGCAGGTGGGGCACAGGCGCGGGTCGCTGCCGTCTTCCTTCGGCGGGAAGATATGGGCGGTCAGCAGCTCGTCGAGCCTCTCGATCACCTCCGAGACGCGCAGATCCTTGGTCTCGCCCACGGCGGCCGCGAACTCGCGCCAGAAGTCGCGCAGGACCTGCTTCCAGTCCAGCTCGGCGGCGGAGATGCGGTCGAGCTTCTCCTCGAGGTCGGCGGTGAAGTCGTATTCGACATAGCGGTCGAAAAAGCTCTCGAGGAAGGCGGTGACGAGCCGCCCCTTGTCCTCCGGCACCAGCCGGCGCTTGTCGAGCTTCACATATTCGCGGTCGCGCAGCACCGCGAGCACCGAGGCATAGGTCGAGGGCCGGCCGATGCCGAGTTCTTCCATGCGCTTGACCAGCGAGGCTTCCGAGTAGCGCGGCGGCGGTTCGGTGAAGTGCTGGTCGGTGGCGATGCCCTTGTTGGCGAGCGTCTCATTGGCCGACATCGAGGGCAGGCGGCGATTCTCGTCGTCCTCCTCCTCGTCGTCGCGGCCTTCGCGATAGAGCGTGAGGAAGCCGTCGAACTTCACCACCGAGCCGGTGGCGCGCAGCTCCAGCGCCCGGCCGCTCACCTTCGCGTCGATGTCGACGGTGGTGCGCTCCAGCTCGGCCGATTCCATCTGGCTGGCGATGGTGCGCAGCCAGATCAGCTCATAGAGCTTGGCCTGATCGCCTTCGAGATAGCGGGCGACGTCCTTTGGGAGGCGGGTGAGTTCGGTGGGGCGGACGGCTTCGTGCGCTTCTTGGGCGTTCTTGGCCTTGGCGGTATATTTGCGCGGCGCGGAGGGAACGTAGCGGTCGCCATACTCGTGCCCGATCACCGAACGCGCCGACGCAACCGCTTCCGGCGCCATGTCGACGCCGTCGGTACGCATATAGGTGATCAGGCCGACGGTCTCACCACCAATGTCGACGCCCTCGTAGAGCCGCTGCGCGATGCGCATGGTGATGGCGGGGGCCAGCCCCAGCTTGCGGCTCGCCTCCTGCTGCAACGTAGAGGTTGTGAACGGCGGGTAGGGATGCCGGCGGGCCGGCTTGGCTTCGACCGAGCGCACCACGTAATTCGCGCTTTCGAGCGCCGCTCGGAAGGCGGCGGCTTCCGACGCGGTGCCGACATCGAGCCGGCCGATCTTCTTGCCGTCGGCGCCGACGAGCCGGGCCTCGAACACATCGTTGCGCGGCGTCGCCAGCTTGGCGGCGATCGACCAATATTCCCGGCGAACGAATGTCTCGATTTCGCGCTCGCGGTCGCAGACAAGCCGCAGCGCCACCGACTGCACGCGGCCCGCCGAGCGGGCGCCCGGCAGCTTGCGCCACAGCACCGGCGACAGGGTGAAGCCGACGAGATAGTCGAGGGCACGGCGGGCGAGATAGGCGTCGACCAGCGCGGCGTCGATCATGCGCGGGTGCTTCATCGCCTCCAGCACTGCCTGCTTGGTAATGGCGTTGAAGACGACGCGGGAGACCGGCTGATCCTTGATCGCGCGCTTTTCCTTAAGGATTTCAAGCACGTGCCACGAGATCGCCTCGCCTTCCCGATCCGGGTCGGTGGCGAGGATAAGGCCGTCGGCACCCTTCACCGCGCGGGCGATGTCGGAAAGGCGCTTCTGTGCCTTGGGATCTATGTCCCAAAGCATGCGGAAATCATGTTCCGGATCGACCGAGCCATCCTTGGCGGGGAGATCGCGCACATGGCCATAGGAGGCGATCACCTCATATCCCGGTCCGAGATATTTGTTGATCGTCTTCGCCTTGGCAGGTGATTCGACGATGACGACCTGCATTGCGCCCGCGACGTCCTTCGGTTCGGTGTCCAGCCCAGAAAACGGCCGGGAAAATGGGGGACCCGGTCCGGCCTGTCAAATCGGCTCGACGGCGCATGGCGGCGAGGGTGGTCGCGCGGCCCGGAACAGCCTTTCATGTATGCACGTATAGATAGTATAATTCGATACGAATAATCAGTGATAGAAATGCTTCCGCCATCGATGGTAGGCTGATCGTCTCACAGGGCATGAGACGACCGTGACCGATAAAGATCGCAACCACCGCAAGGGGCCAAGCGAAACGGCGGCCTATATCGAGGCGCTGGCCGCCGAGCTTGCCCGGATCGCTGCGGCGGACCGGCTGCATGTGCTGCAGTACATATTGGAAATGGCACGCGAGGAAGCCGCCACCATCGCCCGGCGCGCGGAATCCGACAGCGGCAGCTGACCGTTCAGATCAGGGATACCGCGTTGCCGGCGTGCCGTTCCAGTCGGCCGGCGAGCTCAAGCTCGAGCAGGACGATCTGCACCTCGCTCGCCGGCCGGCCCGACAGCACGACGAGTTCGTCGATGCCGACCGGGGAGGGGCCGAGCAGCGACAGGATCCGCCCGCGCGCGTCGTCGCCGGGTTCGGCATAGGCAAGTTCGCCGCCGTCCTCCCGCGAACCCGCGGGCGGTTCGGCCCGTCCGACCAGCGGACGCAGCACGTCGAGAATGTCCTCCACCCCGGTCACGAGCGCGGCGCCCTGCTTGATCAGCGCGTTGGCGCCGCCGGCGCGCGGATCGAGCGGCGAACCCGGCACCGCGAACACCTCGCGGCCCTGCTCGCCGGCGAGGCGGGCGGTGATCAGCGAACCGGAGCGCTCGGCCGCCTCCACCACCACGACGCCCAGCGACAGGCCGGAGACCAGCCGGTTGCGGCGCGGGAAATCCCGCGAGCGCGCCTCCCAGCCCATCGGCATCTCCGAGAGCACCACGCCCTCTTCGGCGATGCGCGCCTGCAGGGCCTCGTTCTCGCGTGGATAGGGACGGTCATGACCGCCGGCGACCACCGCGATGGTGCCGGTGGCGAGGCTGGCCTCGTGCGCCGTGGTGTCGATGCCGCGGGCGAGGCCGGAGGCGACCACCCACCCGGCCTCGCCGAGTCCGCGGGCGAGACGCGCCGTCATCGTGCGGCCGGCGCCGGAGGCGTTGCGGGAACCGACGATGGCGACGACCGGCTCGCCGAGCAGCGCGGCACGGCCGCGTATGGCGATCAGCGGCGGAGCGTCGTCTATATGGCGCAGCGCCAGCGGGTATTCCGGCTCGCCGATGGCGATGAAGCGGCCGCCCAGCCGGGCGAGGGCGGCGATCTCGTCTTCCGCCTCGGCCGGCGAGGGGATGCGGGGCGGGATCAGGCTGCCGCCGCGCCGCGCCAGCGTCGGCAGCGCCTCCAGCGCCGAGCGGGCACCGCCGAAGCGGTTGATGAGGTTGCGGAAGGCGCGCGGGCCGACATTCTCGGTGCGGATCAGCCGCAGCCAGTCGCGGCGCTGCTCGTCGTCGAGGTGGACGCCCGCTCCCGCCACCGATCAGCCTTTCGAGCCGATGCGGCTTTCCGTCCCGGCCAGCAGCCGGCGGATATTCGCCCGGTGCATGATCCAGAGCAGGATCGCGAGCAGCGTCAGAAGGAAGCCGAGCTCGGAACTCGCCAGCACCATGGAGGCGAGCACCGTTGCTCCCGACGCCGCCAGCGCCGCCAGCGAGGAATAGCGGAACAGCCGGGCGACGCCGAGCCAGACGAGGGCGAACACCACCGCCAGCGGCCAGTAGAGCCCGAGCGTGACGCCGAGAAAGGTCGCCACTCCCTTGCCGCCGCGAAAGCCGATCCACACCGGGAACAAATGGCCGAGAAAGGCGCCCAGCGCGGCCACCAGCGAACCTTCAAAGCCGAACAGCCGCTCGGCGATCAGCACCGCCGCCGTGCCCTTCAGCGCGTCGCCGAGCAGGGTGGCGGCGGCGAGGCCCTTGCGCCCGGTGCGCAGCACATTGGTCGCGCCGATATTGCCCGATCCGATGGAGCGGATGTCCTGCGTGCCGGCGAGGCGGGTAATGATCAGGCCGAACGGGATCGAGCCCAGCAGATAGCCGAGCGCCAGCGCAAGCAATCCCGACAGGAGAGGCAGCGACCATGTCATGGCGTCGACCTTAGAATCTCGCAGGCGCCGTGGCGATGAGGATCACGGCGGGAAAGTGCGATATTTCACACGTATTCGTAGACGGTTCGTCCGCCGACCAGCGTGCGGACCACCCGTCCCTCGAAGCGGGATTCGTCGAAAGGCGTGTTGCGGCAACGCGATTTCAGCGCCCCCGCGTCGAGGATCCAGGCCTCGTCCAGCGCGACCACGGCGATGTCGGCCGCACGACCGGCGCGCAGCGTGCCGCCGGGCAGGCCGAGCAGCTCGGCCGGCCGTGTCGACATGGCGCGGATGAGTGCCATCAACCCCATCGTGCCGTCATTCACCAGCCGGAGCCCGGCGGCGAGCATGGTCTCCAGCCCGATGGCGCCGCAGGCGGCCTCGGAGAAGGGCAGGCGCTTCACCTCGACATCCTGGGGATTGTGGTCGGACACGATGACGTCGATCAGCCCCTCGTCGACCGCGGCGGCCAGCGCCAGGCGGTCGTCCTCGCTGCGCAGCGGCGGCGCCAGCTTGAAGAAGGTGCGGTAGCCGACGACATCGCGCTCGTTCAATGTCAGGTGGTTGATCGAGGCCGACGCGGTCACCTGAAGCCCGGCTTCCTTGGCCCGGCGCAGCACCTCCAGCGATTCGGCGCAGGTGAGCGAGGCGGCGTGGTAGCGCCCGCCCGTCATGCCGGCGAGGCGCACGTCGCGCTCCAGCACGATCGCCTCGGCCGCCTTCGGGCAGCCGGCAAGGCCGAGCCGGGCGGCGAGCTCGCCCTCGTTCATCACCCCCTCGCCGGTAAGGTCGGCGTCCTCGGTGTGATGGACGATCAGCGCGTCGAACAGGCGGGCATAGGTGAGCGCCCGCCGCAGCACCTGCGCCGAGCGCACCGAGCGCGCGCCGTCGGTGAAGGCGATGGCGCCGGCGGCCTGCAGCAGGCCGATCTCGGTCATCTCGCGCCCTTCGAGGCGCTTGGTCAGCGCCGCCATCGGATGGACGCGGACGATGGCGGTGTCGCGGGCGCGGCGCTGCAGGAAATCGACGATGGCCGGCTCGTCGATGATGGGATCGGTATCCGGCTGGCAGACGAGGGTGGTCACGCCGCCGGCCGCCGCCGCCTGGCTGGCGGAAGCGAGCGTCTCGCGGTGCTCGGCGCCGGGCTCGCCGATGAAGGCGCGCATGTCGACGAGGCCGGGAATGACCAGCTTGCCGCGGCAATCGACGATCTCGGTGCCCTCGGGCAGCCCGGCATCGACGAGGCCGGGTGCGATGTCCCTGATCACGCCGTCGGCCAGCAGGAGGTCGCCGTCGATGTCGAGATCGCGCGAAGGGTCGAGGATGCGGGCGCCCGCCAGCAGAACCGGACGAATCTCAGGCATTTGGCAGGTTCCGCGACAGCGCATCGAGGACGGCCATGCGGACCGCCACGCCCATTTCCACCTGCTCGCGGATCAGCGACTGGGCGCCGTCGGCGACCGCCGAATCGATCTCCACGCCCCGGTTCATCGGGCCGGGATGCATCACCAGCGCATCGGGCTTCGCAAAGCGCAGCTTGGCTTCGTCGAGGCCCCAGAAATGAAAATATTCCTTCACCGACGGCACGAAGGAGCCGTTCATCCGCTCGCGCTGCAGCCGCAGCATCATCACGATGTCCACGTCCTTCAGGCCGCGGCGCATGTCGCCATGCACCTCGACCCCGAAGCGGTCGATGTCGCGCGGCAGCAGGGTCGGGGGCGCCACGACCCGCACCTGCGCGCCAAGTGCTTGCAGCAGCAGGATATTCGAGCGGGCGACGCGCGAATGGGTGATGTCGCCGCAAATGGCGACGGTCAGCCCTTCGATCCGGCCCTTGTTGCGGCGGATGGTCAGCGCGTCGAGCAGCGCCTGCGTCGGGTGCTCATGGGCGCCGTCGCCGGCATTCACCACCGCGCAGTCGACCTTGCGGGCGAGCAGTTCCACCGCGCCGGAGGCACTGTGGCGGACGATCAGCACGTCCGGGCGCATGGCATTGAGCGTGGCGGCGGTGTCGATCAGCGTCTCGCCCTTCTTGAGCGAGGAATTGGCCACCGCCATGTTCATCACATCCGCCCCGAGCCGCTTGCCGGCGAGCTCGAAGGAGGATTGCGTGCGGGTCGAAGCCTCGAAGAAAAGGTTGATCTGCGTGCGGCCACGCAGGGTCGCGCGCTTTTTTTCGACCTGCCGGTTGAGGGTCACGAACTCCTCGGCGAGGTCGAGCAGGCCGACGATCTCGTCCGGGGACAGGCCCTCGATTCCGAGAAGGTCCCGGCGCGCAAGCGTGAAGGAGGCAGTCGGGTTCGATGTCATATCGAAGTCGGCTGGATAGACGCAGCCGCGCCCGCCCGCAAGCGGATATCGGCGTTTGTCCCGGAAATCCCGTTCTGGAACCCGGTGCGGGGTTATGGCGTTATGGGTCTGATCCCAGATGGGCAAAGAAAGCAGGAGTGACCTCATGTCAAAGACGATGAGCCAGAAAGGCCGCGTTGCCGTCGTCGGCCTTGCGCTTGCGGCCTCGCTTGCCACCATCCCGGTTTCGGCGGCGCCGATTTCCGCCGTTCCGGCACTCGGGCAGGCGGGTTCGGCGCCGGTGGAGAACGTGCGCTGCCGCGGCTGCTGGGTGGCGGGCGGCGTTGCCGCCGGCGTGGTCGCGGGAGCCGCCATCGCCGGAGCGTCCCGCCGGAACTATTACTACGACGCACCGCCGGCGGTGGTCTACGCGCCGGCTCCGGTTGCGCGCTACGGCTATGCACCCGGCCCGCGCCAGTGCTGGGTCGAGGTCAACCCGGACCGCCAGACCGGCTATTGGACGGCCTGCTGAGACACGCGCTGCACGCGTTCCAGGACGGCGGGTCGCGGCCCGCCGTTTTCGCGTTGCGCGGGAAGATCGCGCAAGCCTTTGTTATAAAAGACAAGTTTCCGCTATAAAAGATATGTCACCGCCGCGACCACGAGCGGCATGGTGAGGGCGGCGAAGATGATCTGGATGGTCAGCATCTCCGCCAGCAGCGGCGCGTCGCCGCCCATCTGCCGCGCCAGCACATAGCCGTTCGGCGCCGACGGCACCGAGGCGGCGATCGCGACCACGAGAAGGTCGACGCCGTGCAGCCCGAGCGCGACGCCCAGGGACACGGCCAGCACGGGAAGAAGAATAAGCTTGAGGAAACAAGCCACTAGCGTCGCTGCCCGTGGCTTGTGGATATCGGCGATGCGCAACCCGGCGCCGACGACGAGCAGGCCGAGCGCCAGCGAGGAGCGGCCGAGAATATCGATGAAGGTCATCAGTACCACCGGTATCGCGACATTCGACTCGTTCAGCAACGCGCCGATGGCGCAAGACCAGACATAGGGGTTTCGCAGGATCTGACCTACCACCCGTGGGGCTTCGCCGCTGGCGCGGGCGCCATGACGGGCCAGCACCGCGACCGACATGATGTTGAGGACCGGGATCATCACCGCGAGGCCGACGGCCGCCACGGCCAGCCCCTTCGGCCCGGCCAGCGCGCCGGCGACGGCTAGCGCGATATAGGAGTTCCAGCGCACCGAACCTTGGAAAAGCGAGGTATAGGAAGGACTTGCCAGCGACAATATCCGGCTGAGCGGTGCGCGCACGGCGATCAGGACCAGGCTCAGCCCGACGATGGAGACGAAAAGCGCGGTGCTGACCTCCAGCACCGCGACGCCGCCGAGGTCGGCTCGGGCGATCGACACGATGATCAGCGAGGGGAAAAGCACGAAATAGGTGAGCTTTTCCAAGGCGATCCAGTGACTGTCCTCGGTGAGCAGCCCCCGCTTCAGCACCGCCCCGAGGGCGATGACGAGGAAGACCGGGACGAGGGCGCCGAGAACGCCGGACATGGTCAGGACTCCGCGAGGAACCGCAGCCGGTCAAGGGCGCCCTGCAGGATGAAGGCGGCGGCGTGTTGGTCCACCACCGCCGCCCTTTTCGCCCGGCTGACATCCTGGCCGATCAGGTCGCGCTGCACGGCAGCGGTGCTAAGCCGTTCGTCCCAAAGGATAATCGGCAACTCGGTGAGCCGCGCGAAATTGCGGGCGAAGGCGCGGGTCGACTGGGCGCGCGGCCCTTCGCTGCCATCCATGTTGACCGGCAGGCCGAGCACGAAGCCGACCGCCTTGCGCTCGGTGGCGAGGTGCAGAATGCGGGCGGCGTCCGGCGTAAACTGTTTGCGCGCAACGGTTTCCACCGCCGCGGCGAGGCGCCGGTCGGGGTCGCAGCTGGCGATGCCGATGGTCTTGGTGCCGAGATCGAGGCCGATCAGGCCGCCCCGCGCGGGCAGGTGGGACGGGGCCTCGTCGATGCGGAGAATGGCGGCGCTCATGACGCTGCGCTAGCACGCCGGGGAGAGCCGCGCCAGAGCGTCCGGTGAGTGCAGTGAGGTGTACGATGAGACCAATTTCCAGTCTCAAATGACCGATGAGGCCGATGGACCCGGCTTGAGCCGGGCGCGGGCCACCCTATGTTGCAGGTCTCCCCGGCAGCCAGAGAGATGCCCCATGAAGATCACGTGGTTCGGACATTCCGCCTTCCGTCTCGACTTTGCCGGGAAGGCGGTGCTG
Organism: Ancylobacter sp. GW821-FHT10E12; assembly: GCF_058809335.1. NCBI lineage: Bacteria > Pseudomonadati > Pseudomonadota > Alphaproteobacteria > Hyphomicrobiales > Xanthobacteraceae > Ancylobacter > Ancylobacter sp. GW821-FHT10E12. Next base: position 41,787 of record NZ_JBXASN010000007.1, on the reverse strand, counting down.
ATCGACCCCTTCCTGTCCGGCAATCCGGGCTTCGGATCCAGCCGCGACGTGGCGGTGCTCGGCACCACCCATGTGCTGCTCACCCATGGCCATGGCGACCATGTCGGCGACACCGTGCAGATCGCCGAGGCGACCGGCGCCACCGTGGTCGCCAATGCCGACCTCGCCACCTGGCTCGGCCTGCAGGGAGTGAAGAAGATCGAGATGATGAATACCGGCGGCACGATCGGCCTCGACGGCTTCTCGGTGACCATGGTGCGCGCCGACCATTCCTCCGGCGCGCTGGTCGACGGCACCTCGGTCTATCTCGGCAATGCCAACGGCCTCATCGTCCACGCTCCCGGCGAGCCGACGGTCTGGCACATGGGCGACACCGACATCTTCTCCGACATGGAGCTGATCGCCGAGATCCACCGGCCGGAAATCGCCATCGTGCCGATCGGCAACCGCTTCACCATGGGCCCGGAGACGGCGGCGCTGGCGGTACGGCGCTTCCTGCCGGGCCTCACGGTGCTCCCCTGCCATTACGGGTCGTTCCCGATGCTGGAGCCGACCGCCGGCCGTTTCGTGGATCTCGTCGGCGGCGAGGCAAGCGTGCATGTGCTGGAGAGCGGCGTGCCGAAGGATTTCGGCAAGAACTGATGGTCGAAAGCTGACGGCCTCCTGCCGGCGGGCGGCGCCTCAGTCGCCGGCCGTCGCGCAGGCGCGACGCACCGCCTGCGCCTGCATGAGGAAGGCCACGGCGACGAAGGCGTGCAGCGCCTCGACCAGCTCCGGCTCGGCGAGCGCGCCGCCGCGGGCGTCGGGACGCCGCAGCAGCCCGGCCTCCTCGCCGGCCTTGAACATGGCGAGCACATGCGAGCGCGAGACGCCGAACTGCCGGGCGAGATGGGCGATGGGCTGCGCCGGGTGTCCGAAAGCCGTCTCCATCAGCGACAGGGCGATGATGATCCCGGCATCTCGGTCGGCGAAGGGCGCGAGTTCCGGCACGTCGTCGAGCACCCGCCAGCCGCTGCGGAACGGCTGGAACAGCGCCTCGACATAGGCGGGCAGGAAATCGGCATCGCCTATCCGGGCGAGGCCGGCCGCGCCCTCCGGCATGCAGGACGCCATCGGCGCGAGAAGGCTGCGCCAGCGCGCCCGGTGCATGTCCATCAGCCGCTCGGTCGGCGCCAGCCGCTTCAGCCGCCGGTCCGGGTCGGGCACCGATTCGACGAGGCCGAGCAGCTGGAAGGCCGCCAGCACCGCGCCGGCCCGGCCGGGACTGCATATGCCGAGGGCGGCGGCTTCCGATTTCAGCCGTCCGGCGGTCAGGCCGCCGCGCCCGGCGCCGGGGGCCTCGGCATGCAGGACGAAAACCAGCAGCGACAGCGTGAAGCGGCCGCGATCGTTGAGCAGCCGGTTCATCACCGCGCTGCCGCGATAGGTCTCGACAAGGCCGTGGGCCGCCTGCCGCGCCGCCTCGGCGAAGCGGGGATGGGCGCGCAACGCCGCAATGTCCGGCCGGCGCTCCGCCGCCGACGCGCACCATGAGGTCGTATCGAGCATGGATGGGCTCCCCCCGGGGTCCCGGTTAGCAGTGGGTTATGACACCGCGACCGTCGTTCCAGCAACCCGCAGGCCAGCCGAAGCGACCGGATGAGGCGACCGGGAGGAGGCGATCAGGAAATATGGAAACGACGCGCCATGAAATGCGATCAAAAATCGGCATTGCCCAGCGGAACCGTCCGGCGTTCATTGCCGTTCGAGGTTGAGAATCATCTCAACGCGAGGACGAATTCATGCACGACAGGGGTTTCCCGTTTTTCGTATCGCGGCGTGCGGCCGTTACGTTCGCGGCCGGTGCCGTGGTCGCGGCAGGCACGCTGGCGGCGAGCGCATTTTCGGCTTCGGCGGCGGTGGTGTACTGCACCGGCCCCGGCTATCCCCGCGGCTGCGTGGTGCGGGTCGCCCCGGCTCCCGCCGTCCGCGCCGCGGTCTATTGCAGCCGTCCCGGCTACCCGGTCGGCTGCGTCGGCAATGCCAACGCGCGGGCCGTCGCGCGGCCGGGAGCGGGCGTCAATCTCGGCGGCCCGGTCAATCGCCCCGGCCTGCGCTGATCCGGTCGCCTTGACCATCCGTCCGGTCCACCCGGTCGGTTCGTGCTTGGGCCTCCGCTTCGGCGGCGGCCCGGATCCCCGGCGTCATGGGGGGCGCCGGGGATCGCCTCGACACCGGCGCGGTTAGGTCGGGACATCCCGATCCCGCCAGCCGGATCCCAAACCCGTCAATCCGGGCTTGCCGATCGACACCTGCCAATCGAGACATGCCTGCTTCAAGCGTGCGAATCGCGGCACGCGACTCGCGGCACGGCTTTCGGCACCCCCGGAATCGGCACCCCCGGAATCCACCCTCAACTACAGCCACCAGACAATCGGAGAACATCATGACCCGCCTTTCGCGCCGCGGCGCCTCCCTCGCCGGCGCGCTCGCGCTGACCCTCGCCGCCGGCCTCGCCGGCTCGCCCGCCTTCGCCGACAAGGCCGCCGCCGATGCCTGCGCCGCCGGGCTGTCGCCGGACGGCAAGACCATCTATGTCGCCTCGCTCGGCAAGCTCGCCGGCGGCGCCGACCTGCGCGGGGTGGTCACCGACACCACCAAGTCGCTGGCGAAGGCCGGCAAGATCGCCATGCCGACGGCGCGCCAGTCCGCCGAGGCCGCCGGCGGCTGCCTCCAGCTCGCCCGTTCCTGACGGCGCGGACCTGCACCGAATTCCCGGAGCCGGCCGCCTTGCGTTGCGGGGTGGGCCGCCCGCCTGCTATAGGGCGCGCGGTTGTTTCGTGAAGCTTCGGGAATTCGGATGTCGGTCGATCAGGCGACGGTCCGGCGGGTGGCGCATCTCGCGCGCATCGCCGTCACCGAGGAAGAAGTGGTCCATCTCCAGGGCGAGCTCAACGCCATCCTCGCCTTCGTGGACGAGCTGGCCGAGGTGGACGTGACCGGCATCGAGCCGATGACCAGCGTCACCCCGATGGTGCTGCCGCTGCGCGAGGACGTGGTGAGCGACGGGTTCTACCCGGCGCGCGTGCTCGCCAACGCCCCGGTGGCCGAGGACGGCTTCTTCGCCGTCCCCAAGGTGGTGGAGTGAGCGCCATGACATCGGGTTCCGACCTCACCGGCCTCACCCTCACCGCCGCCCGCGAGGGACTGGCCGAGCGCCGCTTCACCGCCACCGAGCTGACCCAGGCCTATCTCGACGCCATGGAGCCGGCCGGCGACCTCAACGCCTATGTGCTGGCGACGCCGGAAAAGGCGCTGGACATGGCCAGGGCCAGCGACGAGCGCCTCGCCAGCGGCGAGGCCGGGCCGCTGGAGGGCATCCCGCTCGGCGTCAAGGACATGTTCGCGACGCAGGGCGTGCGCACCACCGCCTGCTCGAACATCCTCAGGCATTTCGTGCCGACCTATGAATCCACCGTCACCGCCAATCTGTGGCGCGACGGCGCGGTGCTGCTCGGCAAGCTCAACCAGGACGAGTTCGCCATGGGCTCGTCCACCGAATCGAGCGCCTTCGGCCCGGCGGTGAACCCGTGGCGGCGCGAAGGCTCCGACCAGCCGCTGGTGCCCGGCGGCTCGTCGGGTGGCGTGGCGGCGGCGGTGGCGGCGCATATCTGCGCCGGCGCGGCCGGCACCGATACCGGCGGCTCCATCCGCCAGCCGGCGGCCTTCACCGGCACGGTCGGCATCAAGCCGACCTATGGCCGCTGCTCGCGCTGGGGCATCGTCGCCTATGCCTCCTCGCTCGACCAGGCCGGGCCGATCGCCCGCTCGGTGAACGACGCGGCGCTGCTGCTGCGCTCGATGGCCGGCTACGACGCCAAGGATTCCACCTGCGCCAACCTGCCGGTGCCGGATTTCGAGGCGGCGGTCGGCGGCTCGGTGAAGGGCATGCGCATCGGCATCCCCAGGGAATACCGGGTCGAGGGCATGTCGCCCGAGATCGCCGCCCTGTGGGAGGATGGCGCGGCCATGCTGCGCGATGCCGGCGCCGAGGTGGTCGACATCAGCCTGCCGCACACCAAATACGCGCTGCCGGCCTATTACATCGTGGCACTGGCGGAAGCCTCGTCCAACCTCGCCCGCTATGACGGCGTGCGCTATGGCGAGCGGGTGCCCGGCCGCGACATCGTCGAGATGTACGAGAAGACCCGCGCGAGCGGCTTCGGCGCCGAAGTGCGCCGGCGCATCATGATCGGCACCTATGTGCTGTCCGCCGGCTATTACGACGCCTATTACGTGCGGGCGCAGAAGGTGCGCACGCTGATCAAGCGCGACTTCGAGACCGCCTTCGCCGCCGGCATCGACGCGGTGCTGGCGCCGGCGACGCCGTCCCAGGCCTTCGGCATCGGCGAGGTGTCCGGCGCCGATCCGGTGGAGATGTACCTGCAGGACGTGTTCACGGTGACGCTGAACATGGCCGGGCTGCCGGGCATCGCGGTGCCGGCGGGCCTGTCGTCCGACGGGCTGCCGCTCGGCCTGCAGCTGATCGGCCGGCCGTTCGGCGAGGAGGCGCTGTTCTCGCTCGGCCAGGTGATCGAGGAGGCCGCCGGCCGCTTCACCTGCCCCGAGAAGTGGTGGCTGTGATGGCGCGGCTCCTGCCCGAGAACGAGCGCGCCCTGGCGCCCTTCCGGGCGGAGATCGACGCCATCGACGCGCAGATGGTGGAGCTGCTGGCCCGGCGCTTCGAGGTGGTCAAGCACGTCATCGCGGTGAAGCGGGCCGAAGGGCTCGCCGCGCTGCTGCCCGAGCGGGTCGAGGACGTGGTCGAGAAGGTGATGGCCCGCGCCGAAACCTCGGGCGTGCCGCCGGAACTGGTGGACACCCTGTGGCGGGTGCTGATCCAGTGGGTGGTCGACTACGAGAACGAGCATCTCGGCTGAGCCGTCTTCGGTTGCATTGTTCCGCCTGACTAATCTTGTGGTTGCAGTGCAGCGTTTTGCGGCGCACTCTGCGCGCCGGAGCCGGGCGGACGAGGGGGATTGACGCGCGCGGCCGCCGGGGGGCGCGGGCATGGAGTGGCTGGGGGCACTGTTCCAGAACAGCCCGGAAATCATCCGGGCGGCGAGCGAGACCGGGCTCGGCATCATCGCGCTGTGCTGCCTGATCATCGGCTGCGCCGGCGTCATCTATCTCGCCCGCACCCGCAACACCCATCCCTGGATCGGCTTCGCGGTGTTCGCGATGCTGGTGCTGGGCTCGCTGAGCCTGGCGGTAGTGGCGCTCTATACCGGCGCCAAGCGGCCGCTGGCGCTCGGCAGCGCCTCGGTCATCACCTTCAAGACGCCCTATTTCAACGAGCGGACCAAGACCTATCGCCTGCTCGACGCCAGCGTCATCAATCTCGGCGACAAGGTCTGGCGCGAATTGCAGGAGCGGCCCGACGGCAACGCCGAATATTACCACATCGTCAAGACGGTGGAGCCGGACCGCATGCTGTTCATGCGCCGGCCCGGCCCCAACGGCGAGGCGGACGCCACCGAGCTGATCGTCGACGTGAGCCGCCGCCTGCTGTGCTACCGCGACGACCCGCTGGCGGCGACGCTGCAATGCCCCTATGCGCTGATCTCGATCGAATGAGGCCGGCGCATCGGGCTATTCCTCGCCCTTCTGCCCCTCGCCCTTCTGCCCCGCGCCATGCTGCTGCTCGCAGAAGCGGATGCGGTTGCTGAACGGATCCACCACCTGCATCTGCAGGCCCCAGGGCAGCGCCTCGACGCCGGGCCTCATGTTCGGGTAGTTGCGGTCGATCAGCTCCTGCCGGTAGGCGCGGATGCCGTGCATGGCGACGAACACGGTGGAGCCGGGGCTGGCATCGCCGTGATGGCCGCTCAGGTGCAGCACGAGGCCGGCGCGCGAGACCTGCGCGTAGAGCGGCATCCTTTCCGCGAAGCGATGCTCCCAGTCCAGCGTGAAGCCGAGGAAGCCGAGATAGAACTCGCGCGCCTTCGCCTCGTCGAAGATGCGCAGGATCGGCGCCGTCATGCGGAAGGCGATCGGGTCGGGAGCGGCGGCGTCCTGCGGCTCCTCCGGCACCAGCGCGGCGAGCACGTTCCAGTCCCGGCAGCCGAACTGGGCGGCGACGAGGTCGAGGGCCTGGCCGTGCGGCAGGTCGATGCCGCGGGCGGCGAGGCCGGACCGCAGCGCCTTCGCCATCGACTTGGCGTCCCGGCGGGAATCCAGCCGGGTGCGCAATTCGGAAGAGGTGGACGTTTCGGGAGAGGAAGACATTTCGGGAGAGGAAGGCATGGGCGCGCGATCCTGCGTCTGCGGCGATGCGTCGGGCCAGGGCTCGCATTGCTGACGGCATCGCCTTGCGACGAGGACGGCGGCAGGATCGGAATCGGTGCGTTCACCATGCCCCGGAAGGGGCGCGAGCGGCCGGCCGCACCAGTCGGCCGGAAGACTAGGCGGGCGGGCGGCACCCCGCAAGGGCGCGCGGCCGGCGACCCGCAAGGGCCGGGCGGCGCCGGCCGTCAGTCCGCCGCCTCGCCGGCATCTGGGCCCTGAGCCGCGATCTCGGCCGCGACCCAGTCGCCGAACGTCTCGGCATTGCGGCAGAAGCCCGGCGGCGGCGCCTCGGGCGTGGCGGCGTCGAGCCATTGCCGGCATTCCTCGCCGTCGCGGCAGCCGAGGCAGCGCTGCGCCGCCGCCCGCAGCTCGCCGGCCGGGATCGATGCCGGATCGAGATCCGACAGCCCGGCCTGCCCGGCCATGGCGCGGAACAGGGCGAGCCGTTCGTCGATCGTGTCGGTGCGCATGCCTGGCTCCCCCGTCTCTCCGGCTCCACGAAGGACGCAGTGTGGCGGCGGATCGCCGCCACCGCCTTGACGTGGCGCAATCGCCCCGGAGCGGCGGCGCCGCGCTTGCGAGCGGCCGATCCGGTTGCCAGCGGCACGCTCATGGGAGTAGGGAAGCGGCGAAAGACCGGCGTTTTACGTCTATCCAGCAATGCAGGCCCGACCCATGAACATGCATGCCCGCCCCGCCGACCCGAAAAAGCTGATCAAGGGCGCGACCGGCGACTGGGAAGTCGTCATCGGCATGGAGATCCATGCCCAGGTGACCTCGAACTCCAAGCTGTTCTCCGGCGCCTCCACCGAATTCGGCGGCGAGCCCAACTCGCATGTCTCGCTGGTCGACGCGGCGATGCCGGGCATGCTGCCGGTGATCAACGCCGAATGCGTCCGGCAGGCGGTGCGCACCGGCCTCGGGCTGAAGGCGCAGATCCACCGCCGCTCGGTGTTCGACCGCAAGAACTATTTCTACCCGGACCTGCCGCAGGGCTACCAGATCAGCCAGTACAAGGACCCGATCGTCGGCGAGGGCGTGGTGCGCGTCGACATGCCGGAAGGCCCGATCGAGGTCGGCATCGAGCGGCTGCATCTGGAGCAGGATGCCGGCAAGTCGATCCACGACCTGCATCCCTCGCAGTCGCTGGTCGACCTCAACCGCTCCGGCGTGGCGCTGATGGAGATCGTCTCCAAGCCGGACCTGCGCTCCTCGGAAGAGGCCAAGGCCTATGTGACCAAGCTGCGCTCCATCCTGCGCTATCTCGGCACCTGCGACGGCGACATGGAGAAGGGCAGCCTGCGCGCCGACGTCAACGTCTCGGTGCGCAAGCCGGGCGACGATTTCGGCACACGCTGCGAGATCAAGAACGTCAACTCGATCCGCTTCATCGGCCAGGCGGTCGAGGTCGAGGCGCGCCGGCAGATCGGCATCCTCGAGGACGGCGGCACCATCGACCAGGAGACGCGGCTGTTCGACCCCGGCCGCGGCGAGACCCGCTCCATGCGCTCCAAGGAAGAGGCGCATGACTACCGCTACTTCCCGGACCCGGACCTGCTGCCGCTGGAATTCTCGCAAGGATTCGTCGACGAGCTGGCCGCGCACCTGCCGGAGCTGCCGGACGAGAAGAAGGCGCGCTTCATCGCCGAATACGGGCTCTCGGCCTATGATGCCGACGTGCTGGTCGCCGAGAAGGCCACCGCCGATTATTACGAGGCGGCGGCGCGCGGGCGCGATGCCAAGGCGGCGGCGAATTTCGTCATCAACGAATTGTTCGGCCGGCTGAACAAGGACGGCAAGGACATCGATTCCTCGCCGGTCTCGGCCGCGCAGATCGGCGCCATCGTCGACCTGATCGCCGACGGCACCATTTCCGGCAAGATCGCCAAGGACCTGTTCGAGATCGTGTTCACCGAGGGCGGCGATCCGCGCGCCCTCGTCGAGGCGCGCGGCATGCGGCAGGTGACCGACACCGGCGCCATCGAGGCGGCGGTGGACGCCATCATCGCCGCCAACCCGGAAAAGGTGGCGCAGGCCATCGCCAAGCCGACCCTGCTCGGCTGGTTCGTCGGCCAGGTGATGAAGGCGACCGGCGGCAAGGCCAACCCGCAGGCGGTGAACGACCTGCTGAAGAGCAAGCTCGGCATCTGAGCGGGGGGCGGTCTCGCAGGCGGTCTCGCACGAGAAGCGGCGCGACGGCTTCAGGCTGGATTTCCGACGGAAGGAACCGACGCCGCAGCGAAGGCCGGTGAATCGAGGCGCGCGGGCGGGGGAACGCGCGGCCTCCGCGGCCTCCGGCTGCGACGCCGGCGGGAAGGGAAGCGGAAGAAGCTCGGGCGGCGGTCAGGCGCCCTTCACGCAGGAGGCGAGGAAGCTCTTGCGGGTCATGTCGTGGGTGGTGCCGGCCTTCTTGTCGGCGGTCCATTCCTTCTCGCAGCTCTTGAGCTTGGCCTGCTGGGCGAGCTTGGCCGGCTTGGCGCTCGTCGCCGGCGCGGCGGAGGCGGTCGTCCCGGCGGTCGGCGCGGCGGCGGTGGACGCGGGCGCCGGGCTGGCGGCGAAGGCCGCGGCGGAGGTGACGACGAAGGCGGCGGTGGCAATTCCGGTGAAGAGGCGACGGCCGGTAAAGAGGTGACGGTTCATGTCCTGGTCCTCCATTGCGTTCGCAACCCATGGCGAACGGGGACAGGATAGATGCCGCCCGGTGTCGTAAATTCGGCCCGGCAGGACAGAATTCGTGTCATTACAATAATGTAATCCGCGAATACTTACCGTCGGTCATCCCAATTCGTGCCGCAGCGGCAGCAATGCCGGTTGACGCATCGGAAAATACGGTGCGTTTGCACGCCGGGCCAAGGTCTTGCGTGCCACCCGGCATCCGGCGCGAGATCGCTTGCCAGCGGGCGCGGGCGGCCCTAGTTCTGTTGGCGAGACGCCCAAAAGGGGGCGGGACTGTGGAGGGCGCCACGCCCATGGCCGAACTTCAGACGAGCCCGATCAAGCTCTATTACTGGCCGACGCCGAACGGCTGGAAGATCAGCATCATGCTGGAAGAGTGCGGGCTGCCCTATGAGGTGATCCCGGTGAACATCGCCAAGGGCGAGCAGTTCAAGCCCGATTTCCTCGCCATCTCGCCCAACAACAAGATCCCCGCCATCGTCGATCCGCAGGGGCCGGACGGCGCGCCGATCTCGGTGTTCGAATCGGGAGCGATCCTGCAATATCTCGGCCGCAAGACCGGCCTGTTCTACCCCGCCGACGAGCGCGGCCGCGTCGAGGTCGACCAGTGGCTGTTCTGGCAGATGGGCGGGCTGGGGCCGATGGCCGGCCAGACCCACCATTTCCGCATCTATGCGCCGGAGAAGATCCCTTACGCCATCGACCGCTACACCAACGAGACCCACCGTCTCTACGGGGTGATGAACAAGCGCCTCGCCGACCGCGACTATCTCGCCGGCGATTATTCCATCGCCGACATGGCCAGCATCGGCTGGTCGAAGCTGTGGGAGCGGCAGGGGCAGAACATCGAGGAATTCCCCAACCTGAAGGCCTGGCTGGTACGGATGCTGGCGCGCCCGGCGGTGAAGCGCGGCCTCGCGGTGAATGCCGAGGACCGCAACAAGACCGACCTCGCCACCGACAAGGACGCGCAGAAGGTGCTGTTCGGCCAGCGCGCCCGCTGAAGCGCGCCGCGGCGGCGAGGGCTTCGGGGCTCGGGGCGACGGAGCGCGGGAGGGAGGCGTCGGCGGGAGCGCCAAGGCCGTTCAATTCCGCCCGCACATGCTCTAACGTAAGGCCCCATCGTGCGGCCGTGCCCGAGGGCGGGCGCGCCGGACCACCCGAGGGCGGGCGATGACGGACATGGAGCCGGTCGGCGTCGAGAACGCCGGGATTTCCGACGATTTCGCCGAGGGAATCGTCAGCGCGATCGCTGCCGAGGCGGTGCGGCGCGCGGTGATGGTCGCCTGGATGGCGGTGGTGCTCGGCATCCTGATCCAGCTCCTGATGATCGCGCTCAATCTCGGCCTCGGCGGCAGCTGGCCCGGCATCGCCATCGTCGGCGATGTCGTGCAGGGGGTGAGCTGGGCGATCCTGGTGTGCATCGGCCTCGCGGTGGGGACGGTGGCCGGCCGCGACCGCACCCTCGTCATGGGGGTGCTGGGCCTGATCTCCGGCCCGGTGGCCTGGGGCCTCGCCAAGGGCGCGCAGCGCACCGTGCAGTCGGCGATGAGCCTGACGCCGGCGGGCATCGACGTGGTCTTCTATGCCGTCTGCGCCATCAAGGGGATCGAGTACGCCTTTCTCGGCGCGATGCTCGGCTATCTGTCGCTGCGCGAGGTCACCCGCGTGCGCAGCTACCTGTTTCTCGGCGTTGGGGTCGGGGTGGCGGCGGCGAGCGCGGTGGTGCTGCTGAACATCTGGCGCGCGGGGCAGGTCGGCGTGCCGGTTCCCGTGGCTCGCCTGATCGGCACGGGGGTGAACGAGTTCGTGTTCCCGATCGGCTGCGCGCTGGTGATCTGCATGGCGCTCAGGATGAAGCGGCTGGTCGGCCTGCATTAGGCCCTTGACCAGACAGGCCTTGATACCTAGACAGGTCGCCGTCGCAGGGCGCGCTTCGTTGCGAGACGAACGGGCCGGACCGGCAGGAGACGTGGCCGAGAGGCTGAAGGCACTCGTTTGCTAAATGAGCAGACCCCTACAAGGGTCTCGAGGGTTCGAATCCCTCCGTCTCCGCCACTTCGGAACAAAACCGGGAACGCCGATTCCCGCCGATTTCCCTCCTTTTGCGGCCACAAGCGTCCTCAACAGGGTGCCTTTGCTCCCTTTGATGTAGATAGCGTCGTCGGCGACCTCGACGCGCTGCGCGAACGCCCGGACGTGATCCCGCCGATAGCCGCCCTCTAAGAGACGCAGCCGGTTGCGCGCCTCCGCCGCCAATTCCCGCACTGCCGCCCCTGTGAGGCCCCGGTGGGCGGAGCTTTTCAGCATGGCCTCAATCCGGGCGGCGTCGGCCCGCGCCTGATCCCGAATCGCCGTAAGGCCGGCAATGCGCTCGCTTAGGGCGGATTCGGCCGGATCGAGCGAACCCGCCTCGATGGCGTCGTAAAGACGATTGAGGCGGTGATCGGCCTCGGTCGCACGCTGGCGCAGCTCCCCGATATGCTGGCTGCGCCGCTCGACACCTTCCTGCCGGCGATCCAGAAGCGAAGCGAGCACGATTTCGATCCGCTCGGGGTCGAGCACTCGTTCCTCAAGGTGCGTCACCACCATGTGGTCCAGCTTGTCCATGGGGATCGCGCGGCCCTTGCAGCCGGTCTCACCCTGCCGCGCCTTGGTCGAGCAGGCATAGTAGCGGTAGCGGCCGTTCTTGCCGGTGCGCAGGGTCATCGCCCCGCCGCACTTGCCGCAATAGCAGATGCCGGTGAGCAGGTTCGGGCTGCCGACGACGCGCGGCGGCGTCACCTTCGGGTTGCGAGCGTGCAAGCGCTGCTGGATAGCCTCGAAGGTCTCAAGGTCGATCAGCGGCGGCACCTGGACGGTGACGATTTCCTCGACGGGTTTCAGCTCCTTGCGCTTGGAACGCATGTTGAACTGATGCTCGCCGATATAGGTGCGCCGGGTCAGGACGCGGTGAAGCTGGCCAATGCCCCAACGTCCGCCGTTGCGGGTCATGATGCGGTTCTTGTTCAGATGGTTGACGATGGCCTTGACGCCCAAGGGGCCGGACGCGCCGTCGCCTTCCGTCGCAAGGCGGAAGATCAGCCGCACGGTGTCGGCGTGCAGCGGGTCGATTTCGAGCTTCTTCTTGATCTTCGCACCGCGCTGCTCGGCATCGACGACACGGTAGCCGATGGGCGGCAGCGAACCGTTCCAGAAGCCTTGCCGGGCATTCTCCTTCAAGGCGCGCAGGACGTGCTTGGCGTTCTCCTTGGACTGGTATTCGTCGAACAGCGACATGATCCGCCGCATCATGTCGTGGATTGGATCGTCGCCAAGCTCCTGCGTGATGGAGACGAGTTTCACGCCGTTCTTCGCCAGCTTGCGGTAATCGAACTCCATCTCGAACTCATCGCGGAAGAAACGCGAGAAGCTGTGAACCACGACGACATCGAACGGCGCTGGCTTGGTCGTGGCGGCCTCGATCATGCGCTGGAACTCGGGCCGGCGGTCGTTCGTAGCACTGTTGCCCGGCTCCACGAAGGTCTCGACAAGTTGGTAGCCGCGCGCCGCGCAATAGTCTTCGCCCTGCTTGCGCTGGTCGGGAATCGACACGGCATGTTCGGCCTGCCTGGGCGTTGAGACGCGCAGATAGAGCGCCGCGCGCACGGCGACATGAGGGCTCTGGATGTTCATAGCCGGCCTCCCGCCGCCTTCCGGGGCTCGGCGCGCTCGATCAAGGGCAACACCAGTTCCACCCGATCATGCACGACCTTGGGCGCGAGCTTGCGGCCCTGGCCCTTTTCCAAGCGGACCAGGCCATAGCTCTCCATCGTCTTCATAGTGCGCGACAGATTGGATATGGCCCGGCCGGTGATCTCGGCCAGTTCCTCCAGCGAGCCCGGCGCTTTCTCCGCGATGATACGCAGCAGCTCGCGGTTCTCCGTGGAGAGAACCTGGGCAAAGGATTTCGTGGAGGTGAACCACACCTTCGGGTCGCCCGGCGCGGGCTTTTCCTCGCCGCGCGCGATCCGCATGGTGCGGGCTTTCATTTCTTCGTAGTCGGCAATCCCGACTTTCAGGGTGGTCATAGCACGCCTCGCTCCTTCAACACCGCATCCACCGCCTGCCAGAAGCCGGCCAGCAGCGTGGCCGCATCTTCGTAGGCGTAGGGCTTCACGGTCTGGAGCCGGTGCCGATGGTCCATCGGCTCGCCGCGCCTGCCTCGGCCGACCGGGTGGGCATTGTCGAAGCCGACCAGCCGTTCGCCCGAAGGCCCGTGAAGCGTGAGCGAGTAATCGAGGCCGTGCGGCTTCTCCGGCGACGCCGGAACTCGGGTGACAACGAACTTCACCCAATGACCGCCCTCGGGATCGACAACGAGCACCTGGCCGTCGAGGTCCAGTAGCGTGTCGAGGCTCGGGTCACGATCCTCGCTCATGGCTTTTTCTTATCATTCGCTGATAAGAAATTCAAGCTCTTTTCGGGATCGTCGATGGAGCCGAACAGCCGGTCGAGCACGTCGCCGAAGTAGCGCTCGAAGATGTCGATCTCTTCCTCGGTGATCGGCACCTTCTCCGGCCAGTCGTCGATGACGGGCAGTTTCTCGACATCAACGACATGGAGCGGGGTTCCGCGCGGCGCACCGAAGCGCGGCTCGGGTTCGTCGTCATAGTCGTAGAGGTCGTCGGGGAGCGTCTTCGGGATGGGCTGTCGAGGGCGTCCTTTTCGGACGCGACGGCGTTTCGCGCGCATGGAATCCTCCGTGGTTCGCTGTTGGATTCCGGGCGGCTGGAAGCCCCGGAATTAGGCGAAGCATGGAGGGGGATCGGCGGCGAGTAGCGTGCCGCATTCGCGATAGCGCGTTCGCGGCACCCCCTCGCTATCAGGGATGCCGCTGGTGGGGCAGCCGACCGAGCGCCGGGGCTTCGCGAAGCACCGTCTTGAGATGTCCGTGGACGTGTCCGGTCAGAACCACATGTCGTGGACGCATCGACCGTCGCTCGGCAGGTCTTCGAAGCTGTTCAGGCCATCGAAGCGATCCACCGCCAGCCCGGCGACCGCCTCGGGATCGGCCAGCCGGACGTTGACGGCGGCGCGTGTCCTTCCATCGGCGTCGGCGCTCAGTCCCCGCCACGCGACGACGCAGCCGCACGTCGGGCAGAACAGCCATTCGAGATTCGGCTTGGCGGCATTCGTCCTTGCGTAGCGCGAGACCGGGCCTTCGATGCGTATCCGCTCGTCCAGGAAATCATAGGCCCATAGTGCAGCATAGCGGCGGTCAACAGTGCAGTTGCAAGCGGTCACGGAGCCGGGATCGCCATCAAATGTCCAATTCACGGAGCCGCAATGGCATTTTCCTCTGAGCATCGGCGGGTGCCTCCTCTATGTTGTGTAAAGGCCACCTTCGCTTGGGGCTTCCTCGTTGAGCTTGAACCATTCTGGCGCTGATCGGGTCATCGTTTCAGCATAGCGGCAGATGCGCCTTATTTCATTGCTGTTCCTGTCAAATCGAGTTTCGCGCTATGTAACGACATGGAATATATCAGCATCCCCATATCGCTCGTATCGCTGGCCATTTCGCTCGGCACGTTCTGGCTCGCTTTCATGGATCGCGGGCGTCTGAAGATGACGAAGCCGACGATTGTGTTCTTCGGCTTCGATACGGTTCCCAAGCCAACACCAAAGGTATTCTTGCGAACGCTGCTATACAGCACTGCCACCCGTGGGCAGGTTGTTGGAGGCATGTATGCCAGAATTCGTCGCGGCGAGGACGAGCGGATTTTCAGCTTTTGGGGCTATGGCGAAACGGAAAAGCTATCGGCTGGCAGCGGACTACATGTCAGCCGAACTGGCCTCGCCGCCAACCATCATTTCGTTCTGTCCGTTCATGAAAGCGCCTATCGCTTCGAGCCGGGCTCATATGAGATCGACGTGATTGCCGACGTGGTTGGGCGCAAAAAGCCGCTCAAGCTTGCAACAATCGAACTGTCACTATCCGATGAACTTGCGGCAGCGTTGGAGCGACACGAGGGCGTGTTGTTCGAGCGCAAGATCGGCGGCAAATATGAGGGCCATACGAGAGAATGACGGTCATCCTGATTTTCGGTCCCGTTCAAAGACGGGGTTCAGCCGGCCGGACGCCGGGCCTTCGCGAAGCCGCGATCCGTGGCGATGAACCGCTCCAGCATGGGCACGATCAGGCGCACGGGATCGGCGGCGGGCTGGCCCGTCTCGCGGGCCAGGGCTTCGGCATAGGCGACAAGATCGCGATGGAGCGGCGCGGGCAGCTCCATCGTGACCTTGACGGGCTTGTCGTCGGGGATCGGGCCGAGTTTCAGCTTTGCCATGGTCAGCCTCGGTAGGGTTCGAGAATCAAATCGCGCGTGACAACGATCCTGACCGGGAAGCCCGGCCGGATGGTCAGCGTCGGCGCGACATTGAGCTGGCGGCGGATGATCTGTTGGCCGGCGTCGTTGATGGTGTCCTGGCCGCCGTTGCGGATGGCGCGCAACAGCCGGTCCTCGTCATCGACGGCAAGCTCGGTCCCTATCGAGAGCAGCGTCGAGAGGCCGGCGGCCTTGGCCAAATCCCACCAATGATAATCGACGCCATCCTCCAGGCCGGCATAGCCCTGTGCATCTGCACCCGGTTGCCGCTCCAGAACGATGGAACGTCCATTCGGCAGAATGAGGCGATTCCAGACGAGCAAGACGCGGCGCTGGCCGAACTGCACGTTGTTGTCATACTGGCCGATGATGCGCGTGCCCTGCGGCACGAGCAGGATGCGCCCGGTCGGGCTGTCATAGATATTTTCCGTTACCTGCGCCGTGATCTGCCCCGGAAGATCGGAACGGATGCCGGTGATGAGCGCGGCGGGAATGACGGCCCCGGCCTGGAGCACATAGGGCGACGCCGGCGGCATGACGCGATCCGCCGACGTGGTGCGACGGTCCACGGGCGCATTGAGAAAGGCGGTTTGCCGATCCTGCGCGGTTTGCTGGCCGGGCTGCCCTGTCAGGCCCGCTAGGTCGAGGCCGGGCATGGTCGAGCCTCCCGGCGCTCCGGCCGGGCTGCCGGTGCGCGCCTGGGTCTGGAAAAACACACGGCTGACGCGCGCGGCTTCCTCTTCGGCCAAGCGGCGCTGCTCCGCCGCGTCTACCGTGGGCGTCGTCATCGTCGGCGGCGCGACGGGTTGGCCTCTGTTCTGCGCGCCCAAGATAGGGCGGCCGAGGTCGCCGGGCAGCGGCGGGCCGAGCACCGGGCCGGTATAGTCGCGCGGCAGGCCCGCGAGCCCATCGGCGGTTTGCCGGTTGCTGGTCGAGTAGAGTTCTTCGCCGCGCGTGCCGTCGTTGCGGGTCTGGAGCGCATAGATCAGCGCGCCGCCGATGCCGACCAGGGCGACGGCCGCCACGCTGGCGAGCACCTTGCGCGAAAGCCGGGTGACGCGCGGCGGGTCGGCGCGAAGCCGCATCGGGGCGGCATTGGTTTCGGTATCCGTCATGACGATGGCCTCCCGTCCGTGCGGACAATCCTGACGGTCTGCTGGCGGTCGCCGCTGCCAAGGCGCAGCTCGGCCGCGCCGAACAGGCGATCCACGATCAGGATGTGTTGGTGGATGCGGCTGTTGACGATTTGCGCCTCGCCGTCCGCGCCGAGAACGAAGATGGGCGGCATCTCGCCCTGCACGATGCCGCGTGGAAACTCGACATAGACGCGCCTGCCGTCGTCATAGACAGCAACCGGCTTCCAGGGCGGATTGTCGCCGGTCAGGCCATAGCGGTAATTGCGCGCGGTTGCGGCCGGAATGATCGGCGTGGCGGGCACGCTCTGGCGCTGGCCGGCTGGCGGCTGCGGATAGGCCCAGGCGACGGCCGGCATGTAGGGATTCTCGCCGGAACGCAGTTCGAGCATGTAGGTGCGCCGGTCGGTCGTCACGACGAGGTTGGTCGTGATGTCCGGCCGGCTCGGTTTGACAAGGATATGGACGCGGCGCGTGATTCCCGCCCCGCTTTCGGTGTCGCCGATGATCCAGCGGGCGGTATCGCCGGCCGCAATCGGCCCCGCGCCGGTCAGGCTCTCGCCCGGCTCAAGCGCGATGTCGGTGATCTGGCCGGGCGCGGCATAGACCTGATAGAGCGCGCCTTCGCTCCACGGATAAATCTGGATGGCGTTGTAGTAGCCTTCACGGCGCGGCTGCACCCGCGCAGCGGCGTTGGCGTTCTCGACGCGCGCGGTCGGCGTGCCGCCAGCCGTGCCGCCGCGTGCGACTGTCCAGGCGGGCGGGACATGCAGGGGCCGCGGCCGATCATCCGCAACAGCCGCGGGGACAGCCGGCAATGGCGGCACGCTGGCGTCATAGCCGATCTGCGGCGGCTTGTAGGTTGCGCAACCGGCCAGCATGGTCACTGAGGCCAGCGCGGCGGCAATCGCGGGTTTATGGAGAGCCGTGCTCATTGGCTCATCTCCCGTGACCACGAAATCGCATTGACGTAGATGCCCAACGGATTGGCGCGCAGCCGATCGGCGTCGCGCGGCGGCTGAATCACGATGGTCAGGATCGCGGTCCATCGCTCCGTGGTGGATAGCTGGCCGTTCTCGTAGCGGCGTTCGCTCCAGGCGACGCGGAAGGAATCCGGCGAGGCGCGGATGACGCTCGATACCTCGACGGCGATTTGCTCCTTGCCGACCTTGGTGAACGGGTCGTTCGCGCGTGCATAGTCATTGAGCGCCGCCGCCCCCCGATCCGTGGTCCACTCATAGGCGCGAAGCCAATTCTGCCGGACGATGATGGGATCGGCGGGGATGCTCCTGACCTGTTCGATGAAACGGCCGAGATGCCATGCCACCTGTGGGTCGGTCGGGCGATAGTCGGCCGTGGCCGGTGCGACGGCCTGCGCTTGGCCGAGCCGATCAACCTGCACGACCCAGGGCACGACAGTCCCGCGTGCGGATTGCCAGACAAGCGCAGAGGCGAAGCCGGCAGAAAGGATCAGGCTGCCGAACGCCATATAGCGCCAGTTCTTCGCCTGCGTGCGGGCCGATCCGATCCGCTCGTCCCAAACCTGCGCGGCCTTCTGATAGGGCGTTTCGGGTTGAGGTGTCTTGCCGTAATGCACGGCGGGTCGCTTGAAGATGCTCATGTGCGGTCACTTTCGGAGAGATTGACGGAGGAACCAGAGGCGTGGCTGTCGCCCGAGCGGACGGCGTGCGCGGCGGTCTGGACGGCGTGGCCCATGTGGCCGCCACGGCGCATTTGCTGCGCCCAGGCGGGCGGCGTGCCGGAAGCCTGCGGGGATGCGGACGCGGCTTCGGCCGCGCCGCCAGCCGATTCCATGGAAGATGTGCCGCCGGTCGCGCCGAACCCGGCCTTCACACCATCGGAAAAGCTGGACTTGACGCTTTCGGAAGCACGCGCGACCGCGCGCTTGAGGGGCGAAACAGCGGCGGAGCCTGCCGCACGCGCGACACCACCCATGCCGGAGGCGACGCCCGCCGCGCCGGACTGGCCGAGCGAGCCAAGGCTGTAGGCGGCGGAGGCTGCGCCGGCTGCTGTCGCGCCGCCGCGCACGGCTGCGGCCCCGCCTGACAATGCGGCGGCCCCTCCCTTCACGGCGAGGCCGGCCACGCCGCCTGCGGCCAGCGCCGCGCCGCCAACGGCAAGGCCCGTGCCGACCGCCGCGCCCGCACCGAGCTGCGGGCCTCCGCTGACAAGGCCGGAGGCAATGCCGGGACCGAAGATGCCAAGGCCGACGAGCGAAAGCGCGGCGAGCACGATGGCCATGGCGTCGTCGATGCTCGGCGTCTGACCGCCGAAGCCTTGCGTGAACTGGCTGAACAGCGTCGAGCCGATGCCGACGATAACGGCGAGCACCAACACCTTGATGCCCGACGAGATGACGTTGCCAAGCACGCGCTCGGCCATGAAAGCGGTCTTGCCGAACAGGCCGAACGGGATCAGCACGAAGCCGGCCAGCGTGGACAGCTTGAACTCGATCAGCGTCACGAACAATTGGATGCTGAGAATGAAGAAGGCGAGGATGACGAGCGCCCAGGCGAACAGCAGGCACGCGATCTGGATGAAGTTCTCGAAGAACGCCACCCAGCCCATCAAATCGGAGATGGAGTCGAGCAGCGGGCGGGCTGCGTCGAGGCCGGTTTGCGCCACCTTGCCGGGACGCATCAAATCCTGCGCGGTGAAGCCGGTGCCGGAGGCTTTCAGCCCCAGGCCGGCGAAGCTGTCGAAGACGATCTTCGCCAGGCTGTTCCAGTTGGAAATCAGATAGGCGAAGACGCCGACGAACAGCGTCTTCTTCACCAATCTCGCAATGATGTCGTCGTCCGCGCTCCAGCTCCAGAACAGAGCGGCGAGCGTCACGTCGATGACGATGAGTGTCGTGGCGATGAACGCCACCTCGCCGCCGAGAAAACCGAATCCGCTGTCGATGTAGCGGGTGAAGGTGCCGAGAAAATTGTCGATGACGCCCGCGCCGCCCATGTGTCACCGCCCTTCGCTGGCGGCCGACGATGCCGGTGCGGGCGGGCGGCCAAGGAAACGGTCGCGGGTTTCGGCCCAGACGCGCAGGCATTCCGCGTCGCTGGCGGCCGTTGCCCCAAGCTGCTGGCATCGGCGCTGCCCTTCGCGCAACGGGTCGCGTTCGGGCTGGAGAAGACGCCCCGATGGTGATGCCGGCGCGTCCTCCTTGCGGGTCATTTCGATGGCCGTCGCCGTGATGGCGATGGCGACGAATACAATTGCGCCCAGCCGGGCCAGCATCTTGCCGTCCATGGCCGCGCCCTCAATTGCCGTTGTTGAACATCTGTGCGTTGCCGGGCTGGTAGCCGCTGCCGGGGGTCAGGAAGCGGCGGCGCTGCTCGCGTCCCTGTTCGGCGGCGGCGGCGCGTTCGGCCTCGGTGAGCGCGCCGGCACGGCCATTGGCGGCGAGAAGCGCAACAAGGTCGGAAAGCTGCTGCGATTGTAGGGCGAGAAGCTGGTTGCCGGCCTGCGTTGCCTGGAGCGCGCCCGTCGCGTTCTGGCTCTGGCCGACAAGCTCCGACATCTGCGTGCGGTTGGTGTCGATATTGCCAACGACGCCGGCCTGGACGCGCATCGCGTCCTGCAAGCCGCCGACGGTGTTCTGCCAGCGGGTGCGGGCGTCGGCGACGAGCTGTTGCTGTGTGGCGGACAGCGAGACATTGCCGTATTGCTGCTGGAACGCTTGGTCGATGCGCTGCACGTCGAAGGCGATGTTCTGCGCCTGGCTCAAGAGCTGTTGTGTGCGCTGGACACTCTGCTGAATCTGCTGGAGCGCCGAATATGGCAGGCTCGCCAGATTGCGGGCCTGATTGATGAGCATGGTCGCTTCGTTTTGAAGCGAGGTGATCTGATTGTTGATCTGCTCCAGCGCGCGTGCCGCCGACAGCACGTTCTGGACGTAGTTGGTCAGGTCATAGACGATCCATTGCGCGGCGGCAGGCGGCGCAAAGACGGGCGAAACGGCGATGGGAAGTGAGAAGATCGACACGGCGAGAAGCGCCGCGCGTGAGCGACGGATATTCATGGCTTGGTCTCCAGATTGACGAGGTTGGGAATGAGGTCAGCGGCCCAGCCGACATCGCGGGCCGCGAGCCACGCGGGCAGAAAGCCGTCTTCGCCGTGCTCGGCGACAAGGCTGGCGATCAGCGATTGGTCGGATTTGGAAGATGCGGCGCAGAGCGCGAGGCCAACTTCGGACAAGCCCAACTCGAACAGGCGGTTTCCCCTGCGGCTCTGGCAGTAGTAATCCCGTTTCGGCGTCGCCCGCGCGAGGATTTCGATCTGCCGGTCATTGAGGCCGAAGCGGCGATAGATGGCTGTGATCTGCGGCTCGATGGCCCTCTCGTTGGGGAGCAGAAGCCGCGTCGGGCAGCTCTCGATGATCGCAGGAGCGATGTTGCTGCCGTCGATGTCGGACAGGCTTTGCGTGGCGAAGATGACGCTGGCGTTCTTCTTGCGGAGCGTTTTCAGCCATTCGCGGAGCTGGCTGGCAAAGCCCTCATCGTCCAGCGCAAGCCAACCCTCGTCGATGATGAGCAGCGTCGGGGAGCCGTCCAACCTATCGCCGATGCGATGGAACAGGTAGGCCAGCACGGCGGGAGCGGCCCCCGTGCCGACAAGGCCCTCGATCTCGAACGCCTGCACGTCGGCTGAGCCCAGATGCTCGGCCTCCGCGTCGAGCAGCCGTCCATAGGGACCGCCGACGCAATACGGCCGGAGCGCCTGTTTCAGATCGTTGGATTGCAGCAAGACCACGAGGCCGGTGATGGTGCGTTCTTCGACCGGCGCGGAGGCGAGCGAGGTCAACGCGGTCCAAAGGTGTTCCTTCACCTCGGGCGTGATCGGGATGCCCTCGCGCATGAGGATCGCCACGATCCAGTCGGCGGCCCAGGCGCGTTCATAGGTGTCGTGGATGCGCGCGAGCGGCTGGAGCGAAACCGAAGCGTCCGAACCTTCGGTGAGGCCGCCGCCCAGGTCGTGCCAGTCGCCACCCATGGCGAGCGACGCGGCGCGGATGCTGCCGCCGAAGTCGAAGGCGAAGACCTGGCTACCCTCGTAGCGTCGGAACTGGAGCGCCATCAAAGCCAGCAGGACCGACTTTCCCGCGCCGGTCGGGCCGACGACGAGCGTGTGGCCTACATCGCCGACATGAAGGGAAAACCGGAACGGGGTGGAGCCTTCGGTCTTTCCAAAGAGCAAAGGGGGCGCACCGAAATGCTCGTCCCGTTCCGGCCCCGCCCACACCGCCGAAAGCGGAATCATGTGGGCGAGATTCAAAGTGCTGATGGGCGGCTGCCGGACGTTCGCGTAGGCGTGTCCGGGCAGGCTGCCGAGCCATGCGTCAACCGCGTTGACCGTCTCGACCATGGCCGTGAAATCGCGGCCCTGGATGACCTTCTCGGCCAGCCGCAATTTCTCGTCCGCGAGGCGCGGGTCGGCATCCCATACGGTGATGGTGGCGGTGACATAGGCCATGCCGGCGACATCGGCCCCAAGCTCTTGCAGGGCCATATCGGCGTCGGCCGCCTTGTTGTCCGCGTCCGTGTCCACGAGAACGGACGCCTCGTTCGTCATCACCTCTTTCAAAATCGCCGCGATGCTTTTCCGCTTGGCGAACCATTGCCGCCTGATCCGGGTCAGCAGCTTTGTCGCGTCGGTCTTGTCGAGCAGGATCGCGCGGGTGCTCCACCGATACGGAAAGGCCAGCCTGTTGAGGTCGTCGAGCAGGCCGGGCGTCGTCGCGGTCGGAAAGCCGATGATGGTCAGGACGCGGAGGTGCTGGTCGCCAAGGCGCGGCTCCAGCCCGCCGGTCAGCGGTTGGTCGGCGAGCAGCGCGTCGAGATAGATCGGCGTCTCGGGAACGCGGACGCGATGCCGGTTGGTCGAGGTGGTGGAATGCAGATAGGTCAGCGTCTCGCTGTCATCGAGCCAGCGGCATTCCGGCATGAAGCCGTCGAGCAGCGCCAGCACGCGGTCGGTGCGGTCGATGAAGGCGCGCAGCACTTCATTCGGATCGACGCCGGATTGCTCGCGGCCCTCGTAGAGCCAGGTTTCCGCGCGCGCGGCGTCCTCGGCCGGCGGCAGATAGAGGAAGGTGAGAAGTAACCCGACACGAAATGCGTGCCGGCTTCCTCGAAAGCCGCCTTGCGCTCGGCGTCGAGCACGGCCGACGCCGGATCGGGAAAGATGCTGTCGGGATAGGTCGCGGCTTCGCTGCGCTGCGCCTCGACAAAGATGCTCCAGCCCGATCCGAGGCGGCGGAAGGCGTTGTTGATGCGGCCGGCAACAGCGACCAGTTCGGCCGCGACGGCGGAATCCAGATCGGGGCCGCGAAACCGTGCGCTGCGCTGAAAGCTGCCGTCCTTGTTGAGAACGACGCCTTCGGCGGCGAGCGCCACCCAGGGCAGATAGTCGGCAAGGCGGGAAGCCGAGCGGCGATATTCGGCGAGGTTCATCATGGCTGCGCCCTCACACCGCCAGATGACCGGGGATGCGCAGGTGCCGCCGCCCGACCTCGACAAAGAGCGGGTCGCGCTTCGCCGCCCATACGGCCGCGAAATGGCCGATGGCCCAAATTGCCAGCCCGACCAGCCAGAGGCGCAGGCCGAGGCCCACGGCCCCGGCCAGCGTCCCGTTCATGATGGCGATGGAGCGCGGAGCGCCGCCGAGCAAGATATGCTCGGTCAGCGCCCGGTGGACCGGGACAGTGAATCCCGGCACCGCGTCGAGTTGTTCGAGGACAGCCGCCATCAAACGAGCGCCCCGCCGCCGAACGAGAAGAACGACAGGAAGAAGCTCGATGCCGCGAAGGCAATGGACAGACCAAAGACGATCTGGATCAGCCGGCGGAAGCCGCCCGAGGTATCGCCGAAGGCCAGCGCGAGGCCGGTGGCGATAATGACGATCACCGCGATGATTTTTGCGACCGGCCCCTCGATGGATTCGAGGATGGATTGCAGCGGTGCTTCCCACGGCATTGACGAGCCGGAAGCGTGGGCGGCCGGGGCGAGCATCATGCTGATGGAAACGGTTGCGGCTGCGGTCGCCATGGTGCGGCAGCCGCGCGAAAGCGTGCGGATCATGTTGGTTCTCCTGTGCGGTCAAGGGTTGCGGGGGTGATGCGGTAGTCGCCGTCCGCGCCGAGCCCTTCGACGCGGGCGAGTTCCGCCAGCCGGCGCGCGGAACCGCGCCCGGAAAGGACGGCAACAAGGTCGATGGTCTCTGCGATCAGAGCGCGCGGGACCGTGACGACAGCCTCTTGGATGAGCTGTTCAAGGCGGCGGAGCGCGCCGATGCCGGAGCCGGCGTGAATGGTGCCGAGCCCGCCCGGATGGCCGGTGCCCCAGGCTTTCAGAAGGTCCAGGGCTTCCGGCCCTCGCACCTCGCCGATGGGAATGCGGTCGGGACGCAGGCGCAGCGAGGACCGCACAAGATCGGATAGCGTCGCCACGCCGTCCTTCGTCCGCATGGCGACGAGGTTTTCCGCGCGGCATTGCAGTTCGCGCGTGTCCTCGATGATGACGACGCGATCCGACCCCTTCGCCACCTCGGCGAGCAGTGCGTTGGTGAGCGTGGTCTTGCCGGTGCTGGTGCCGCCCGCCACGAGGATGTTGGCGCGGGACACGACGGCCGCGCGCAGCATCGCGGCCTGGTCGGCGGTCATGATGCCGGCCGCCACATAGTCGTCGAGCGTGAACACGGCGATGGCTGGCTTGCGGATGGCGAAGGTCGGGGCGGCGACCACGGGCGGCAATAGCCCCTCGAACCGCTCACCGCCCTCGGGCAGTTCGGCCGAGACGCGCGGCGCGCGGGCATGAACCTCCGCGCCGACATGGTGGGCGACCAGGCGCACGATGCGTTCGCTTGTCGCGGGCGACATCATCTCACCCGTGTCGGCCAGCCCTTCGGACAGCCGGTCCACCCAAACCCGGCCATCGGGATTCAGCATGACCTCGACCACGGCCGGGTCTTCGAGATACCGCGCGACGGCCGCGCCGAACGCGGTGCGCAGCATCCGCGCGCCGCGCTGGATCGCTTCCGGTTTGTGGTGAGTGGCAGTCATCTCGGCCCCGTTTCTTCGCGGGGTTCGACAGATGGTCCCCGCAACGGGGTCGATTAAAAGAGCCTGAAATCGGCTCTATTCAACAACTATCGAAGAGGATGCGGTGATCGGCGGCCATCGGCGGCGAATAGGATGGGTTGAATATTCAGGGATGATCGCCGTCTGTCTCGTGCTGATCTTGCGATGGACCATCTTGAAGCGAATCGACATCGCGCGACAACTCTTTCAGGAACCTGTCTCCGGTCGCCAGACGCCGGCCGAGCGACTGCATGAAGCCCTCGAACCGTTCGGCTCCCTTTGCGCGGGCGGAGGCTTGCGCGCTCTCCGGCAGCGGCGGCGTGGCGGCGAGCCAGATGCGAATGAACAGCGAGACGGCCTCGCCGAGCACGGCGAGATCTTCGTCGAGCGTGTCGATCTGACGGCCGAGCCTGTCGAGGCGGCGCGACATGGCCGCTTCCAGCCGATCCGACGTGTCGCCGGAAAGGAAGGATGCGACGGCGGCCTCGACGATGGCGGACTTGGACACTTGCCGGCGCAGCGCCAGGGCCTCGACCTGGGCGAGCAAGTCCGGGGCGAAATAGACGTTCATGCGGGTTCGGCTGGTCATCGGCGTGTCCTTCAAAGCTCGATGCCGTCGCCGGGGTCCAGCGACGCTTGCCGCGCCACCGTCCGCATACGCGAACGCATGGCGCGAGCCTTGGCCGCGTCAACGTCCGGTTCGTCGTCCAGCAAATCGAACTCCTGTTCGGGCGGACGCGGCGGCGCGACGATTTCCTCATGCTCGGGCAATTCCGGCTCGCGGCGGATGCCGGCATTGTCAGGATCGCCCTCGGTCCCGCTGGTCGCGGTCGTGGGCGTGGCCTTTGCTGCCGTCATCACGCGGCTCGACCAGTCGTCCGATGATGGGTTCGCAGCGGTGGGTTTGGTCGCCGGATCGGGCGGGATCAGGATACGCTCCTGAAACCGCGCGTCCTCGAAGTAGCGAGCCTTCGCGGCCCGGATCGGCGGCGTGCCCGCGACCATCACGATTTCATCGGATGGCGGTAACTGCATGATCTCTCCGGGCGTCAGCAAAGGCCGGGCGGTCTCCTGCCGCGACACCATGAGATGCCCCAGCCACGGCGCGAGACGATGACCAGCATAGTTGGTGGAATCGCGCATCTCGG
Source organism: Ancylobacter sp. GW821-FHT10E12 (assembly GCF_058809335.1). NCBI lineage: Bacteria > Pseudomonadati > Pseudomonadota > Alphaproteobacteria > Hyphomicrobiales > Xanthobacteraceae > Ancylobacter > Ancylobacter sp. GW821-FHT10E12. Next base: position 16,040 of record NZ_JBXASN010000007.1, on the reverse strand, counting down.
TCGCGGTGCCGAGTGCATCGCTGATCCGTTTCGCCGTCCTCTCGTCGTTCGTGGCGAAGGCGACGCGGACGTGGCAGTTGTCGAGGATCGCGTTATTCGGCCCATAGGCGCGCTCGATCTGGTTGAGCGACTGTGCGATCAGGAAGGATTTGAGGCCGTAACCCGCCATGAACGCCAATGCCGATTCAAAGAAGTCCAGCCGGCCGAGCGCTGGAAACTCGTCGAGCATCAACAGCAGGCGATGGCGTTTCCCCGATGTGTTCAATTCCTCGGTCAGCCTGCGGCCAATCTGGTTGAGGATGAGTCGGATGAGCGGCTTGGTGCGATTGATGTCGGACGGCGGCACGACAAGGTAGAGGCTGACCGGCTTCTCGTTGCCGACAAGATCGGCAATGCGCCAGTCGCAGCTCGCCGTCACCCGCGCCACGACAGGATCGCGATACAATCCCAGGAAGGACATCGCGGTGGAAAGCACGCCCGACCGTTCGTTCTCGCTCTTGTTCAGCAGCTCGCGGGCCGACGAGGCGATGACGGGATGAACGCCGGCTTCGCCCAGGTGCGGCGTCTCCATCATCGCGCGCAAGGTTGCCTCGACCGGACGGCGCGGGTCGGACAGGAAGTTGGCGACGCCTGCCAGCGTCTTGTCGGGTTCGGCATAGAGGACATGCAGGATCGCGCCGACAAGCAGGCTGTGCGAAGTCTTTTCCCAATGGTTGCGCTTGTCGAGGCTGCCTTCGGGATCGACCAGAATATCCGCGATGTTCTGCACGTCGCGGACTTCCCATTCGCCTTGTCGCACCTCCAGCAACGGATTGTAGGCGGAGGATTTGGCGTTGGTCGGGTCGAACAGCAGGACGCGGCCGTGCTTGGCCCGGAAGCCGGCTGTCAGCGTCCAGTTCTCCCCTTTGATGTCGTGGACAATGCAGCTTCCCGGCCAGGTCAACAGCGTCGGCACCACGAGGCCGATGCCTTTGCCCGATCTGGTGGGGGCAAAACATAGGACGTGCTCCGGCCCGTCATGGCGCAGATAGTCCCGGTCGTAGCGGCCGAGCACGACGCCATCGGGGCCGAGCAGACCAGCCGCGCGGATTTCCTTGTCCTCCGCCCAACGCGCCGAACCGTAGGTGGCGACGTTGCGCGCCTCCCGCGCCCGGATGATCGACATGAGGATGGCGGCGGCGATGGCGATGATGTCGCCCGACGCCGCGATGACGCCGCCCTCCACGAAGATCGAGGGCGCATAGGCGTCGAACGCATACCACCACCAGAACAGCGCGGGCGGATAATAGACGGGCCAGCCGGCCAGATCGAACCATGCATTTCCGAGCTGGGGCTGAAAGCCGAGCCGCCACGCCGTCCATTGCGTCGCCGCCCAGGTCATCACCAGAACGATGGTGAAGACCACGGCGATCTGACCCCATAGGATTCGGCCTCCGCGCATACGGGCTCCAGTCGGCAAAAGAGACGGAGCCGATCAGAGAGTAGGCAAAATCGGAACAGGCAACAGGAAAGAGGATGCGGGAGGGTTGCCGGATACTGTCGGCGGCGAATAGGACGGGTTGCGTCAGCGCAATCGTCCTCGGCGGTGCCCGATCATGACGGCCGGAACGAATCGCGGAGAAGTTCAGGAAGCGCGGGCCAGCCGATTCATCTCGCTGGCGAGGGTGAGCAGGTTTCGGACGGCCGCGCCTTGATCGAACGGCGACCAGATGGCCGAAAACGCCACCGGCTCGGGCTCGTCTGTGATGGGCAGGAAAGCCACGCCAAATGTTTGCAACAGCGACGTTGCCGCGCCGACGATGGTGACGCCGAAGCCCTGTCCGACCATCGAAAGCAGCGTGCCGCGCTCGACATCGAAGCGAAGGATCGACGGCGCGGACCATCGCTCGGCGAGTCGCAGCACGATATGGTCATGCACCTGCGGCCCGGTGCCGCCGTGGCGGACAAGGAAGGTCTCTTCCGTCAGGTCGGCCCAGGTGACGGCGGACTGCCCGGCGAGCGGATGCCGTTCCGGCAGCGCGGCCAGGAGCGGCTCGGTCCATATCCGTCGCGAATGGCAGTCGGGCAGTTCGGGCGTCCCGGCCACAAACACGACGTCCAGCCGGTCGGCGCGCAATTGCATGACGGCATCGCGGGCCGTGCCCTCTGTGATCTCAACCTCAATGCCTGGATGCTCGGCGCGGTATCGCTCGATCAAATCTGCGAGGAAGCTGCCGGGGACGAGGGCATGAACGCCGATGCGAAGGCGGCCGCACTCCCCCGATGCCGCCATGCCAGCTGTCTTCACCGCATGGTCGAGCTGATCGACGCCGGCCGCCACATGCTCGACGAAGCGGCGACCGGCTTCCGTCAGCCGGACGCCTCGTGCATGGCGCTCGAACAGTAGGACGCCAAGGTCTTCCTCTAGCGTCTTCACACGGGCACTGACGCTCGACAGGCTGACGCCGAGCGCGTTCGCAGCGTGGCGGAAGTTCAGATATTCGGCGACGGTAAGGGTCTGGATCAGCGCGGCCATCGGAATGCGGCCGCCCAATAATGTAGGGACTTCCTTGACATCCCGACGATGAAGCTGTCGCCGTCGCATCGGTCACGCCCGCCTCATGGAATGAGCCGCAGCGCGCATGATCGTCATGCCGGTGAGAAGGCAGCCCGCCCGTGCATGATGCCGAGGGGGCGTCGCCTCGTGATGCGGTAGACCGCCGCCGGAGGAAGATTGCAGACGGTTCCGCCGATGCGCGTTGCCTTGAGCCCAAGCCGATCCAGTATCTTCCGGGGGATGGGGCATTGGGGACCATAGGTGAACTGATAGAAGGCCCCATTGGGTCGAACGTAGCTGAACGCCCCCGACAGGATTGCAATCACCTTTCGGGGCGGCATCGACAACAGAGGCAGGCCGCTCACCACGGAGCCGACGGTCGCACTGTGAAAAAGCTCGTGGCTGGCCAGTTGCGATGCGTCCATCCAGAGCACCCGCGCCCGTGGAAATCGAAATTGCAGAAGCCTGGCGAAGTCAGAGCCGAACTCGACGAGCGTGAGATCGTGTTCGGCGACGCCACGGTCGAGAAGCGCTCGCGTGAATGCTCCCGTCCCAGCCCCCAGCTCAAGAACCGGACCATCCGCAGGGGAGATTTCCGCCGTCATCAGGCGCGAGAGTGAATGACCCGATGGAGCAACAGCCGCAACGCGCAGCGGATTGGCGATCCAAGAGCGGAAGAAGCGAGAATAATCGGAACAGGTCTGGGCTGCCGTCATGGCTGAAACCTCCATATCAATGATCTCAAACCAGCCGCCGCTCCAGAAGCGTGCGGGCGCTGGCAGCAGGGCTTCTGCGATGTTGAGCCTTGCCCTCTGGACCGCCCAGGTCGGTGCGACCCCTGAGCCGTAATCACTAAGGCCCGCCGTCTCGGTGTGGCGGGCGAGGACAGACTTCGCCGCTATTGCTGCGGCACGCCATATGCTTGGCGCATTATCGCCAAGAAGGCTTCTTCGGTTAGTTCGGCTCGCTTTGTGGCGATGGCGACCGAATCCGGCCCGGCCGGAAACCGGAGCGCTGGGCTGGTGTCGTTGGCCGCTCGCAGCACGCCTTCGGCGACATCATGCGCGCTCGTTGACACCTGCGGCAGAGCACTCATCAAAACGTGCGCCTGCGCCTGGTAGGGAGTTGGAATCGAGTTTTCATCATTGAGCGCCATTGCGCTCGCGGAGAAGTGCGTGCCTGGGCCATAGCCGGGCTCAACCATCTTCACACGGATGCCAAACGGCGCCAGTTCGTAGTAGAGCGCTTCGGACAGACCATCGACCGCTGTCTTGCTGGCGGCATACACAGCGGTCATGGGCATAGGACTGAAGGTCGAGCTGGATGTAACGTTGACGATCGTCCCCGCTCTCCGCTCGCGCAGGTGCGGCACGATCGCGCGGATCATCGCCATTGCGCCGAAGACGTTTGTCTCGAACAAATGCCGTATCGTTTCATCCGAAGTCGTTTCGAGGGGGGAGAACAACCCAACTCCGGCGTTGTTGACGAGAACGTCCACGCCTCCAAAGAGGCCAGTCGCTTCGCTGACTGTCGCCGTGATGCTGGCTGCATCTGTCACGTCGAGGGCGAGCACCCGCAGACGGTCATCTGGCCCCTGTATGTCGCTCTCACTCGGCCGGCGCATCGTGGCTATGACGTTCCAGCCCCTTTCAAGGAAGAGCTGGGCCGTGGCCTTGCCAAAACCCGAGGAACAGCCGGTTATCAGGACCGTGCTCATGCGTTCTCCATTCGTTCAAGAATATTAACTGGAGACTATCGTCATATCGGCGGGCGATCTATAATCTCGCGTCCGCAAATCTTTACAGGACGTACAGATTGGACCCGCTTTCTTCCCTCATAACCCTCATGCAACCCCGTACCGTCGTCTCGAAGGTCGTCAGCGGCTCCGGTCGGTGGGGTGTCCGCTATCCACGGATCGGTAGCGCCGGCCTCGGCATTGTCATGAGGGGAAGCTGTCACCTGCACGTCGAGGATTGCGATCCCGTGGAACTGGTAGAGGGCGATTTCATCCTTTTGCCGTCCGCACCAAGTTTCGTCATCGCCAGCGGTCCCGACGTTGATCCTGATAGCGTTGAGCCGGACCAAACGCCCGATGCAATGACGGAAGTTCGTCACGGCGAAACACGGGGCGAGCCGGAGTTTCAGCTATTGGGAGGCTATTTCCGATTCAGCCCCGCCAACGCTCCGCTGCTGACCCAAATCCTGCCTACCCTTGTTCATATCAGTTGCGTTAACAGCACAGCCCGAAGGCTTGCCGACACGATCAACCTCTTGACGGAAGAGGCACGCGAAAAGCGGCTTGGACGTAGCCTCGTGCTGGAACGACTGATCGAGGTGCTGCTCGTTGAGGCGCTACGTTACGGTTCAGAGCGACCTGGGCTGGAACTTCGACCGGGCTTGCTCACAGGACTTGCTGACAGCCATGTCAGGAGAGCCTTAACCAGTTTTCATACTGATGTCGCAGGCCCGTGGAGCGTCGCGTCGCTAGCCCAGGAAGCTCATCTGTCGCGGACCGCGTTTAGCGAGCGCTTCACACGACTGGTTGGTGTACCGCCGATGACGTATCTGCTTGAATGGAGGATGGCTGTTGCCAAAGATATCCTTCACCGCGAGCAACTGCCACAGGACGCTGTTGCAGCCGCAATTGGCTACCAGTCCGCTAGCGCTTTCAGCACGGCCTTTCGCCGTGAGGTCGGCCAAGCGCCAGGCGAATACGCGCGCGCGAGCCGGGCACTTACCGTCTAACCTAGAACGCGCCAGACCCTGTTCAGGGATCGGGGACCACCTCACCTTGCCATTCAGTCGGTTCATGACTGAGTCCTTGCGATTGAAGTTGCCGCCCCCGGCGAGATTCGCTCTGGAAGCACGGCGACTATGTCGCCTTCGCTTCCGCGAGACGCTCCGCGTCGAGACGACGCGCTGCACGCAGCGCTGCAGCCCACCAAACGAGGTCATCGAGCATCGCCAGGGCGCCGGTTTCGAGGTAGTCGAAATCGTCGAACGTCTTGCCCTGCATTAGCATACCCACGAACTCGGTGTAGTTGAGGTGGACGGCCTGCTTCAGCGTTGCGACTTGCAGCTCGGCGAGGATACCACGGAGATGCTCCACGGCGCGCGCGGCACCGCTCGTGCCGTAGCCCAGAAAGGCAGCCGGTTTGCGGTTGAACTCCGCGTACGCGTAGTCCAGCGCGTTCTTGAGGACGCCGGGGATGGAGTGGTTGTACTCGGCGGTAACGAAAAGGAACGCGTCGAGTTCACCGAGCTTCTCGGCCCACCTGAGCGCGACTTCGCTCTTCGGCGCGGCGTACATCGGCGAGCTTGCTTCGTCGAAGAACGGGAACGGATAGTCCCGGAGATCGACGACCTCGAACGTAGCGTCGGTGCGGCGCTTGGCGAGGGAGGTGAGCCAGCTCAGCGGCTTGTCCGCGAAGCGACCTTCGCGCGTGGTTCCGGGGATGATGCCTATGCGAAGCGGATCGGTCATGGAGTCTCCTTGCGAACCCTTGATTTCACGCACATTATGTGCGTTGCGAAAATATCATTCGCGGCTCAGAATTCCGCAAGGAGGCACTTTTTTGGGTGATACGCACATGCCTGTTCGTCCAAAGCTGGCACACGCCATCGAGAGCTGTGCGCCCGTGTTGGAGACGCTCGCTCGCGTTGGCGACAAGTGGACCGTGATGGTCGTGGGCGTGCTCTCGCACGGGCCGCTTCGCTACAGCGAGCTTCATCGCGAAATCGGAGGAATTTCCCAGCGCATGCTGACCCTCACCCTCAAGAGTCTGGAGTTCGACGGCCTCGTTCTGCGAACGGTAACGCCGACGAACCCGCCGAGGGTCGACTACGCGCTAACCGAGCTCGGACGCACGCTCATCGAGCCGCTTGAGACGCTTCACGAATGGACGTTGAAGCATCGCGACGAAATCGTCGCCGCCCGCAACGCACACGCCACGGCGACCAGGAAGTGAATCGTTCCGATTTCTTCGGCCACGGCTAGGAAGTAGTGAAGATACCGAAGCTCGATGTTCGCATCTGGCCAGCTTCCGATCTACCGAAGCTGCGACATCACGAGGCGGTCATACATACGGTCGGACAGGATGTGCCGCAGAAACAGGATCATTCCCGATCCCGAAGCCCAGTGATAGCGGGTTCGAGGCGTCCTGGCCTTGAGCGCCCTGACAACGAGATCAGTGATGACCTTGGGTGCCGGCATCTTCCTTTTCCAGGATGGAGACTTTTGCATTGCCGCCACCAGACGGGAATAAGCGCCCTTTGCGGAATACTGCTCAAGCTGGGCAATCGCGACGGGGAACCATTCGCTGTCGGTGCCGCCCGGCTCGATCACGATGACGTCGATGCCGAAGGGGCGAACTTCCATCCTCAGTGAATCGGAATAACCTTCCAGCGCGAACTTCGAGGCGTGATACCAGCCGGCCAGAGGAAACGCGCATTTGCCGCCAATCGAAGAAATATTGATGATCTTCCCGAATTTCCTCGCGCGCATATGGGGGAGGCAGAGTTGCGTGAGACGCGCTACGCCGATGAGATTTACCTCGATTTGACGACGAGCCGCTTCGACCGGCACATCTTCCAACGCGCCCATCTGCCCATAGCCCGCGCCGTTGATCAGCACGTCGATCCGGCCTTGTTCGCTGATGATCCGATCGACGGCGGCCACCATCATCGCGTCTTCGGTGACGTCCATCGCCAGCGCTGTGCCTCCACCCGCTTCGATGTCCTGCATCCGATCAATCCGGCGGGCTGCTCCATATACGGTGTAACCCTCAGAAAGCAGCCGCAGGGCGAAATCCTTGCCCATGCCGGAGGATGCTCCAGTAATGAGGGCGACAGGCTTTGTCTTGATTGTCATGTTTGTTGCTCCTCAGCCATAACTACGGTGTAAGGACGATGCGGCCGTTGAGAGCGCGACTCTCCATCCGCTCATGTGCGAGGGCGGCATCGCTAAACGGAAGCACGTCGATTTCGGTATCGCCCAATCCTGCGGCGACAGCCTTCAATGCCGCTTCGAGTGCGGGGCCGATCACTTCGGGGTGCGTTGGCAGATAGGCGCCAGCGTTGAAACCGGACACGGTCGTGCTACCCAGCCATAGGTCGTTGGTCTTTACTTGATGTCCCCAATCACCGCTGGCATTGCCAGCGACGATGAGCCGGCTACCCGGCTTCATCAGTGCGAAGCTGTGGCTGCGGACTGCACCGCCGACAGGGTCGATGATGATGTCGAACTTCTCGTCGCCGAGAATTCCTGGCAATTCGCTGGAATCGACGATCCGGTCATATGGCAGCTTCGTGTTCGCGGCGGCGTCCAGCTTGCTCGTGCGCACCGTACCGACGACACGCGACGCACCGAGCCGTTTGGCGATTCCAGGGAATGCAGCGGAAAGACCGCCTAGCGCACCATGGATGAGGACGCTCTCACCTGCGGAGAGATGCGCAACCCTGGTCAGGGCGACATGCGCCATCGCCGCGTTTGGTATCACGGCCACAGCGAGTGCCGGGTCGATACCGGAGCCTTCGATCGACACGACTCCGCGCACCGGGGCAATGTACACGGAGGCGTAGCCGCCTGTGCCTGCACCGGCCGACATCGAGACGACTTCTTCGCCAATCTTGAACCCGGTGACGCCCTCGCCAAACGCGCGCACCGTACCCGCCACTTCGAGACCGGGAATGAAGGGGGGCTGAGCCATGCCCGGCACGTCCTTGAATAGTCCCTGGCGGAAGAAGACATCGACAAGCCCGACCGCTGCATGGGTGACGTCGATTGCGATTTCACCTTGGCCGGGTGCCGGGTCTGGCAATTCCGCGACGACGAGGACGGTTGGGTCTCCAAACTGGGTGGCCTGAACAACCTTCATGAGAATTTCCCTCTCTGTGGGGGTCGGCAACGTGCTCTACATTTAACGCACCTTATGATGCGTTAAATGGTCAATAGCATGATTTTTGATGTAACGCACGGCGAGATGCGTTAAAATTTGAGAATGAGAGAGAGAGCCCGTTCAGCCGAAGACAAGCAGCTGCGTTCTGAGAATCTGCTCGATGCAGCCGAGTCCCTTGCCCTTGAGCTGGGAGGCGTGCGCTTCCTGACGGTGGCGGCCGTTACCGACCGCGCCGGCTTGCACCGAACCGGCGTGCGACGCTACTACGCCAATAAGGAGGAACTGCTCCTTGAACTGGCGGAGCGCGGCTGGGGGCAGTGGCGCGACACGATCAAGGGCTGTGTTGGGAATCGGACGGGCTTGGAGCCGATCGAGGTTGCCGAGGTCGTTGCCGACACCATCACCTCCCTCCCGGTCTTCTGCGACCTCCTGACCCATGTGACGCTGAGTCTGGAAGGTAGCGTGGAAATGGAGCGCGCTCGCCGCTTCAAAACCAACTCTTTTGCCGCCCACTACGACATCGCCGCTACACTGGCTCAGGCCAGCAGCATGACCATCGACCAAATTCAGAACCTGCTGGCGACCGCGCTCATGCTTGCCGCTGGTTTCTGGCAGGTATCACATCCAACGCCGACACTCGCCCGGCTATACGAACAGGTGCCGGAATGGGGGCATGTAGCCCTCGACTTTGGTCCTCGCCTTCGGCACCTGCTTCGAGCCACCGCTGTAGGACTGGCCGATACGAATCGCGGGGTTTAGTTCGCCTGGATCGACGGCCGCAATTCGTTTGCGAGGGTGAGAAGGTTTCGTAGCGCGGTGCTACGATTGAACGGCGACCATACCGCCGAGAAAGGAACCGGCTCCGACTCGTCCGCGATGGGAAGGAAGACGACACCGGAGGTCGTCAGGAACGATGTTGCAGCCCCAACGATGGTGATGCCGAAGCCTTGCCCGACCATCGACAGCAACGTGCTGCGCTCCACGTCGAAGCGGTGAATAGAGGAAGCGGGCCAGCGCCCAGCAAGGCGTAGGACGATATGGTCATGCACCTGCGGCCCGGTGCCACCATGACGGACAAGGAACGTCTCCCCTGCAAGATCGGCCCAGGTGACGGCGGAGCGCCCGGCAAGCTGGTGCCGATCCGGCAGAACGGCGACGAGTGGTTCGCTCCATATCGGCCGGGAGTGACAGTCGGGTAGCTCCGGCGTGCCGGCCGCGAACACTATATCCAGGCGGTCGGCGCGCAGTTGCATGAGCGCGTCGCGGGCCGTGCCTTCCCTGATCTCGATCTCAATGCAGGGATGGTCTTCCCTGTATCGTTGAAGCAATTGCGCGAGGAAGCTGCGAGGGATCAAGGCATGGACGCCGATGCGCAGGCGGCCGCATTCTCCTGACGCCGCCATGCCAGCCGTCTTAACGGCATGGTCGAGTTGATCGACGCCGGCCGCGACACGCTCGACGAAGAGGCGTCCTGCCTCCGTCAGTCGGACGCCCCTTGCATGGCGCTCGAACAGAAGGACGCCAAGGTCTTCCTCCAGCGTCTTTACGCGCGCGCTGACGCTCGACAGGCTGACGCCGAGCGCGTTTGCTGCGTGACGGAAGTTCAGGTGCTCGGCGACGGCGAGCATTTGGATGAGCGACGCTAGGGGAATGCGCGACCCCAGCGAGGTAGGCGCTCCCCATTGTCGGTCAACCATCGGTGCTGAGTGCCGCCGCCGCATGTGGATCAAAGCCCAGCATAGGTCGCCCGAGTGATGTCGTCGGGGAAACGCCCCCCAGGCGATTGTCCTTCAAGTCCGGCATTGGTGAAGGCAACGACGGACAACCTCTCTGCCCGGTCCACGAACCAGGAGTGCCCATAGGCTCCGCCCAGCCGCCATGTGCCGCGTGTCTCCGGTAGGCCAGCCGTGGCTGGATCGCGCAGGACGGTGAAACCAAGCCCGAAGCCACGACCGGGCCACGGTCCAAGCTCCATGTCCGGCGTGTGATCGGTCGCCATTTCCTCGACAAGACCGTCCGACAGCAGAGGTTCGCCGCCGTTTCGCAGCGTTTCGAGCAGTGTGAGCAGATCGCCCGCCGAGCCGATCATGCCTGCACCGCCTGATGGGAAGGCGTTTCCATCGAAAGCGCGGCCGGGGGCCATTCGCAGACCTTCGGAGCCTTCGATGAACGGAAGCGGGATGATTTCCAGATCGGCCATGCGGCGCACGCCGGCAGGCTCGCCGGTATAGGCAGCGGCCAGACGCGCGGGATCGGCGATGACAAAGCCGGTTTCGGTCAGCCCGAGCGGATTGGTCACGAAGGAGCGCACCGTTTCAGGGAGCGGAAGACCGGCAGCGCGTTCGATCACGGCTCCCAGCACATCGGTCGAGAGCGAATAGTGCCATGCCGTGCCGGGGGCGAACAGCAGCGGGACCGAACCGATACGCCGGACATTCTCGTCCAGCGTCAGGTCTGAGAAGTCCATCCCATCCGATACCCCGGCCCGATGATAGGGTCCGTTTGCCGGCTCGAAAAAGCCATAGCCGAGTCCGGCCGTGTGGGTAAGAAGATGGCGGATGGTGATCGGTTGGGTTTCGCCGTTTGGCGACGGCGGCCGGAAGTCGGGCAACCATGTCGTGACCGGCGCATCGAGTGAGAGCTTGCCCTTGCGAACCAGCACCATGGCCGCGACGGAGACAGACACCTTGGACACCGAAGACAGGCGGAAAGGCGTCTCGATCTCCATTGGCTTGCCGTCCTCGCGATCAGCGAAACCGGCGGCGCGAGCATAGACGGTCTCGCCGTCGCGGCTGACGAGGACAACTGCCCCGACGACGCGATTCTCGGTGATGGCGGCGTCGATGACAGCATCAAGGTGTTCGGACAGCGAAGAAACGCCGCCTTCCGAGCTAGAGGAATCTGCGAAGGTTTCAGACTGCGACATAGGTGGCTCCGTGTGCGTGTAGTGGGCTTGTTCAGGCGTGGCGGATTGGTTCAAAGCCGTTCGTGCGGGCGGACCAAGCCACGGTCAGCGCGGCGGCGAGCAGCGCCAGCACGCTCCACGGGAAGGCGGATACGCCGAAGGTTTCGAGCAGGATGCCGCCGACGATCCCGCCGCTCGCGATGGCGATGTTCCAGACAGTGACGATCATGGACTGCGCCACATCGGTCGCTTCGCCCGCCGTCTTGGCCGATGCCGTCTGGAACAGCGTCGCCGCGCCGCCGAACGCCAGCCCCCATATAGCGACAGACGCATAAACTACGGCCGGGACGGTGCCAGCGATGGCGAGCGCCAGCGCGGAAAGACCAAATAGCGCAGCGCTTGCCAGCACGAGTTCGCGAAGCCATCGGTCGATCAGCACGCCGACGATCCAGATGCCGAGAAGCGCCGCGACGCCGAAGACCAGCAACACGAGGTCGATGCGGTCGGCGATGCCGGCGGGAACGAGGAAGGGCGCGATGTAGGTGTAGAGAATGTTGTGGGCGAGCACATAGGCGAGCGTGACGAACAGCACTGGCCGGATACCCGGCAGGGTGAAGACCGCTCGAAGCGCGAAGCCCTTTCCTCGCGCCTGTCCGGGGAAGTCCGGCACCTTGGCGACTACCCAAAAGACGAGGATGACGGTCAGCAGGCTCATGAGGCCGAAGGTGACGCGCCAGCCGAACGCCGCGCCCAGGAAGGTGCCGGCTGGGATACCGACCGACAGCGCTACGGGCGTGCCGGCCATGGCGACGGCGATGGCGCGGCCTTTCAGATGCTCGGGCACCATGCGCGCCGCATAGCCGGCGGCCAATGCCCAAAGCAGCCCGGCGAAGACGCCTGCAAAGAAGCGTGCGACAAGCGTGATCGGGTAGCTGGTTGAAACAGCCGTCACCGTGTTGACGACAGCGAAGCCGCCGATGGCAATCAGCAACAGCGGCCGACGCCGCCACCCTTGCGTGGCGGTGGTCAGCGGAATGGCTGCGACGAGCGATCCGACCGCGTAGATGGTGACGAGTTGGCCGACTAGGGCCTCGGAAACCGCCAGGCTTTCGCCCATCTGCGGCAACAGCCCAGCCGGCAGGGCTTCGGTCAGGATTGTGATGAACGCCGCCATGGCCAGCGCCAGAAGCGCGGCCAACGGAAGCCTATCGCCCACGACGGAAGATACGTCGGCTTGTTCGCTAGGAGGGGTTTCGCTGGTGTTCGTCGTCGTCATTGATCCGCCTGAGCCTTGTCTGAGAAGCCGCTGGCGGATGGAGCGATCTGAACGAACCGGCGCGATCCGCCGATGACGGCATTGTCCAAAAGCTAGACGTGTTTCCGTTTGTGGAGAACTGGGCTACAGTTCAAAATACTTCTGACGTTTTTGTCATCAATGGAACTGTGTCCATGGATAGCCTCGGCTCGCTCAATGCCTTCGTCCAGGCAGCGGAGATGCGCAGCTTCACCACCGCCGGACAGAAGCTCGGCGTTTCGTCGTCGGCGATCAGCAAAGCCGTGGCGCGACTTGAAGAACGGCTCGGCGTGCGTCTTTTCCATCGTTCGACGCGCACCGTCACGCTAACCCCAGAGGGCGCGCTGTTCCTCGAACGCTGCCGACGCATCTTCTGCGAAATCGAGGCTGCCGAGTTGGAACTATCGCAGACCAGGGGCGCACCGCGCGGAAAGCTGCGGGTGAGCCTGCCACTGGTGGGGATGCTGATGATGCCGACGCTCGCCGCCTTCATGCGGGCATGGCCCGAAATCGAACTCGATCTAGATTTTACCGACAGGATGGTCGATGTGATCGAAGAAGGCTTCGACGCCGTTGTGCGGACGGGCGAGGTCAACGATTCGCGCCTGATGACGCGCGCACTCGGCACATTCTACTACAAACTCGTCGGCTCGCCGTCCTATTTCGTCGAGCGCGGCGCACCGGAGACGCCGGCTGATCTGTCAGCCCATCGCGGGCTGCGCCATCTCTATCCGAGCACCGGAAAGATCGAGGACTGGCCGTTGCATGGGAAAGATGCTCCCATGTCCGCCGACATTCCCACGGCAGCCGTCGCCAGCGCCATCGAGCCGCTGATCTTTCTGGCCGAACAGGGACTCGGTGTCGCCTGCCTGCCGGACTTCGCCATCCGTGACCAGCTTGCCGCTGGATCGTTGGTGAGCGTGCTCGATGACAAGATCAGACATTCCGTCACGTTCCGCATCCTCTGGCCCTCCAGCCGGCATCTCTCTCCCAAGCTCCGCGCCTTTGTGGATTTCATGGGAGAGAACTTCATTCCGGCGTCCCACGGATAGCTAGAGGCCCAATCCCCTTTGCCGTCCCAACTGCCAAGACACCGATCCGCCCTGCACGACGCCCGCGACTTCGCGGCCGAGCTGGCGGTCGATGACCGGCCGCCACGGAACAAGGGTGAACTCGTGGCTCTGCTCGACCACGGCGAACTTCCCGCTGGTTAGCTGCACGGTGCCGGTGAACTTGCCGCTGACGTTCTCGCCATCCGTGGCGGCGCGGAACGGAAGCGCCTTGCTAGCGGCGATCTCCGCGCCGACGCTGGCAACCTCGCGCTCGCGTAGCGTGGCGAGAAGATTGCGTCGGTAGAAGGTTCGGCCGTCTCGGCTGCGGCTGGCGTCTCCCTGGTCGATATGATGTTCGCGCCGCTGGTCCATCGCCTCGCGCACCTGCTGGCCGAAGCCAGCCGATGCCAGGTCGGATGCATCGAGCGACACCAAGCGCCGGTCCAGCCAGGTCGCGCCATCCGCGCCGATCTGCTTTTCAAGGTCGAGCACCGAAAGGACGCGAACGCTGGCCTGCCTGTTGCGGCCGGCCTCATAAGCGGCGGCGCGGTTCTCGAAATCGTCGGGGATGCGCCATTGGTCGGCGTCGATCCGCTCGACGACCCCGGCCCGGCGCAGCGCCTCCAGCCGGCGCACATGAGCATCTACATAGCCCTCGTAGTCGCCGCCTGGAACGCGGCCCTCGAACTTCGCCTGCTCCAGATGGCGGCTTGGCCGATAGATGCCGTCCTCGGCGATGGCGGCAATGGTGCGGTCTGATGGCCGCTGTGTGGTGTCGGCCGGACCTATCTCGACGATGCTGCCGATCCGGGCATCCTCGACGCGGGCCGGGTCGATGCCGGCGACATGGTGCGTCCGGCCGTCGATCCCGTCCACCACGACGGTCAGGTTCTCGCCCAGCTCGTCGGACAGATATTTGTCCACAACCCGGCCGACGATAGGCGTCTCGGGCGGCCCGTCATGGATTTGGAACGTGAGCGGGTCGCGCTCCAAGCCATCCGCCTTCAACGCCTTGTGCATGTTGCGAATGATGTCGCCGCGCTCGCCCATCTCGCGCAAGGTCGGTTCCATCCGCTCGCTCATTTCCCAGACGCCCGGCGCGTGCTCGATCGCCAGCCCCATCTTCTCCAGCTTGGCGAGCCGGCGCAGGCGCAGGGTCCGGTTGAACTGGCGGCGCGGTTCGTCCGGCTCATGGCGAAGGTCGAGGAACCGTTCGTCCGCTTCCTCGGTCATCGCCCGGTCGATACGGGTGAAACGGTCCTGGTCGATTTCGGCCGATAGCTTGCGGCTCTGCTCGATCTCGGTCATGGGGCCTAGCTCCAGCGTCGTTAGCTCGCTGGCGCGCTCGCGGATTCCGTTGGCGAGATAGTCGCCGTTGATGACAAGATTCTCGCCCAGGTCGTCCTTGCCCCGGACGATGACATGCACATGGGGATGGCCGGTGTTGTAGTGATTGACCGCGACCCAATCGAGTTTCGTGCCAAGGTCAGCCTCGATCTGCTTCATCAGGTCGCGAGTGTGTGCGGTCAGGTCGGTCAGGTCCGCGCCGTCTTCCGCCGAGATGATGAATCGGAACTGGCGCTCATCGTCCTTGCCGCGCTCAACGAAGGCGTCGCCATCGGCGCGATCCTCGGTCGCCGAATAAAGCTGGCCGCGCTCGCCGTCGCGCGATGTGCCGTCCCGCTGGATATAGCGCAGATGGGCGGCGGACTTGCCGTTCCTGTCGGCGTTCTGGACGTAACGGGTCTTGACGACGACGCGCCGCATTCCGGGCGCGCTGTGTCGCCAGCCACCCGACAGAGTGCGGGCGCGAACGAAGGCCGCACCGCGCCCGCGTTGCACGCCAGGCCCCTTGGTCGAACGCGAGGCTTTGGCGCTCTTGCCGGTCGGGCTTTTGCCTGGGCGCTGTGCTGAACGCGGCGACGATCTGGAAGGGCTGGCGCTATGCTGCCGGGCGATCTTCTTGGCCTGGCTGAAAAAGCTCTTGGTCTTCCCCGGCCGCGCGTCGGATCTGATGCGGCCGGGCTTCGGCCGGAAGCGGTTTTCGTCGTCGGCGCTCATGGATGCGCCTCCGGCCAAAACTCAAGAAAATCGGGCGTTCGGCGGCCATGGTGCCGGTCGAAACCCAGCAAAGCCAAGGCGTTGCGCCAAGTCGCGGCACGCGGGGTCCAAAAGCATGGTGCCGCGAGCGGCGACCCTAACCAGGGTGCAGACAACAACAATTTCAGAAATCCGGCCGACGTAGTGCCGGTTTCCTTTATCTTGCCCTCCGCTCCTTCGTAACCGTCCGGTCCCTGCACAGTATTGGCGTGGTGCAAAATCGGAGCATGTCGGGTTCCTTCGTAGCGTGGAGGAT